>QEVM01000365.1 GCA_003576805.1 Pseudomonadota bacterium | reverse complement strand
CGGCGTTTGGGAGGATGGGGGTCTGACTTTCGACTACACCGTCGTTCCCGAGCCCGCTTCGATGATCGCGCTTGGCGCAGGCTTTGCCGCAGTCATGGCACGCCGAACACGACGAGCATCACGACCGCGAGCCCCGGCACGATCGAGAGCACGAACACGCTGCGCAGGTCGAACCCCGCCGCGAGCAGCGCCGCCGCGGCGAGCGGTCCGAGCATCGCGCCCGCGTGGTCCATCGCGCGCTGGAATCCGAAGGCGCGCCCGCGTTCGCCGGCGCCCACGGCGCTCGCGAGCAGCGCGTCGCGGGGCGCCGTCCGCAGGCCCTTGCCGACGCGGTCGAGGAAGCGCAGCGCCAGCACGAAGGGCCAGCCGGCGGCCAGCGCGATCGCGGGCCGCGCCGCGTTCGAGAGCCCGTAGCCGCCGAGCATCAGCGAGCGCGCCGCGACGCCGCGGTCGGCGAGGCGTCCCGCGACCAGCTTCAGCAGGCTCGCCGTCGCCTCGGCCACGCCCTCGACGAGCCCCACCGCCGCAGGTCCGGCGCCGAGCGCCGTCACCAGGAAGACGGGCAGCAGCGGCGTGATCATCTCGCTCGCCGCGTCGTTGGCGAACGAGATCGCGCCGAGCACGACGACGACGCGCGGCAGCGGCACCGCTAGCCGGACGTGTCGCGGAGCAGCGTGCGGAGCAGCTCGTCGCCGAGGCTCTCGCGCTCGAGCAGCGCGGCGGCGACGCGGTCGAGCTGCGCGCGATGGCGCAGCAGGACGTCCTTGGCGCCGGCGTACGCCTCGTCGAGGAGCGCGCGCACCTCCTCGTCCACCGCGTGCGCCGTCGCCTCGGAGCAGTCGCGTTGCGCGACCGCCGTCTCGGCGCGGGGCGCGAGCGGACTCACGTCGCGCGCGACGTGCATCAGCCCGACCGACTTGCCCATGCCGAACTGGCAGACCATGCGGCGCGCCAGCGCGGTCGCGTGCTCGAGGTCGTTCTCCGCGCCGGTCGAGACGTCGCCGAAGACGACCTCCTCTGCGGCGCGGCCGCCGAGCGCGCAGCGGATGCGGTCGCGCAGCGCGGCCTCGGAGAGCAGGTGCCGATCGCCGGTCGGGAGCTGCAGCGTGTAGCCGAGCGCCGCGCGCCCGCGCGGCACGATCGAGATCTTGTGGACGGGATCGGCGTGCGGGCTGTGCGTCGCGACCAGCGCGTGCCCCACCTCGTGCACGGCGATGCGCCGCTTCTCGGTGTCGTCGAGCCGGCGGCTCTTGCGCTCGGGCCCGGCGACGACCTTCTCGACCGCCTCCTCGAGCTCGGACCGGCCGATGCGCGACGCGCCGCGCCGCGCGGCGAGCAGCGCGGCCTCGTTCAGCGCGTTGGCGAGATCGGCGCCCGAGAAGCCGGGCGTCGCGCGCGCGACGGCGCCGAGGTCGGCGTCGGGCGCCAGCGACTTGCCGCGCGCGTGCACGCGCAGGATCGCCTCGCGGCCGACGACGTCCGGCGCGTCGAGCACCACCTGGCGGTCGAAGCGGCCGGGGCGGAGCAGGGCGGGGTCGAGCACGTCGGGCCGGTTCGTCGCGGCGAGGATCACGACGCCGGAGTTCGGCTCGAAGCCGTCCATCTCGACGAGCAGCTGGTTCAGCGTGTGCTCGCGCTCGTCGTTGATGTTCGAGAGGTGCACGCCGCGCGCGCGCCCGATCGCGTCGAGCTCGTCCACGAACACGATGCACGGCGCGTGGCGCTGCGCCTGGTCGAAGAGGTCGCGCACGCGCGCCGCGCCGACGCCGACGAACATCTCGACGAAGTCGCTGCCCGACAGCGAGAAGAAGGGCACGCGCGCCTCGCCCGCGACCGCGCGCGCGAGCAGCGTCTTGCCCGTGCCGGGCGGGCCGACCAGCAGCACGCCCTTCGGGATCTTCGCGCCGAGCGCCGTGAAGCGCTCCGGCTCGCGCAGGAACTGCACGATCTCGGCGAGCTCCTGCTTCGCCTCGTCGCAGCCCGCGACGTCGCCGAAGGTGACGCCGACGTCGCGGTCCGCGACGAGCTTCGCCTTCGAGCGGCCGAACGAGAGCACCGCCTGGCTCGCCCCCGTGCCGCCGCCGAGCCGGCGGAAGAGCCCGAACCACAGGAACGCGAGCAGCCCGAGCGGCAGCAGCCACGCGAGTAGGAGCTGCGGCAGCAAGCTCGGCCGCATCCCCGAGTAGTCGACGCCCGCGCGCTCCACCTCGGCGAGCAGCGCGGGATCGTCGACGCGCGTCGTGCGAAAACGCCGCGGCTCGTCGGGCTCCGTGCCCGGCGCGGCGCCGTCGGGCGAAGGAGTCGCCGGCGCCAGCGGAACGCGCAGCTGGCCCTCGATCTCCTCGGGCCCGATGCGCAGCGCCGCGACCTCGCCGGCCGCGAGATGCTGCTTGAACTCGCGATACGAGATCTCGCGCACCGCGAGCGATCCGATGCCCTGCTGCCACAGCCAGAACAGGAACACCGCCGCCGCCGCGTACACGAGCATGCCCGCCCACGGCGAGCGCGCGTCGTTCGCGTCGCCGCGCTGCGGCGGCCGCGCGCGGTCCTTCGTGGACGGCGGCGGCGGCTCCGGCGGCGTCGCGTCGCGAGTCGAATCGGCCATCGACGAAGCCTCCGGCCCGCGCGCGCGCCGCGCAACCCCGGCCCGTCGCACGCCCGACGCGCGCGCCGCTCGCGCGGTCGACAGCCCCGCCGCCGATCGATCGGCTACCCAATGCCCCGTCGGGCCGTAGCGCAGCTTGGTAGCGCGCCTGAATGGGGTTCAGGAGGTCGCGAGTTCAAATCTCGCCGGCCCGACCATCAAAAGACCGCGCCAACGCGCGAACGCGGTTGCTCCACCCCGTGCGGCTCGTCTCGTCGCCGTTCCTGGCTCGCTCGACACAGTCTCGAAGCACGACTCCGCATCGCGTGACGAACCGTCTCTGTCCTCTCGTGTCACACCTCGTGCGGCACGCCCAAACTCCGCGCTGTATGGTGCGAAACGGGAAGGGGCACGGAGGCACCCCGTGCGACTCGGCATCCCGCTCGCCCTGCTCGTCGTCCTCGCTTCGGTGTCGGCCGACGCCGCGTCGATCCAGTACGACACCTACCGGACCAACCGCAGCTTCGGGACTCTCACCACCTTCTGCGACCCGTCCAAGATCGACTGCTACGCATGGGACGGGTATTGGGGCGGCGGCGAGCCCCGCGTCGGAGCGTGGAGCCTCAGCGCGGACGGCATGACGATCGTGAGCGACTTCGCGCCGGATGCGATCACGTTCCACGCGACCGCGTCTCCGAGCAGCCCGGTGCCGTCGGGGAGCAAGACTGTGTCGAACCGCGGCGTTGCGGTGTTCACGGTCGATGAGCTGACGGCGTTCACGTTCGCCGGATCCGCGACGGGCGGTGCCGAGGCGGTGCTCTGTGTCGGCGGGGCGGTCAACGATCCCTTCACGCGCTGCGTCTCGGGCGTCGCTCCGCTCGCCGAGTGCCGCCGAGCCGGCTGCCCGGACGCCGCCGGCACGCTCGAGCCAGGCGTTTCGTATCGCTTCAGCTACTTCGCCGGCGCGACGTCGGCCGACCGGAGCTCGGCGAGCATGGTGAGTGGAGCGCTTCGAATCGCTCCGATCGTCCCGGAGCCTGGCCCAGCGCTCCTGATCGGTGGCGGTCTCGCGCTGCTGGGCGGCCGTCCTCGGCGGCGCTGACGGCGTCGGCGTGATCGCCGCGGTGACGCTCGGCGTCGACGCGGAGCGGAGCGCCATCCCACGAGAAGCGCCATGCCGACGCCTAGCAAGATCGAGGAGTCGGGCTCGGGAATCACGACGAGCCAGGCCTCGGTGACGCCCCGCGGAGACGTGCCCCAGCCGACGATCGTGCGGCCGTCGGCCGAGACGTCCGCCGCCGAGTCGAGACTCCATCCGGAGAGATCGACACCATGCAGGGTCAGCACGTCGTCGAGAGCGCGCGCGCCGTGGGTGGCGTCCCAGAGCGCCGCTTCGCCGTCGTGCACACCCACGATCAGCGAGCCATCGGCCGAGAGCGC
>QEVM01000079.1 GCA_003576805.1 Pseudomonadota bacterium | reverse complement strand
GCAGCCGTCGGGGAGCCGCCGCATCACGACGACGTGTTCGCGCGCCGCGGCCGGCGCGCGGCCGCGCGCGTCGAGCGCGCCCACCGTCCAGCGGCCCGCGCGCCGCACGACCGGCGCGACGCCGAGATACACGTCGGGCGCGAGGCGCCGGTTCAGCGCGACCTCGCGTTCGCAGTCGGCGTTGCGGCGGGCGCGCGTCGAGAAGTCCACGAAGCCGAGATCGACCGCCTTGCGGAGCTTGTACACGCGCTCGGGTCCGAGGAAGACGTGCGAGAGGTGCGTCTGCAGCGCGGCGACGCGTGCGCCGCGCCGCCGCAGCGACGGGTCGTGCGGATAGGCGGCGGCGCGGGCGAGATCGCGCGCGAGCGCCGCGGGCAACGGCTCGGTCACGCGCGCCCCGGCGCGATCACGTACATGGGAGACTGGCCGCTCGCTCGTGGCGCCGCGTCAGTCCGCGTCGTCGCTGCGGACGGTGAGGACGGGGCAGGGCGCGATGCGCAGCGTTCGCTCCGCGACGCTGCCGAGGACGACGTGCTTCAGGCCGGTCAGCCCGCGCGTCGCGATCACGACGAGGTCCACCCGGTGCGCGGCGGCCGCGTCGGCGATCGCGTCGGCCGCCGGCGCCGTCATCAGATGCGAGACGACGCGCACGCCGGCCTTCTCGACGCGCTTCGCCAGCTCGGCCAGGCGGGCGGCGCCCGCCTCCTGGACGCCGTCCCACACCGTCTGCGGGATCGCGATGCCGTACGCCATCGTGACGCTCGCGGGCAGCTCGTACGCGTGCAGCAGGTGGATCTCGCCGGCGCTCTCCTGCGCGAGCTCGATCGCGAGCGCGAGCGCGCGCTCGGCGTGCGTCGAGAAGTCGGCGGGAACCAGGATCTTGGCGAAGCCGGCCGACGCGGGGCCGTCGGGCTTCACCGTGAGCACGGGGCAGGGCGCGGTGCGCACGGTGCGCTCGGCCACGCTGCCGAGCAGCACGTGCTTGAGGCCGGTGAGCCCGCGCGTCCCCATCACGACGAGATCGACGCCGAGCGCGCGCGCCGACTCCACGATCGCCGAGGCGGCGGGCGCGTGGACGAGGTGGGCCTCGCACGGGACGCCCGCGCCCTCGGCCTTGTGCGCGGCCTTCTCCAGCCGGCGCGCGGCGGCGTCGCGCACGCCGGTGAGCACCGCCTCGGGAATCTCGACGCCGTAGGGCGGGATCGTCCCGAGCGGGATCTCGTAGGCGTGGAGCAGGTGCACGCGTCCGCCGCCGGCGCGCGCGATCGCGAGCGCGCGGTCGAGCGCCGCGTCGGCGTGCTCCGAGAAGTCGATCGGGACGAGGATCGTGCGGAAACGGCTCATGACGACTCCCGCGCCTCGTCGTCGCACTCGACGCCGGACGCATCGGACTCCTCCTCGTCGCGGCCGAGACGGCGCTCGCCGCGGCGGTAGAGGGTCCGCCGGTTGATCCCGAGAATGCGCGCGGCGTGCACCTTGTTGCCGCGCGTGTGCTCGAGCACGCGGTCGATGTACAGATCCTCGAGCTCGGCGAGCGTCATGTGACGCTCGAGCGCGTCGGCGACCAGACCGTGCGTGTCGGACGCGGAGGTGGGGCCGTCGCCCGGCAGCGGCAGGTCCACCGGACCGATCTCCACCGCGTCGGAGAGCGCGAGCGCGCGCTCGATCACGTTCTCGAGCTCGCGCGCGTTGCCCTCCCAGGGACAGCGCTTGAGGCGCTCGATCGCGGCCGGCGAGAGCCGGCGCGGGCGCCCTTCGGAGTGCTTGCGCACGAACGCCTCGGCGAGCACGGGCACGTCCTCGGGCCGCTCGCGCAGCGGCGGAATCTCGATCGGGATCACGTTGAGCCGGTAGAAGAGATCGCGGCGGAAGCGGCCGGCGTCGATCTCCACGCGCAGGTCGCGATTGGTCGCCGCGATGATGCGCACGTCCACCTTCACCGACGTGTTGCTGCCGACCGGCCGCACCTCGCGGTCTTGCAGCACGCGCAGCAGCTTGCCCTGCAGGCCGAGCCCCATGTCCCCGATCTCGTCGAGGAAGAGCGTGCCGCCGCTCGCCTGCTCGAACAGGCCGCGCTTGGTGACGTGGGCGCCGGTGAAGGCGCCGCGCACGTGGCCGAACAGCTCGCTCTCGAGCAGGCCTTCCGGGATCGCGGTGCAGTTGATCGGAACGAACGGACGCGCCGCGCGCCCGCCCGAGAAGTGGATCGTGCGCGCCACGACCTCCTTGCCGGTGCCGCTCTCGCCGGTGATGAGCACGCTCGAGCGGTTGTCGGCGATCTTCCGGACGAGCGCGAAGATGTCGCGCATCGCGGGGCTGTGGCCGATCAGGTCGCCGAACGACGAGGTCTGGTCGACCGCGCGCCGCAGGCGCCGGTTCTCTTCTTCGAGCGCGCGCCGCTCGAAGGCGCGCTCGAGCGTTACGAGCAGGGCGTCGCGCTGGAAGGGCTTGGTCACGTAGTCGAACGCGCCCGCGTGCATCGCCTCGACGGCCGAGTCGATGCTGCCGAAGGCGGTCATCAGCACCACCGGCGTGTCGGGGCGCAGCTCGCGGATCTGGCCGAGCAGCTCGATTCCCGTGCGGCCCGGCATCCGGATGTCGGAGAGCACGACGTCGCAGTCGGACTCGCCGAGCCGGTCCATCGCCTCGTCGGCGCTCGACGCGGCGCGGGCCTGGATCCCCTGGTCCTCGAGCAGCGAGACGACCATTTCGCGCATGGCGGCGTCGTCGTCGACCACGAGAACGGAGCGCGGCAGACCCATGGACGATCCGCGAGGAGCACGTTGCGTGCCAGCGCCCGAGGACGCGCGAGCTGCGGCCGTGCGCGTGGATCGCGGGGAGGGCATGGGGCAATTGTGCACAGATCGCGTTGGCGCGCCACACCGCGCGGGACGCCTTCGACGTTCGCGATCCGAGTGAGAACACGGCACGCTGCGTGCAGTCGATGCGCGGACGATGCCCGCCACGCGCCAATCTGCCACGCCCCCGCACGCCGCCGGCGACCGGCTTCGAACGCCCGTCGGCGATCTCATGCGCCGGCACTGGGTCGCGACCGAGCCGCACGCGAGCCTGCTCGAAGCCGAGCGCCTGATGCGGCTCGCGCGCATCCGCCAGATTCCCGTCGTGGTCGACGGGGTCCTCGTCGGTCTGCTCGCGCACCACGCGCTGCTGCGCGCCTCACTCGAGCGACTGCTCGCCACGGGCACGAGCGCGGCGCGCCACGGCTTGATGAGCGCGATCCCGGTCGCGGCCGTGATGGACCCGCGCCCGCCGGTGCTGACGCCCGACGCCACGCTGCGCGATGCGGCGGCGCGCATGCTCGACGCGCAGCTCGCCTGTCTGCCCGTCTGCGAGACGGACGACGGCGACGCGCGGCGCATGGTCGGGCTCGTGGTCGAGAGCGATCTGCTGCGGCGCGCCTACGGCTCGGCGGGGGCGTCCGTGGGATGAGGCTCGGCCGGCAGGGCCATGGTGAACTCGGTGCCGCGGCCCACCTCGCTCGTCAGCTCGAGATGCCCGCCGTGATCCGCGACGATGCCCTCGGCCACGACGAGGCCGAGCCCGCTGCCGCGTCCCGGCGGCTTGGTGCTGAAGAACGGCTTGAAGACGCTGCCCAGATCGCTTGCCGGGATGCCGACGCCGGTGTCGGCGACCGCGACCTCGACGTCCTTGCCCCGACGCCGGATCGCGACGCGCAGCACGCCGCCCTCGGGCATCGCGTCCACCGCGTTCAGGAACAGATTCAGGAAGAGCTGCTGCAGCTTGTCGGGATCCCCGCGCACGTTCGGCGCCGTCGCCTCGTAGGCGCGCTCGACCGCGACCGAGCGCACGCGCAGCTTCTCGGAGAGGAACGCCAGCGCCGTGTCCGCGACGTCGGCGAGGTCGACGGGCACGCGCACCGCCTGCTTCGGGCGCGCGATGTTGAGCAGCGACTGGATGATCGTCGAGATGCGGTCGATCTGTTCGCGGATCGTACGCACGCGCCACTGCGCCTTCTCGCCCTGCACGGCGCCCTCGAGCGCTTCGGCGTGGCCGCGGATCACGCCCATCGGCGTCCCGATCTCGTGCGCGAGTCCCGCGACGAGCGTCGCGACCGAGGCGAGGCTCTCGGCGGCCCGCGCGCGCTGCTCGGTCTGGCGCAGCTCCTTCTCGGTCGCGACCTGCTCGCGCGCGAGCGAACGGCTCGTCTCCGCGAGCTCGCGGTTCAGGTGCGTGAGCTGCGCGTCGTGCTGGCTGATGTAGGCCTCGATCGCGATCTGGGCGTCGAGCAGCAGGCGCTTCACGAGCGAAACCATCGCCTGCGCGACGCCCGCGGAGTCGCCCGGGCGCGACTCCGCGATCATCGGGGCCAGCAGCGAGAAGTAGAGGGCGTACGCGCCCAGGTACCAGCGCGGCTCGAGGCCGATCCGCTCGTGCACCTGGCCGATGCGCAGCCGGTCTTCGCCGTAGCCGTCGTCGAGCGCCGCGTCGCCGAGGCTCAGCAGATACTCGCGCTGCTTGCGCAGCAGGCGCTCCTTGACCTCGGGGCTGATCAGGAGCTGGCGGGTCCCGTCGAAGGACAGCAGATGCCGGTAGAATGCGGCGACGAAACGATCGGCGTGCCGGTCGAGCAGGGGCGCGAGCTCGGCGAGCAGCCGTTCGTCGGTATCGCTCCACGCCAGGAAGGCGAGCCGTTCCTCGAGGTCTTCCTTCATCATCCGCGAGATTACCCTACCAGCGCCGGCTGCCCGGCGGCGCGTTCGGCGCCGCACTGAGCGCAAAGGAGAGCCATGACCGCCCTTCGCGTCCGCGACTGCATGACCCACGAGGTGGCGACCGTCCGCCGCAACGACCAGCTCACGCTCGCCGACGACTTGATGCGGCTCGGGCGGGTTCGCCACACCCCGGTGCTCGACGACCGCGGCGACGACCTCGTCGGCATCCTGAGCCAGCGCGATCTCTTTCGCGGCGCACTGGCGCGCGCGCTCGGGTACGGCGCGCACGCGCAGCAGAAGGTGCTCGGGATGCTGGTGATCAAGGACGTGATGACGTCGGATCCGGTCACCACCACTCCCGACACGCCGCTCGCCGACGCCGCGCGCGTGATGCTCGAGCGCAAGATCGGCTGCCTGCCCGTGGTCGAAGACGGAAAGCTCGTCGGGATCCTCACGGAGAGCGACTTCCTCCGGCTCGCCGCGGAAGCGGGCGGACGCGGCGCGGGATGATGGCGTCCGGTCGCTCGGGTCGCTGTCGGCGCTGCGACAACCGCACACAGCGGCCGCGACGGGCGCGGCGAATTGCACCGTGCGCGAGACGCGCGAGGGCGTAGCGCACGCGCCGCCCCCGGCACGCTCCTTGAAGTCGTGCGGGGTGTGGCGGATCTCATCTCGAGCTTCACCGTGCAGCACTGGCTCGAGTCGGCGGCGCAGGGCCACCTCCTCGGCACGGAGCACGGGCATCACGCGGGCGAGCGCGAGCCGGACTGGCTGCTCGCCGACGGCACGCTGCGCGCGCGCGCGATCGAGACCACCGTGCAGCTCGTCGTCGCCGAGCGCTGCGCGTTGGCGGCGTCCGCCGCGCTCGTCGGCGCAGCGCCCGACGAGGCCTCCGCCCGCTACTTCGCGACGCAGACGCTCGACGAAGCCCGCCACGCCGAGGTCTTCCGGCAGCGGCTCCTCGATCTGGGCGTCGCCCGCGACGGCGTCGAGGACGCGGTCCGCGACGCGGCGCATCCGAGCCTGCTCCGCTTCGCGGACGCGCTGCTCGAGCGCGCCGACCGCAAGGACTTCCTCGCCACGCTGGTCGGCGCGAACCTGCTCCTCGACGGCATGGCGTTCCACGTCTTCGAGCTGCTGCACGCGCGCCACGACGCGCCGAACCCGAAGTTCGCGCACACGCTCGCCGGCGCGATCGCGGACGAGCGCCGCCACCTCCGCTTCGGCGAGAGCCGCATCGCGACGCTGCTGCGCGCCGATCCGGCGCGGCGGGCCGACGTCGAGCGGCTCCAGCGCGAGCTCTCGTACTGGGTGCTCGCCGCGCTCGCAGAGGAGTTCGCGCAGGCGCCGCCGCCCCGCGCCCCGTCGCGACGCGCGGCGCGCGACCCGGGCAAGCGCGCGCACTGGCAAGGACACGACCTCGACGCGCTCGCGCCGGGCGAGCTCGAGAAGCTGCTGGCCCACACCGTCCTGGAGGAGTTCAAGATGCGTCTCGCGAGAATCGGGGTGACCTACCAGACGCCGGTGCGGCCGTGAGCGGCACGCGCGAGCGCGTCTCCGACGTCCACGACCTGGCGCCCGAGGCATTCGAGCGCGAGGTGCACTCCTTCGAGTTCTGGTTCCAGGCCGTCGAGGGCTACCTCCACGGCACGACCTACGGCCACCGCCCGGACGCGGCGGCGACGCCGCTCACGGACTCGGAGCGCGACCGGCTCGTCACCGTGCTGTGCAACTACTGCGTCGGCGAGACGGCGGCGCTCGAAGGCGCGAGCGGCCTCGTCGCGATCGCGCCGAACCGCATGACCAAGGTCTTCCTCGCGACCCAGGCGGTCGACGAGGGCCGCCACCTCGAGGTGCTGCTGCACCGGCTCGGCGAGCTCGGCGTGGCGAATCCGGAGGCGGAGATCGAGAAGCGCGCGAGCGCGAGCATCCTCGAGTTCCGGCGCCGGCTGCTCGCGCTGGTCGGCTCGAAGGACTGGGAGGCGGCGCTGTTCGCGCAGAACGTGATCCTCGAGGCGATGGAGTTCACCGTCTTCCAGACGCACGCGCAGACCGCCGACCCGATCACCGCGCAGGTGCTGCAGGGCATCGTCAAGGACGAGCGGCGCCACATCGGCTTCGGCGAGAACGAGCTCGGCCGGCGCCTGCGCGAGAGCCCGCACCGGCGCGCGCGCATCGGCGAGGTCAAGCGCGACCTCGACGCGCTCGTGATCGAGACCTTCGCCGAGACGGTGCGCGACATCGGCATCCCGGCGAGCGAGCGGCCCGACCTCGGGCGCGCGTATCTGGCCGCCGTGAGCCGGCTCGGCCTGGGAGTGTCGTGATGGCGGATCCGCTCGAGAAGGACGGCGCCGGGGTGGACGACGAGCAGCCGCGCCAGCGCTTCGTGCTCGACGAGGGCGACTTCAACGAAGTGCCGGCGAAGTACCGGCGCTTCTACCGGCACTGGAGGGGCGCGGGCGACCAGCTCGCGCCCAACGAGGTGATCTGCCCGGTGTGCAAGATCGTGATCCGCTCGACCCGCGAGCTGCGCCCCGGCGACCGCGTCTACTGCATGGCCTGCATGACCCGCCTCCGCGTCACCCGCAGCCCCTCCGGCCAACTCGAAGGCGAGTGCGAGTACTGATCGCACACGAAGCTCGCTGCACCGCCCGCAGCCAACGCGCCCCGTTTCGCGCGTAGCGAGCCAACGGCGAGCGGCGAGCCCCAACGAAACGGCGGGCCGAGTCCGAGGACTCGACCCGCCGCCTCCCCGTGGAGAATCCCGGATCAGAACTCCAGCGTGACGTGCGCCGAGACGCGCTGCTCCAGCACGTCGCGGTTGTCCGTGAGCGGCCGCTCGTACGCAGCGCCGAGGATCAGGTGGCGCGTCACGGGAACGCGGACGCCGGCCGCCCAGGCGGCGACGTGCTCGCCGGCGACGCCGCGAGAGCCGAGGTTGGCGTAATCGTATCCCTCCTCGGGATCCGTCCCGAACAGCGCCTGCGCGGCGCCGAACTCGATGTGGCCTCCGCCCTTCAGCTTGGCGCGCGTGCTGCCGTCGCCGCCGTCGAGGTACTGGAACCCGCCGACCTCGAAGAACGGCACGAAGTACTGGTGCACCGCGTAGTCGAGGTGCAGGTGATAGAAGAGCGCCGTGCTCTGCGCGTCCGTGTCGATCGGGAACTGGCCGCCGAAGTCGGCGAGCACGTGGAACGCGTCGAGCCCCCAGCCGACGGAGATGTCCGGGATGAACACGCCGTCGCCGTTGCCCTGCCGCACGCCGTGATCGCCGATGTCGATCTGGTAGCGCAGGCTCGGCGACAGGATGAAGTCGTTCTCGCGGTCGTCGATCACCGCGTACTTGAAGCCGGCGGTGATGTCCGTGAAGCCCTCGTCCTCGTCGATCAGGCTGAGGCCCGGACTGAAGTCGACCCAGCCGTCCTTGGTGGCGATGAACTGCAGCCGGTCGGTGATGGCGACGCGCGCCTGGATCGCCGCGATCCACAGATTGCCCTGCTCGGTGAGCTCGTCCGGCGCGTTGCGACCGCCCTGCAGGATCGAGTCGTCCGGGTGCTCGTGCCAAATCCCGACGACGTTGATGCCCGTCGTGATGAACGGATCTTCGAACAGGTAGGGATGCATCATCGGCGGCACGAAGCCGTCGTAGCGGCCGTGTCGGTCGCAGCGGAAGTCCGGGAACCACGTGGGGCAGGGCGGCACCGCGCTCGCGACACCGGCTTGCAACCACAGCGCCGCGCCCAGCGCAGCCGCACCGAAAGCCAAGACGGGATCCTTCGTCGACGCGTTGGTGAACATGATCGTCCCCTCTCGAAGCGTTTGCGCCGCTCGAAAATGCAAGTCCCATTCCTGCGAGCGGAGTGCGAGCGCGAGCGCGCGGCGCGCTTCGCATCTCGCCGCGGCGCCTCGCGATCTCGGCGTGCGGCGGCGTGCGGAGCGCGGTCGCGGCATGTGACGGGAACGCGCAGCGCGGCTCGCGATGGGGCAGCGCGCCTCCGGATGGGGCAGTGCGACACGCGCTGCCCGCGGGCGGCGCACGGGGAACGCCGCCGGGCCATGGCACGCGCTCTGCACTTGGCGCGGTCGCCACTCGCGCGAGGAGGACACGCGTGTCCAGCACTTCGATCGCGCGCACCGAGTACGACATGGCCGTCGTGCGCGGCTTCGCGCTCTCTGCGCTGCTCTGGGGCTGCGTCGGCATGCTGGTCGGCCTGCTGATCGCGCTCCAGCTCGCCTTCCCGGCCTTCACGTTCCGCCGTATCTGAACTTCGGCCGCTTGCGGCCGATCCACACCAACGCCGTGATCTTCGGCTTCACGCTCGGCACGGTGTTCGCCGGCAGCTACTACGGGCTGCAGCGCCTGTGCCGCGTGCGGATGTTCTCCGACACGCTCTCGCGCATCAATCTGTGGCTGTGGAACGCCATCATCGTGGCGGCCGCCGTCAGCCTGATGCTGGGCAAGACGACTTCCAAGGAGTACGCCGAGCTCGAGTGGCCGATCGACGTCGCCATCACGGTGGTGTGGGTCGTCTACGCGGTGAACTTCTTCGGGACGCTCGCGCGGCGGCGCGAGAAGGGCATGTACGTGGCGATCTGGTTCTGGATCGCCACCATCCTCACGATCGCGCTGCTGCACATCTTCAACAGCCTCGAGCGGCCGATCTCGTGGATGAAGTCCTACTCGATCTACGCCGGCCTGCACGACGCCAACATCCAGTGGTGGTACGGGCACAACGCGGTCGGCTTCCTGCTCACCACGCCGATCCTCGGCCTCATGTACTACTTCCTGCCCAAGCAGATCAACCGGCCGATCTACTCGCACCGGCTCTCGATCGTGCACTTCTGGTCGCTGATCTTCATCTACATGTGGGCGGGGCCGCACCACCTGATCTACTCGCCGCTGCCCGACTGGGCGCAGACGCTCGGCATGACGTTCTCGGTGATGCTGATCCTGCCGTCGTGGGGCGGCATGCTGAACGGCCTGCTCACGATGCGCGGCGCCTGGGACCGCGTCCGCACCGACCCGATCCTCAAGATGATGGCGGTGGGCATCACGTTCTACGGCATGAGCACCTTCGAGGGGCCGATGATGGCGGTGCGCACCGTGAACTCGCTCTCGCACTTCACCAACTGGACGATCGGGCACGTGCACAGCGGCGCGCTCGGCTGGGTCGCGCTCGTCTGCTTCGCGTCGCTCTACTACATGATCCCGCGCCTCTGGCACACCAAGCTCTACAGCGTGCGGCTCGCCGAGGTGCACTTCTGGACCGCGACGCTCGGCCTCGTCATCTACGTCACCTCGATGTGGATCTCGGGCGTCACGCAGGGCCTCATGTGGCGCGCCGTGAACGCGGACGGGAGCCTCACCTACACCTTCATCGAGACGGTCGCGGCGATCCGCGTCTACGACGTCATCCGGGCCGTCGGCGGAGCGGTGTTCCTCTCCGGCGTGTTCGTGATGATCTACAACGTCGCGAAGACCATCCAACAGGGCAGCGCCGCGGTGCCGGCGGGCGCCTTGCCGCCGGGCGCGGTGCCGGTCGCGGGAGGGCGCTAGCCATGGCGTGGAAGTGGCACGCTCCGCTCGAAGGCAAGGGCCTCACGTTCAGCATCCTGACGGCGCTCGCGATCCTGGTGGGCGGCATGATCGAGCTGATCCCGCCGTACTTCCTCCAGGGCACGATCGACCCGATCCCGGGCGTGCAGCCGTACACGGCGCTCGAGCTCGAGGGCCGCGACATCTACATCCGCGAGGGCTGCGTCAACTGCCACAGCCAGATGATCCGCCCGTTCAAGACCGAGACGGATCGCTACGGGCAGTACACGCTGCCGGGCGAGGGCGTGTACGAGCGGCCGTTCCTGTACGGCTCGCGCCGCACCGGCCCGGACCTCTCGCGCGTCGGCGGCAAGTACCCGAACTCGTGGCACTGGATCCACTTCCGCAATCCGCGCGAGATCGAGCCGCGCTCCAACATGCCGCCGTACGAGTTCCTCTCGCGCAGCGAGCTCGACCTCTCGCTGACGCAGCGCAAGCTCGAGGTGCTCGCGAGCCTCGGCCATCCGTACACGGAGGCGCAGATCGAGGGCGCCGTCGCGGACGCCAGCGCGCAGGCCGCGCAGGTCGCGGCGGCGCTGGAGGCCGACGGGCAGAAGCTCGGCGAGCTCGAGCGCAGGAGCGAGACGATCGCGCTGATCGCGTATCTCCAGCGGCTCGGCCGCGACCTCGCGCAGTCGCCGCCCGCGGTGGCGAGCGCCGGAGCCGCGCAATGACGATCGAGTGGGTCGGCATCTACAAGTTCCTGCGCCTCGCGATCTTCGCGGCCGTGCTGGTCGGCATCGTGATCTGGGCGTACCGCCCGTCGCGCAAGCAACGGCTCGAGGAGCCGGCGCGGCGCATGCTCGAGGAGGAGGACGACGCATGAGCGGCCAGGACGACTACGTCGCCGAGCTCCCGCGCCCGGACGACGCGAACCGCGACGGCATCCGCGAGGAAGACAACGACATCCCGGGTTGGTGGTGGTGGACGTGGTTCGCCACGATCCTGTTCTCGGCGTTCTACATCCCGTACTACGCGCTCACGGGCTGGTCGCAGGAGCGGATGTACGCCGAGCAGGTCGAGGCCGCGCAGGCGATCGCGGCGAGCGCGCCGGCGCCGACCGCGAATCCGTTCCGCGGCGACGCGGCCGCGATCGCGGAGGGCCAGCAGGTCTTCGCGACGATCTGCGCCGCGTGCCACAAGCCCGACGCGTCGGGGCTGGTCGGTCCGAGCCTCGTCGATCCCTACTGGAAGTACGGCGACAGCGACGCGGATCTGTTTCAGACCGTCGCGAAGGGACGGCCCGCCGGCATGCCCGCGTGGGAGTCGCAGCTCGGCACCGAGAAGATCTGGAAGGCGCTCGCGTTCATGGAGACGCTGCCCAAATCGGACCAGCCGGGCATCGGCGCCCCGACCGCGCCGGGTGCGGCGTCGGCGCCAGCCGCCGCGCCCGCGCCGGGAAGCTGAGGAGGTGACATGCTCGCGGCCCGCCCCGTCCAGGGCTTCTTCCGGAGCCTGCGCACCCGCGCGAACTGGATCCTGATCGCGATCCTGTTCGTGGTCCCGTGGGTGCGGATCGCGGGCGAGCCGCTGATCCTGCTCGACATCCCGCAGCGCCAGTTCCACGTGTTCGGAATGGTGATCTTTCCGCAGGAGCTGTTCTTCCTGTGGCTGATCCTGGTGGCGCTGGCGCTCGCGCTGTTCTTCTTCACGGCGCTCGCGGGCCGCGTGTGGTGCGGCTGGGCGTGTCCGCAGACGGTGTTCTCGGACGTCTACGCCGGCGTCGCGCGCCGCATCCAGGGCTGGACGCGCGCGGGCGCGCCGCGGCGCGTCGCGCGCTGGCGCAGCGTCGCGACGCACGCGGCGTGGATCGCGATGTCCGCGGTCGTCGCGCTGCACGTGATCGGCTACTTCCACTCCGTCTACGACTTCCTCGGCGCGCTCGCGACCAGGCACTGGGCCGGCGCCTCGGCGGCGTTCTGGATCGCGGTGACGGCGGTCTGCTACCTCGACTTCGGGCTCGTGCGCCAGACCTGGTGCAAGTACCTCTGCCCCTACGCGCGCTTCCAGAGCGTGCTGCTCGACCCGGAGTCGCTGGTCGTCGCGTACGACGCCGGGCGCGGCGAGCCGCGCGGCAAGCGGGCGGCTCGACACAAGGGGGACTGCGTCGACTGCGGCCTGTGCGTCGCGGTGTGCCCGACCGGCATCGACATCCGCAAGGGCCTCCAGCTCGAGTGCATCTCCTGCACGCAGTGCATCGACGCCTGCAACGGCGTGATGGCGCGCGTCGGCCGCGTGCCGAACCTGATCGCGTACCGCTCGCTCGCGGCGCTCGAGGGCCGCCGCACGCGGCTGCTGCGGCCGCGCGTGGTCGTCTACGGCGTGCTGCTGATCGCGTCGTGCATCGCCTTCGCGGCGACCGTCGCGCAGCGCAATCCGCTCTCGCTCGAGGTCGAGCGCAACCGCACCGCGCTCTATCAGCGCATGCCCGACGGCCGCATCGGCAACTCGTACACGCTGCACCTGCAGAACCGCGACCGCCGCCAGCACGTCTACCGGATCCGGCTCGAAGCGCCCGCGTCGGCGCAGCTCGTGGCGGGCGTGAACCCGCTGCTGATCCCCGCGACCGGGACGGTGACCGCGAGCGTGTTCGTGATCGCGGAAGCGGGCGACGTCGAGAGCGGCGCGCCGGTCCGCTTCGTGTTCGAGGATCTCGAGAACCTGGACCGCCCGATCGTGCGCGAGTCCACCTTCGTCGCGCCCGCCCACGACGAAGACGAGGAGGAAGTCCATGCGGGTTAGAGCGCGCTTCGGCATGGAGCCGTGGCCCTTCGCGATCGCCGCGCTGCTCGCCGCGATGATCGGAACGTCGGTCGGGTTCCTGCGCATCGCGCTGGCGAACCCCGACGCGGTGATCTCCGCCGATCCGTTCCAGGACGGCATCCGCTACGCCGCCAACGCCGCCGCCGAGGCGCGCGGCCGCGCGCTCGGGCTCGGGCTCGACGTGCGCACGGATCCCACCGAGACAGGCCTCGCCGTGCGCGTCGAGCTGCGCGACGCGAGCGGCGCCGCCGTCGCGCCGGACCGCGTCCGCGTGCGCCGCGAGCGGCCCGCCGAGGGCGGCTTCGACGTCGACGTGCCGGTGGCGCGCGCGAACGGCGGCGTCGCGGCGCAGGTCGCGCTGCCGCGGCCGGGCCGCTGGGAGATCCACGTCCACGCGGAGCGGGGCGACGCCGTGGTCGAGCGGCGCGTCGCCCTGTGGCGATGAGCGCCGCCGCGCCCGCGCCCGCCGCCGAGACCGGCCTCTTCCTCGACGGCCTGCGCTGCTCGGGCTGCGTGTCGCGCGTCGAGCGCGCGCTGCGCGAGGCGGCCGGGGTCGCGGAGGCGAACGTCAACCACACCACGCACCGCGCGCTCGTGCGCTTCGATCCGGCGCGCGTCGACGTCGCGGGGCTCGTCGCCCGCGTCGAGGCGCTCGGCTACTCCGCGACGCCCTTCGACCCCGACGCGCTCGAGCGGCCCGCGACGCGCGAGGCGCGCCAGGCGCTGGTGCGGCTGCTCGTCGCGGCATTCCTCGCGGCGAACGTGATGATGATCTCGCTGGCGCTCTACCTCGGCTCGTACTCGGGCATCGACCCCGCGACGCAGGGCCTGCTGCGCTGGGTCGGCCTCGGGCTCTCGCTGCCCGCGGCGACCTGGTGCGCGGCGCCGTTCTGGCGCGGCGCGTGGCTCGGGCTGCGCCGCCGCGAGATCACGATCGACCTGCCCGTCGCGCTCGGCATCGGGATCGCGTTCGCCGCGAGCCTGGTCGGTACGCTGCACGGCGTCACGCACGTCTTCCTCGACTCGGCGTCGATGATCGTGTTCCTGATCCTGCTCGGCCGAACGCTGGAGCGCGGCGCCCGCGCGCGCGCCTCGCGCGCGGTCGAGCAGCTCGTCGCGCTCGCGCCCGCCACCGCGCTGGTGCGCCGCGGCGAGCGCATCGAGGAGATCGCCGCGCGCGCGCTCGTGGTCGGCGACGTCGTGGTGGTCGCGCCCGGACAAGCCTTCCCCGCCGACGGCGTGATCGCGCTCGGCCACACCGAGGTCGACGAGTCGCTGCTGACCGGCGAGTCGCGCCCGATCGCGCGCGCTGCCGGCGAGGCGGTGACGGGCGGCAGCCGCAACGTGCTCGCCGAGGTCGAGGTGACGGTGCGCGCGGCGGCGGGCGAGGGCACGCTGGCGCGGCTCGCGTCGCTGCTCGAGCGCGCGCAGCTCGAGCGGCCGCAGATCCAGAAGCTCGCGGACCGCGTCGCGAGCGTGTTCGCGCCGGCCGTGCTGGCCGTCACCGCGGCGACCGCGCTCGGCTGGGCGCTGGCGGGCGCGGCGCCGCTCGACATCGCGATGACCGCCGCGGCGGTGCTGATCGTCGCGTGTCCGTGCGCGCTCGGGCTCGCGACGCCGGCCGCGATGACCGCGGCGCTCGGCCGCGCGGCCGGCTTCGGCGTGCTCTTCAAGAGCGGCGAGGCGATCGAGCGCTGCGCCGCGGTGAACGAGGTGCTGCTCGACAAGACCGGCACGCTCTCCGAGGGACGCCTCGCGGTGTCGGAGATCGCGCTCGCGGAGGGCTGCAGCGCGGAGGCGTTGCTGCAGCTCGCGGTCGCGGTGGAGGGCGCCTCGACGCACCCGGTCGCGGACGCGCTGCGCCGCGAGCTCGCGCGCCTGGGCGCCGCCGCGCCCGCTCCGCGCGGCGAACGCCGCGCCGTGCCGGGGCTCGGCGTCGTGTGCGACGACGCGAGCGGCGTCGCCATCGTCGGCTCGCGCGCGCTGCTCGACGAGCGCGGCATCGCGGTCGGCGCGGCGCTCGGCGCCGCGGCCAAGACGCTCGCCGCGAGCGGCGCCTCGCTCGCCTGGGTGGCAGCGCAGGAGCGCGCGCTCGGCGTCGTCGCGCTGGTGGACCCGCCGCGCGCGGACGCGGCCGACGCGGTGCGCCGGCTGCGCGCGCTCGGGCTCGGCGTCGCGCTGGTGTCCGGCGATCACGAGGACGCCGTGGCGCTCGCGGGACGCACGGCCGGAATCGACGAGCGCTTCGCCGGCGTGCGCCCCGAGGAGAAGGTCGCGGAGGTGCAGCGGCGGCGCGCGCGCGGCGCGCGCGTGCTGATGGCCGGCGACGGCATCAACGACGCGGCCGCGCTCGCGGCCGCGGACCTCGGGCTCGCGATGGGGCGCGGCGCCGACGTCGCCGTGCACGCGGCCGACGTGGTCGTGCGCGCGCCGCGCGTGGGCGCGATCGCCGACGCGGTCGGGCTCGCGCGGGCCACGCTGCGCCGCGTGCGCGAGAATCTCGTCGTGGCCGTCCTCTACAACGCGCTCGCAGTTCCGCTCGCCGCGGTCGGCGTGCTCGACCCGCTGCCCGCGGCGATCGCGATGAGCCTCTCGTCGCTGGTCGTGACCGGCAACGCGGTGCGGCTGCTGGCCTGGAGGCCGCGCGCATGAGCTTCCTGTGGATCACGATCCCGGTGAGCCTGCTGCTCGCGGGCACGCTGCTCGCGCTCGTCGTCCGCAGCGTGCAGCGCGGCGAGTTCGACGACTGGGAGGGCCCGGCCGCGCGCCATCTGCTCGACGACGACGACGCGCCCGAGGTGGAGCGCGAGTCGGGCGTCGCCGAGCCGCCGGCTGCGTCGTGACCGCCGCGCACGCTTCCGCCGCGCCGTTCGAAGTCGATTGGGAGCACGCGGCGGCGATCCTGCCCCGCTACGTCGAGGCGGGCCCGCGCTACACGAGCTATCCGACCGCGCCGGTCTGGGACGCCGCGTACGGCGCCGCCGCATTCCGCGAGGACCTCGCGCGCCTCGCGGAGCGGCCCGGCGACCCGCTCTCGGTGTACGTCCACGTCCCGTTCTGCCGGAGCCTCTGTCACTTCTGCGCGTGCAACCGGGTCATCACCGAGAAGCCCGAGCTGCCGGCGCGCTACCTCGACGCGATCGCGCGCGAGGTCGAGACCGTGCGGAGCGCCGCGGGCGTCGCGCGGCCCGTGTCGCAGCTCCACTGGGGCGGCGGCACGCCGACGCATCTCGCGCCCGAGCAGATCGAGCGCCTCTTCTCCGCGGTGACCGGCGCGTTCCCGCTCGCCGCCGGCGCCGAGTGCTCGATCGAGGTCGATCCGCGCGTCACCACGGCGCGTCAGGTCGAGACGCTCGCCGCGCTCGGCTTCACGCGCATCTCGCTCGGCGTGCAGGACTTCGATCCGGTCGTGCAGAAGGCGATCCACCGCGTGCAGTCGGTCGAGCAGACGGCGGAGCTCGTCGCGGGCGCGCGCGCCGCCGGCTTCCACAGCGTCGCCTTCGACCTGATCTACGGGCTGCCGTACCAGAGCGAGGCGTCCATGCAGCGCACGCTCGACCGCGTGCTCGGGCTCGCGCCCGATCGCGTCGCGCTCTACTCGTACGCGCACGTCACCTGGGTCGCGAAGCAGCAGCGCGGCTTCGAGCGCCACGACCTGCCCGAGCCCGCCGCGAAGCTGCGCATCCTCGTCGACGCGATCCGCCGCTTCCTCGCCGCCGGCTACGTCTACGTGGGCTTCGACCACTTCGCGCGGCCCGACGACCCGCTCGCGGCTGCGCTCGCCGCGGGCACGCTGCGCCGCAACTTCATGGGCTACACGACGCAGGCCGGCGTCGATCTCGTCGGCTTCGGGCCGAGCGCGATCAGCGAGCTGTCCGGCGCCTACGCGCAGTCGGCGCGCGAGCTGGGCGCCTGGGAGGCGGCGGTGGAGTCGGGCGGGCTCGCGACGATCCGCGGGCACCGGCTCGACGCCGACGACCGCCGGCGCGCCTGGGTGATCGCGCGCCTCCTGTGCCAGGGCGCGCTGGAGCCGGCGGAGTACGCGGCGCGCTTCGGCGAGCCCTTCGCGGAGCGCTTCGCGGCGGAGCTCGCGAGCCTCGCGCCGCTCGAACGCGACGGCCTCGTCGAGCGCGGCGACGGCGGTCGCCTCGCGCTGCGGCCGCTCGGCCGCCTGCTCGCGCGCTGCGTCGCGATGCGCTTCGACGCCTATCTGCCCGCGCAGCAGGGCGGCGCGCAGCCGCTCTTCAGCCGCACGGTCTGACGCCGCCCGCGCTCAGTCGCTGGCGCCGTAGGCGGCGGCCAGCAGGTCGGTCTCGGTGACCAGGCCGACCATGACGCCGTCTTCGCGCACGACCGGCAGGCAGCCGATCTTGTGGTTGATCATGCGGCTCGCTGCCGCCGCGAGCGGGGCGTCGCCGGTGATCACCTCGACGTCGCGCGTCATCACCTCGGACACGTCCACGGAGTGCAGGAAGCCGCGGCGCTGCTCGGGGTCGAAGGCGAGCACGCTCGTGAGCGACGCCTCGAGCAGATCGCGGTTGGAGACGATCCCCACGAGCCGGCCCTCGGGATCGAGCACGGGCAGGTGCCGCACGCGGCCGAGCTTCATGACCTGCTCGGCGAGGTCGAGCCGATCGCCCTCCCGGAGCGACGCGAACTCGGTGCGCATCACCTCGGAAGCCGACTTCGCCGCGGGATCCATGATCACCTCCCATCGTCCACCGAGATCGTCCGCCGAGACTCGCGGAGCCCGTCGCTGCAGGGTTGCATCCCGCATGCCGCAGCGGCCGGCGCGCCGCATGGAGGCGCGGCCGGCGCGCTGCGGCGCGGTGTCGCGAGAGACGTCGAGCGTGCGCCGATCTGTCGCACGACGGAGCGCGAGCGCGTACCGGACGCAGGCATACCGGTTGCAGAGCTGTCGGGCAGGCGAACCCAGCGCGCCTCATCGTCTCGACAGCACGAACGCGGCCGCCAGCGGCCGGAGGAGAGGAATCGTGCGAAGCTACCCCGTGTCCGGCGACACGAATCGAACCAGCGTCGGCGGCGCCGCGCGCGGCCCAGGGAATTTGATGCACGACATCTGGCACCTGCGCAACATCGACTGGCTGCGCGAGCTCTCGCCCGGCGAGCTCGGCGATCTGCAGCGCGCCTCCACCCACAAGCGCTACGCGGGCGGCGAGATGGTGTTCTCGCCGAGCGCGAAGCCGCACTCGATCTACCTGCTCGAGACGGGCTTGGTGCGCATCTACCGGCTCTCCGAGACGGGCGCGGAGACGAGCTTCGGCTACGTCGCGCCCGGCGAGGTGTTCGGCGAGCTGGCCGCCTTCGGCGATTTCCCGCGCGAGAGCTTCGCGCAGGCCGTGCGTCCCGCCGCGGTGTGGAAGATGGCGCGCGAGCCGTTCCAGCGGCTCATGACCCAGCGCCCCTCGCTGGTCGTGGCGATCACCAAGCAGATGGGCGCGCGCTTGAAGCGCATCGAGGCGCGCATCGAGGATTTGGTGTTCCGGACGGTGCGCGTGCGCGTCGCGCGCATGCTGACCGAGCTGTCCGTCGGCTTCGGGCGCGCGGACGGCGATCGCATCGTAATCGACATCCCGATCACGCAGGGCGAGCTGGCGACGCTGGTCGGCGCCACGCGCCAGACCGTCAACCAGACGCTCGGCGAGCTCACCGACGAGGGCCTGATCACGCGCGAGCGCCAGCGCATCGTGCTGGTGAAGCCGGACCGCCTCTCGCAGCTCGTCTCGCTCCCGGCCGCGGAGTCCGCCGGCTGACGGTCGCGTTCAGCGCGCGTCCGCGCGCGACGACGCCACCGGCTTGTGATCGTCGAGCCACTCCGTGACGAGCGGGTAGATCTCGTCGGGCGCGTGGCGCCCGAGCACGAGGTCGACGTGGCTGTACTCGGCGCCGTAGCCGGAGGCGTGACCCGCCACCACGAAGGTCTTGTCCGCCGAGCCGATGCGCGCCACCACGCGCTCGAGGTCGGCCGGCGGCGTCAGCCGGTCGCGCGATCCCGCGATCACGAGCAGCGGCGCGCGGATGCCCTCGAGGTGATCGCCGAAGCTGAACAGGTTGTAGCGGTCGCTCATCCGCTTGGCCTCGTACCAGCGCGCGAACTCCATGATCAGCGCGCGCGGCAGGTCCTCGATCCCGTGCCGCATCATGAAGCGCACGACGGAGAGGTCGAGGTTGTCGGGATGCCAGAGCCAGTCGCGGATCACGGTGGGGAAGGAGGCGGCGATCACGCCCGCGGCCGGAGACGCGACGCAGGCGAGCGGCTTCGTCGGGATGCGCGGCGGCGCCAGGCGCAGCAGCCGGCGCAGCCGGATCCAGCGGTCGATCGTCTCGTGTCCGACGTCGGTCATGCCCGGCGAGCCGAGCGTGACGACGCCCGCGAACGACGACGCCGCCGGCGTCATCAGCGCCGCGTAGGCGATCATTCCGCCGAGCGAGTGGCCGACCCAGAGCAGCCGGTCCTGGCCGGTCAGCTCGCGCACCAGGCGCAGCGCCGCGGGCACGTCGTGGTGGACGTAGTCCTCGAACGTCCAGCTCCACGGCACCGGCGGCAACCGCAGCTGGCGCCGCGACTTGCCGGCGCCGCGCAGCTCCAGCACCCAGACGTCGTAGCCGGCGTCGTTCACGTGGCGCGCGAGGCTGCAGCGGCCCGGCCCGTCCATGTTGAAGCGGTTCGATCCCATGCCGTGGCAGAGGATGACCGGCGTGCCGTGCCCGCCGCGCGGCGGCGGCCGGTGGTGCAGCGCGATCTGCCAGCCGTCGCGCGTCCGTGCGTAGTGCAGCGTCGGTTCCATCGGCAGCTCCTCGGCCACGGGGTCGGCGCGCGAATCGATAGGCAAGCGCGCCCGCGTTCACCAGAGATCGGCGAGCCGCGCGAGCGCGACTGTCGCTTGGCCGACCGCGAGGCCGCCGTCGCCGGGCGGCAGCGCGCGCGGCCGCAGCACGCCGAGGCCCGCGTCGTGCAGCGCGCTCGCGATCCGCTCCGAGAGCAGGCGGCTCTGGAAGCAGCCGCCGCCGAGCGCGACGACGCCGAGCGAGCGCGCGCGCGCGTGCGCAGCCGCCGCGGC
>QEVM01000078.1 GCA_003576805.1 Pseudomonadota bacterium | reverse complement strand
GCCGGCGTCGGCGATGGCGCCGTCGCGGGCTCGGCGGCGACGGGTTCCGGCGGCGGCGCCGGCTCGGGCTCGTCGAGCAGCACGACCGGGATCCAGCGCGTCACCGGCTCGCCCGCGCGCGACGCCATCCACACCAGCAGCCCCGCCGCGAGCGCGTGCAGCACGAGCGCGATCGCGACGGCGCGCCGCCGCGCACGCGCCCGCTCGCGCACGAACGCCTCCGCGCGCTCGCTCGCGCAGCGGAGCGGGTCGCCCCCTTCAGGGGAGGTACCAGGTGACGCCCACTCGTACGTTGCGCGGGTAGCCAGGCGTGAAGTGGAAGTCTTCGACGCCCGCCGGCTCGTCGGGGAGTCGGGACTCATAGTAGAACTCGGAGCTGGCCCACTCGGCTCCCGTCACGTTGTCGACGCCGACCAGCGCTTCGATGGGACCGCGACGATACCGGAGCGCGAAGTCGAGGATCGCGTAGCCGTGCAGCTTCACGCTGCGATCCTCGATCGCGTAGCGGCGGCCGAGCGCGGTGAGACCGAGCTCCGCCGAGACGCCGCTCGGGTGGCGCGCGGTGAGGTTCGCCTTGCCGATCAGGCGCGGCGCCTGCGGCACCGCGTCGCCGTTGGTGAACTCCGCCGTCGAGTACGACACGGCGACCTCGCCGTGCAGCCACGCGAGCGGCGTCGCGCGCGCCGCCACCTCGACGCCGCGGCGGCGCGAGCGCCCGCGCGCCTCCGTCTCGCCCGCGTCGCCGACGAACACGAGCTCGCTCTCGAGGTTCAGCCACCAGTACGCGAGCGAGACGTCGAGCCAGCGGCCGATCGGCGCGCGCCAGCCGACCTCCCAGCCCATCGCGATCGGCAGCACCGTCGCCTGCGGGTTCGCCACGACGTCGCGCGCGTCGTTCGAGTGGTAGCCCTCGCCCCAGTTGAGGAAGAGCTCGGAGTCGCGCAGCGGCTGGAACGCCACCGGATGCAGCCCGTCCTCGCCGAACGGCGCCAGGATCAAATTCGCCTTCGGCAGATAGAGGTCCTCGCTCGCGCTGCCGGCCGGGCGCGGACCCGTCTCGTCCTCGTGGCGGCCCCGCACGTCGAAGAAGAAGCCCTCGGCGCGCACGCCGCCGACGAAGCGCGCCCAGGGCGCGAGCAGCAGCTCCGCCTGCGCGAACGCCGCGATCGACGTCTCGCGCACGCGGTCGGACGCGATGCGCTCCAGGCGGTCGCGGCGCTGCTGCCGCGAGAGGCTGACGGTGGCGAAGTCGCTGCGGTGATCGAGGCCGACGCTCAGCACGACCGGGAGCCGCCAGTCGAACGACTGGCGGTAGGTCGCGTTGCTCCCGAAGTAGGTGCGGTCGTCCTCCTGCAGGATCCCGTCGCCGCCCGGATCGTCGAGGAAGAGCGAGAAGTTCGAGTACAGGTCGAACGCGTAGTGCGACGCCCAGCCGGTCACCTCGAGCCGGCGCGAATCGTCGAACTCGTGCACGAGCCGCGCGAGCCCGATCTGGCGGTTGCTGTCGCCGCCCTCGGTGGGATCGGCGGAGTCGAAGCGGTCCACGCCGTTGCGCGCGACGTAGCGTCCGGGGATCTGCCCCGACGCGTTCCACTGGCCCCAGTAGCCCGCCGTCCAGGCCTCGACGCGCGTGCGCTCGGCGAGCTGCCAGCCGAAGCGGCCGAGGAACTTGTACTGGAGCAGATTGTCCTCGTGATCGAAGGGGCCGTCGCCGGTGTTGAACTCGGCGGCGGCGAGCAGCGTCGCCCGCGGATCCTCGCCGCCGAACACGCCCTGTCGCGGCGACCACAGGCCGACCGTGCGCACGCTCTGCCACTGTCCGCCGGTGGCTTTCACGAACGACTCCGGCGCGCGCTCCCACAGCTTCAGGTTCACCGCGCCGGCCGTCGCGAAGTCGCCGAACTCGACGGAGTACGGACCCATCGAGACGTCGAGCCGCTCGATCGCCTCGGGGATCAGCCAGTGCATCTCGGCGAAGCCCTGGCCGTGCGCGTGGCTGCGCATGTTCATCGGCACGCCGTCGACGAAGAGCGCGAGGTCGGTGCCGTGGTCGGCGTCGAAGCCGCGCACCAGATACTGGTTCGACTTGCCGCCGCCGGCGTGCTGCGCGGTGAGCAGCGCGGGCACCTGCTCGAGCACGCGGTCCGGCTTGTCGAGCCGCTTGAGCGCGAAGCTCTCCGCCTCGATCGCGAACTCCGAGCCCGACGTCACCGGGCGCCGCTCGCGCACCGTGACGTCGTAGGTCGGCTGCGCGCGCGCGGCGCCCGCCGCGAGCGCCGCGACGCAAGCCGCGCGACCGACGACCGCGACGAGACTTCGCCCCAGCTCCGCGCAGCGCACCGCGATCCTCCGACGCGCATTCTCGGCGAGCGCGTCCGCACGGCGCAAATCCGATTCGCTTGCTAACCAGATCGGCGATGCTCTCGACGCGCGAGATCCCGAGCGAGACCGAGCTGCGCGCCGCGGCGCGCGATCTCGACGCCGCCACCGCCGACGCCGCGCTGCTCTCGCTGCGCGTGCTCCAGCTCGCCGAGGACCTGACGCGCGCCTACGACGTCCACGTGCGCGGTCATTACGGCGTGTCGTCGGGGCGGCTCTCGTTGCTGCTGCTGCTCGCGCGCGGCGGCGCGACGCGCCCCGCGGACCTGGCGGAGCGCGCCGGCCTCGCGCGCGCGACCGTGACGCGGCTCCTCGACGGCCTCGCGCGCGACGGGCTCGTCGTGCGGCGGCGCGACGGCGACGACGGCCGCGCGCGCCGCGTCGAGCTCACCGCAGCGGGCCGCCGCCTCTTGCAGCGCATCGCGCCGAGCCACGCGCGCCGCCTCGCCGGGCTGACCCGCCACATCGGCCCCGACGGGCGGCGCCAGCTCTCCGATCTGATCGAGCGCCTGCGCGCCGGCCTCGGCGCGCTGCGCGGCGCGTAGTCGCTCTCGCCTGCGCGCGGGCCTATCGTCGGCGCGCGGCCCGGAAGGAGACGTCGGCGGAATGGCGCGCGGCTACTGGCTCGTGAAGAGCGAGCCCTCCACCTACTCGTGGGACGACCTCGTGCGCGACGGCGGCACGCGCTGGGACGGCGTGCGCAACGCGCTCGCGCGCATCCACCTCGCGGCGATGAAGAGAGGAGATCTCGCGCTCGTGTACCACTCCGGCGACGACAAGGCGGTGGTGGGCATCGCCCGGGTGACGCGCGCCGCGTACCCCGATCCCAGCGCGGACGACGGCCGCTGGCTCGCCGTCGACCTCGCGCCCGTGCGCCCGCTCGCCGAGCGCGTGCCGCTCGCGACGGTCAAGCAGGACGCGAAGCTGGCGCGCTTCGCGCTGGTGAAGCAGTCGCGGCTCTCGGTGATGCCGGCGACGGCCGCCGAGTTCGCGCGCATCCTGTTCCACGCGAAGACGAAGGAGCCCCGATGAGCTTCGCCCGCCTCCCGCTCGCTGCTCGCCGGGAGCGCGCGGCGCGATGAGCAAGGCGCTCGACGCACTCGTCGACATCCTCGACCTCGAGGAGCTCGAGGTGAACCTGTTCCGCGGGCGCAGCCCGAAGGAAGACCGCCAGCGCGTCTTCGGCGGACAGGTCGCGGGGCAGGCGCTCGTCGCGGCGTGCCGCACGGTGGAGCGCGGCTTCGTGCACTCGCTGCACGCCTACTTCCTGCGGCCGGGCGACCCGAAGCTGCCGATCGTCTACCAGGTCGACCGCATCCGCGACGGCCGCAGCTTCACCACGCGGCGCGTCGCCGCGATCCAGCACGGCGAAGCCATCTTCCACCTCGCGGCCTCGTACCAGCCCGAAGAGAGCGGGCTCGAGCACCAGGACCCGATGCCGGCGGCGCCCGAGCCCGAGTCGCTGCCGACCTGGCAGGAGCGGCTCGCGCCGATCCTGCCGAAGGTGCCGGCCGAGATGCGCGCGTGGCTGACGCGCGAGCGCCCGATCGACCTGCGCTACGACGGCGACGTCGCGATCTGGAAGGCGGAGCCGCGCCCGCCGACCCAGCAGGTGTGGATGCGCGCCGACGGCCGGCTGCCCGACGACCCCGCGCTGCACCAGTGCGTCGTCGCCTACGCGTCCGACATGACGCTGATCGACACCGCGCTGCTGCCGCACGGCGTCGCCTGGGCCGACGACCACTTCCAGATCGCGAGCCTCGATCACGCGATGTGGTTCCACCGCCCGTTCCGCGCCGACGAGTGGCTGCTCTACGACCTGCACAGTCCCAACGCGAGCGGCGCGCGCGGCTTCACGCTCGGCCGCATCTTCACGCGCGACGGCCGGCTCGCGGTGTCGGTCGCGCAGGAAGGTCTGATGCGGCGGCGGAGGAAGTGACGTGTCCGACTGGCTGTGGTGGCGCGACGGCGTCGTGTACCAGATCTACCCGCGCTCGTTCCTGGATGCGAACGGCGACGGCGTCGGCGACCTGGAAGGGATCCGGCGGCGCCTCGACCACCTCGCCTGGCTCGGCGTCGACGCGATCTGGATCTCGCCGTTCTATCCGTCGCCGATGGCCGACTTCGGCTACGACGTCGCGGACTACTGCGGCGTCGATCCGCTCTTCGGCACGCTCGCCGACTTCGACCGCCTGCTCGCCGACGCGCACGCGCGCGGCATCCGCGTCGTGGTCGACTGGGTCCCCAACCACAGCTCCGACCGCCACCCGTGGTTCGTCGAGTCGCGCAGCAGCCGCACCAGCGCGAAGCGCGACTGGTACGTGTGGCGCGATCCCGCGCCCGACGGCGGGCCGCCCAACAACTGGTTCTCGAACTTCGGCGGGCCGGCGTGGACGCTCGACCCGAAGACCGGGCAGTACTACCTGCACTCGTTCCTGCCCGAGCAGCCCGATCTCAACTGGCGCAACCCCGAGCTGGTCGCCGCGATGCACGCGACGCTGCGCTTCTGGCTCGACCGTGGCGTCGACGGCTTCCGCACCGACGTCGGCCATCGCATCCTCAAGGACCCGCTGCTGCGCGACAACCCGCCCAACCCGAACGTGCCCGAGCAGTACCGCAACGGCTTCCTCGGGCAGCTCCACCTGCACGACGAGAACCACCCCGACGTCCACGTCGCGTACCGCGCCATCCGCCGCCTGCTCGACGCCTACGACGAGCGCATGATGGTCGGCGAGATCTACATCATGGACGGCCGCGAGGTCGCCAAGTACCTCGGCGACGGCGACGAGCTGCACCTCTCCTTCCACTTCAAGTTCGTGCACGCGGGCTTCGACCCGGCGGCGCTGCGGCGCGAGGTCGAGGAGTTCGAGGCGCTCTGCCCCGCCAAGGGCTGGCCGACGTGGACGCTCTCGAACCACGACGTGCCGCGCCACGCGACGCGCTTCGATCACCCGTCGCTCGGCGACGCGCGCGCGCGGCTCGCGGCGCTGCTGCTGCTCACGCTGCGCGGAACGCCGTTCCTGTACTACGGCGAGGAGATCGGCATGCGCAACGTGCCGGTCGCGGAGGAGGCGATGCAGGACCCGCTCGCGCGCCGGCTGCACCCGCGGCTGTGTCGCGACGGCGAGCGCTCGCCGATGTGCTGGGAGCCCGGGCCAGGCGCGGGCTTCACGGCGCACCCGCAGCCGTGGCTGCCGCTCGGGCCGCAGCCGCCGCGCACCGACGTCGCCTCGCAGTGCGACGACCGGACCTCGCTGCTGTGGCTCTACAAGGACCTGCTCGCGCTGCGCCGCGCGCACCCGTCGCTGCAGCGCGGAGACTACCGGGGACTCGACGCGCCGGACGGCGTGTGGTCGTACGAGCGCCGCAGCGACGGCGAGCGCGCACGCGTCGCGCTCAACTTCTCCGACGCGCCGCGCCGCGTGGACCTCGGCGCAGGACGCGTCGTCGCGGGCCGGCGGACGGGCGCGGCGCCGCTGCCCGAGCGCGCAGGCGCCGTCGAGCTGGGCCCCGCCGAAGGCATCGTCGCGATCCTCGCGTGAGCGCGCGAGCGCGAGACCCCGCAGCCGGCCGGCCGATCACCGCTATTCTCGCCCGGTCACAACGGCCGCGCCGCGGCCCGTCACGGGAGACGACCATGAAGGAATGCCTGCAGTTCTACATCGACGGCCATTGGGTCGATCCGTCCGAGGCGCGCGCGCTCGACGTGCTCGATCCCTCGACCGAGGCGCCGATCGGCCGCATCGCGCTCGGCGGCGCGAAGGACGTCGACGTCGCCGTGCAGGCGGCGCGCCGCGCCTTCGAGTCGTACTCGCGCACGACGAAGCAGGAGCGCGTCGAGCTGCTCCAGGCGATCGTCGCCGCCTACCAGGCCCGCTACGACGAGATCGCCGAGACGATCTCGCGCGAGATGGGCGCGCCGCTCTGGCTGTCGAAGGCCGCGCAGGCGGCGACCGGCCTTGCGCACCTCACGCAGACGCTGCAGGTGCTGCAGGACTTCGCCTTCGAGGAGCGGCGCGGCACGACGCTGCTCGCCTGGGAGCCGGTCGGCGTGTGCGGCCTCATCACGCCGTGGAACTGGCCGGTGAACCAGATCGTGTGCAAGGTCGCGCCGGCGCTCGCGGCCGGCTGCACGATGGTGCTGAAGCCCAGCGAGGTCGCGCCGCTCAACGCGGTGCTGATCGCCGAGGTGCTGCACGAGGCCGGCGTACCGGCGGGCGTCTTCAACCTCGTGAACGGCGACGGTCCCGGCGTCGGCGCCGCGCTCTCGGCGCACCCGGGGATCGACATGATGTCGTTCACCGGCTCGACGCGCGCGGGCATCCAGGTCGCGAAGGCGGCCGCGGACACGGTGAAGCGCGTCGCGCAGGAACTCGGCGGGAAGTCGGCCAGCGTCATCTGCGCCGACGCCGACTTCGCGAAGGCGGTCGGCGGCGGCGTCACCGGCTGCTTCCTCAACTCGGGCCAGTCGTGCAACGCGCCGACGCGCATGCTCGTTCCCGCGGAGCGCCACGACGAGGCCGTCGCGATCGCGAAGGCCGCCGCCGCGGGCGTGAAGGTCGGCGATCCGTTCGCGGCCGGGATCACGCTCGGCCCGGTCGTCTCCGAGGCGCAGTGGAACAAGATCCAGGGCCTCATCCAGAAGGGCATCGACGAGGGCGCGACGCTCGTGACGGGCGGCACGGGCCGGCCCGACGGCCTCACGAAGGGCTACTACGTGAAGCCGACGGTGTTCGCGAACGTGCGCAACGACATGACCATCGCGCGCGAGGAGATCTTCGGGCCGGTGCTCTCGATCCTGCCGTACCGCGACGAGGAGGACGCGATCCGCATCGCGAACGACACGCCCTACGGGCTCTCCGGCTACGTGAGCGCGGGCACGCTCGAGCACGCGCGCGCGGTGGCGTCGCGGCTGCGCACCGGCAACGTGCACTTGAACGGCGCGGGCGCCGACTTCGCCGCGCCGTTCGGCGGCTACAAGCAGTCGGGCAACGGCCGCGAGTGGGGCTCGTTCGGCTTCGCGGAGTTCCTCGAGGTGAAGGCGATGCTCGGCGGCGCCGCGTAGCGCGCGCCGCGCCTGCGCTCGCACGACGGCCCTGCGCCGGCCCGCGCCCCGGGTTGACGCGGGGCCGTCCCGTCTTCACCTTCCGCAGCCGGGGGTGAAACGCGCCGATGGCGCGCGCCAAGTCGAACTACGACGAGAAGTCGATCCAAACGCTCGACGCGCTGGAGCACATCCGGCTGCGCAGCGGCATGTACATCGGCCGCCTCGGCGACGGCTCGCAGCCGCTCGACGGCATCTACGTGATGCTGAAGGAGGTCGTCGACAACGGCATCGACGAGTTCATCATGGGCGCCGGCAAGAAGATCGAGATCCGGCGCGACGGCGACGCCATGACGGTCCGCGACTACGGGCGCGGCATCCCGCTCGGCAAGCTGGTCGACTGCGTCTCGCAGATCAACACCGGCGGCAAGTACAACGACGACGTCTTCCAGTTCTCGGTCGGCCTGAACGGCGTCGGCACCAAGGCCGTGAACGCGCTCTCGCAGCGCTTCTCCGTGACGAGCTGGCGCGAGGGCAAGTTCCGGCGCGCGAGCTTCGAGCGCGGCCGCCTGCGCGACGACGAGACGGGCAAGGAGGACGCGCGCGACGGCACCGAGGTGCGCTTCGAGCCGGATCCCGAGATCTTCGGGCGCTACGGCTGGAACGAGGAGTTCGTCGCCGCCCGGCTCCGCTACTACGCGTTCCTGAACGCGGGCCTCACGCTCGAGTACCAGGGCCAGCGCTTCCACTCGGCGGGCGGCCTCGCCGACCTGCTCGCCCACGAGATGGGCGGCGAGGAGCCGCTCTACCCGCTCGTCCACTGCCGGCAGGAGCGGCTCGAGTTCGCGTTCACCCACACGCACGCCTACGGCGAGACCTACTACTCGTTCGTCAACGGCCAGTACACGAACGACGGCGGCACCCACCAGAGCGCCTTCCGCGAGGGCGTGCTGAAGGGCGTGAACGAGTTCTCGGGCAAGTCGTTCGCGGGCGAGGACGTGCGCGACGGCATCGTCGGCGCGGTCGCGATCAAGATCCAGGACCCGCTCTTCGACTCGCAGACCAAGACCAAGCTCGGCACCGACGTGCGCAGCTGGATCGTGCCCGCGGTGAAGGACCGCGTGGTGCGTTGGATGCACGAGCACAAGGAGGACGCCGAGAAGCTCCTCGAGAAGATCCGCAACAACGAGCGGCTGCGGAAGGAGCTGAACGCGGTCAAGAAGGACGCCCGCGAGCGCGCGCGGCGCGTCGCGATCCGCATCCCGAAGCTCACCGACTGCAAGCAGCACCTCGACGACCCGAAGGCGAAGCGGCGCGAGGACTCCACGCTCTTCGTCACCGAGGGCGATTCGGCGGGCGGCGTGATGATCCAGTGCCGCGACGTCGAGACCCAGGCCGTCTTCAGCCTGCGCGGCAAGCCGCTCAACTGCCACGGGCTCCAGCGCGACGCGATCTACAAGAACGAGGAGCTCTACAACCTGATGCGCGCGATGGGCATCGAGGACGGCATCGAGGGCCTCCGCTACGCGCGCATCGTGATCGCCACCGACGCCGACGTCGACGGCATGCACATCCGCAACCTGCTGCTCACCTACTTCCTGCGCTACTTCGAGGATCTGCTGATCAAGGGACACGTCTTCATCCTGGAGACGCCGCTGTTCCGCGTCCGCAACAAGAAGGAGACGCGCTACTGCTACTCGGAAGCGGAGCGCGACGCCGCGATGGCCGAGATCCGCGGCCCCGAGGTGACGCGCTTCAAGGGCCTCGGCGAGATCAGCCCGCACGAGTTCGGCCCTTTCATCAGCGGCGACGTGCGCATGAGCCAGGTGACGGTGTCGGGCATCGGCGAGATCGGGCGCACGCTCGAGTTCTTCATGGGCAAGAACACGCCCGAGCGCCGCAGCTTCATCGTCGACAACCTCGCGACGGACGTGGTCTAGGAGTCCGTCGATGACCTTCGCTCGCGTTCCGCTCGCTGCGCGTCGGCCGATGAGATCGGCCTCCTTGCGATGACCCGCCTCGACGCGGTGATGCGCCGCAACTTCGTCGACTACGCGAGCTACGCGATCCTCGACCGCGCGATCCCCGACCTGCGCGACGGCCTGAAGCCCGTGCAGCGGCGCATCCTGCACACGCTCTTCGAGATGCACGACGGCCGCTACCACAAGGTGGCCAACGTCATCGGCGAGACGATGAAGCTGCACCCGCACGGCGACGCCTCGATCGGCGACGCGCTGGTGGTGCTGGCGAACAAGGACTTCTTCGTCGACCGCCAGGGCAACTTCGGGAGCATCCTGACGGGCCACAGCGCGGCGGCGGCGCGCTACATCGAGTGCCGGCTCACGCCGCTCGCGCTCGAGACGATGTTCAACGACGCGCTCACCGAGTTCGTCCCGAGCTACGACGGGCGCAACCGCGAGCCCGTGTTCCTGCCGGCGAAGCTGCCCGTCGTGCTGATGCTCGGCGCCGAGGGCATCGCGGTCGGCATGGCCACGCGCATCCTGCCGCACAACCTGCGCGAGCTGTGGGAGGCGCAGATCGCGCACCTCTCGGGCAAGCCCTTCACGCTGCATCCCGACTTCCCGCAAGGCGGCAAGGCCGACGTCTCGGACTACGACGACGGGCGCGGCAAGGTCCAGGCGCGCGCGATCCTCGACTCGCCCGATCCCAAGCGCATCGTGATCCGCGCCGTCCCGTACGGCACCACCACCGAGAGCGTGGTCGCGTCGATCGAGTCGGCGATCCAGCGCGGCCGCGTGCAGATCGCGTCGATCCACGACTACACGACGGACAAGGTCGAGATCGAGCTCGAGCTGCCGCGCGGCGTGCGCGCCGACGACGTGATCCCGCAGCTCTACGCCTACACCGACTGCTCGGTCTCGGTGAGCTCGAACATCGTCGTCATCAAGGACCGCAAGCCGGTCGAGATGACGGTGAGCGAGATCCTGCGCGAGCTGACGGCGCAGCTCCGCGAGCGGCTGCGCGCCGAGCTCGAGTGGGAGCAGGAGCAGCTCACGGCGCGCAAGCACTGGCTGACGCTCGAGCGCATCTTCGTCGAGCAGAAGGTCTACCGCGGGCTCGAGACCGCGGAGACCGACGACGCGGTGCGCGAGCGCGTCTGGACCGGCATGCGCAAGTTCGCCCGCCAGTTCGTGCGGCCGATGAGCGACGACGACGTGAAGCGCCTGCTCGAGCTGCGCATCCGCCGCATCTCCGCCTTCGACCTCGAGCAGAGCAAGGCCGAGGAGGCGGCGATCGACGTGAAGCTGCGCGAGGTGGCGCGCAAGCTCGCCAACATGAAGCAGACCTCGATCGGCTACCTGAAGGACCTGATCGCGAAGTACGGCGACCACTACCCGCGCCGCACGCGGCTCGGCTCGTTCCAGGAGATCGACAAGAAGGCGGTCGCGCGCGCCAACCTGAAGCTCGCCTACGACAAGGAGAGCGGCTTCTTCGGCAGCAGCGTGAAGGGCGACGGCTTCCCGCTCGCGGTCTCGGAGTTCGACGTCGTGCTGCTCGTCGCGGACGACGGCAGCTACCGCATCGTGCCGCCGCCCGACAAGCTGCTGATCCCGGGCAAGCTGCTCCACGCCGCGGTGTTCGATCCCGACCGGGGAGCGGCCTTCACCGTCGTGTACCGCGACCGCCAGCGCTTCGCGTTCGGCAAGCGCGTCCAGATCCAGGGCTTCATCCGCGGCAAGGAGTACCTGCTGATCAAGGACAAGGCCGGCAAGGTGGATCTGCTGCTGCCGGGCGACGCCGACGGCATCCTGCACCTCAAGTTCGCGGCGATGAAGCGCCAGCGCGTGCACGAGGCCACCTTCGACCTCGCAGAGCTCGAGACCACGGGCGTCGCCGCGCGCGGCACGCGCCTCGCGCCCAAGCCCGTCGCGAGCGTCAAGCTCGGCGAGAAGCCGGCGCCGCGCAGGCCGTCCGGCAAGAAGGGCGAACAGGGCGCGCTGTTCTAGGCGGCGCCCCGCCTGCTCAGCGCCGGATCGCGCCCGGCAGCACGAAGTCGTAGCGCTGGCGCAGCACGCGCGTGCGCAGCCAGCGGTCGAGGCGGCGCGCGCGCAGGTAGAGCTCGAGCGTCTTGGCGTCGCGGGCGTAGTAGCGGTCCACGTCGGCGCGCGCGATCGGGCGGCCGCCGCGGCGGTCGAGCTCGGCGACGTCCTCGGAGAGCCAGCGGTTCACGCGCGCGAGCGCCAGCGGGATGCGGTCGGGCCGGCCCTCCTTGTGGAAGTTCGCGATCGCGTCGACCAGCAGGCTGCGCGGCGCGAAGAAGGCGTCGAGATAGCGCTCGACGGCGCGCATGCGGCGGTAGAGCGCGCGCATCCCGGGCGGCACGGGCGCCAGGAAGAGCTCCACGCCGATCTCGTCGGCGCCGTCCTTGCGCAGGAACGGCGTGCCGACGTCGATCAGCGTCGGCTGGCCGGCCGCGTCGAAGTGCCAGTTCGAGAGCTGCGCGTCGACCGTCACGCTGCGCCCGTCGCGGCGCGCGCGGTTGGCGCGCAGCAGCGGGCCGACGCGCGCGAGCACCGCGTCGATCGCGCGCGCGAGCGCCGCGTCGTCGGCCTCGCGCAGCAGGTGGTTGCCGAGACCCTTCGCGTCGAGCGCGGGCTGGAGCAGGTAGACGACCGGCGCGCGGCCCGGCCGCGCGACCGGCACGACGGCGGTCTCGGCGACGCGCACGCCCTCGCCTTCCAGCGCCTCGACGTAGCGGCGCACGAGCGCCGCGTAGCGCTCGGCGTCCGCCGCGGCGCGGAAGCCCGCCATTCGCTTGCACACGCGGCCCGGCAGCGCCGCGAGCGCGAACACCGCCGAGACTTCGCCCGTGCCGATCATCGCGATGCCGGGCGCGGCCTCGGGACGCGCCGGGTCGAGCGCGGCCTCGAAGCGCGCGAGCGCGTCGCCCTCGTTCACGCCGCCGATCCGAGACAGCGCGCGACGCCCGCCTCGAAGCGCTCGAGGATCTCGTCGCAGAGCGCCGCGTCGGCGAGCAGGCCCGGCTTGAACTGCAGCACCGACGGATCGTGCGCGGCGAACATCGCCCACAGTCCAGACTCGTAGAGGGCGCGCGTCATGCGCATGCCGCCCTGCGGATGCGCGAAGCGCAGGCCCATCACGAGCCCCGCGCGCCGGATCTCTACGAGCCAGTCGCGATGCCGCGCGCGGATCCGCTCGAGTCCGTCCGCGAGCCGCTCGCCGGCGTCCTTCGCGCCCGCGACGGCGGCGGGACGCGTCGTGATCTCGAGCACGCGCTGCGCGACGCGGCAGCCCACCTCGGCGCCGCCGAAGGTCGAGACGTGGCCCCAGCCGTCTTCGTCGAGCCAGCCCGCGACGCGCGGCGTCAGCACGGTCGCCGCGATCGGATAGAGCCCGCCCGAGAGTCCCTTGCCCGTCACGAGGACGTCCGGCTCGACGCCGTGCTGCTCGACGGCCCACAGCGTGCCGCTGCGGCCGAGCCCGGTCTGCACCTCGTCGGCCACGTAGAGCGCGCCGTGCCGTTCGCAGAGCGCCTTCACGCCGGCCAGGTAGCCGGGCGCCGGCATCGGGAAGCCGAGCGTCGCGGGAATCGTCTCGAGCACGACGGCCGCGACGTCGCCGCCGGCGAGCGCGCCGCCCATCGCGTCGAGATCGTTCCACGGCACCTGCACGAACTCGCCGGGCGGCCCGCCCGAGAGGAACATCGCGGCGAAGCGCTCGTCGCCCGCCGCGAGCGCGAGACCGGTGTGGCCGTGGTAGCCCTTCGCGACCGACACGATCTTGCGACGCTTCGTCGCGTGCCGCGCGGTCTTCAGCGCGCAGTCGATCGCCTCGCCGCCGCCGCTCGCGAACACGCTGTACTGGAGCGCGCCGGGCGTGTGCCGCGCGAGCGCCTCGCCGAGCTCCGCGCGCGCGGCGCTCGGAAAGTGGTGGTTGCCGACGTCGAGCGCGCCGAGCGCGTCGACCAGCGTCGCGACCAGCTCCGGATTGCGGTGCCCGAGGTTGAAGACGCCGCCGTTCAGGTGGAGGTCGAGCAGCTCGCCGCCGTCGAGATCCCAGATCCGGTAGCCCTCGCGACGCCCGATCACGAGATCGACGCCGAGCGCGCGGAACGTGCGCACGCGGCCCGGACAGACGTAGCGCGCGGCGAGCTCCTGCACGCGCCGCTTGTCGGTCTCCATCGCGCGTCCTCCCTGGCGGTCCGGCCGCAACGTAGTGCATCGTCTGCCGCGGCGATCGTCGCCGCGAAGGAGTTCGGCCGTGGCCCGCGTGAAGCTCCGCGTCTACTTCCCCGGCGACCACTCGCTCGGGCCCGGCAAGGTCGCGCTGCTCGAAGCGGTGCGCGAGCACGGCTCGATCTCCGCCGCGGCGCGCGCGCTCGGCATGGCGTACCGGCACGCCTGGGTGCTGATCGACGACCTGAACCGCTGCTTCGCCACGCCCGTCGTGTCCACCGCCACCGGCGGCAGCGCCGGCGGCGGCACCACGCTGACGCCGCTCGGCGAGGAGCTGGTGCGCCGCTATCACCGCATGCAGCAGCGCGCCGAGCGCGCGCTCGCGGGCGAGATCGCGGCGCTCGAAGCGAAGCGGCGGCCGGCGCGCCGCACGCGCGCGCAGGATCGCGCCTAGAAGACCGGCGCGCGCACGTCGAGCGCGAGCGGCTCGGTGCGCAGCTCGGCGTACACGCCGAAGTGATCGCTGGGCCAGACGCCGCCGTCGGGCGCGTCGCACACGACGCGGCAGCGCTCGACGAGGCCGAGGCCCTCGCGCGTGGGATAGCCGGCGAAGACGTAGTCGATGCGGCGCTCCGGCTCGAGCGCGCTGCGCGCGTAGGGATTGCGGTTCGACCAGGTGATGCCCGCGCCGCCCTCGCCCGCCACGCGGAACGCGTCGTGGAAGTAGACGCTGCGCCCGTCGAGCGCGTGCCCGCCGGTGAGGAAGCGGATCTCGTCGGCGTCGGGCTCGGCGTTGAAGTCGCCGACCAGCACGGGCGGGAAGCCGCCGGCCGGGCGGCGCGCGATCACCTGCCGCGCGACCTCCGCGACCTGCCGGCAGCGCACCTCGCCGTGATGGAACTTCCAGTGGAGGTGCGTGCACGAGAACGCGAGGCGCCCGAACGGCGCGTCCACGTCCGCGTGCACGACCGCGCGCGTCTCGCCGTCGCCGCGGTCGGGCAGCGGCGACGACTCCGAGCGCGCGATCGGCCAGCGGCTCGCGATCGCGTTGCCGAATTCGTACTCGACGTCGCCGCGGCGGAAGCGCCCGGCGCACACGTACGCGCGGTGCGGCAGGCGCGCTTCCAGCAGCGCCGCGACCTGGTCGAGCCCCGGCCCGCGCAGCGCCTCCTGGAAGCCGGCGACGTCGGGGCCGAGGCGGTCGAGCCAGGCGCGGATGCCGCGCTCGCGCGCGGGCCACGGCCCCTGGTCGTGCCAGAGATTCAGCGTGAGGACGCGCAGCGTCACGCGAGGCGCGCCGCGCGCGGCTTCAGTGCGTGCCGCCGGGGTGGCGCAGCTCGAAGCTCGGGATCTCGGCGTCGAAGCGCGTGCCGCTCGCGGTGCGCATCTCGTAGCGCCCGCGCATCGAGCCCCACGGCGCGGCGAGCGGACAGCCCGACGTGTACTGGAAGGCCTCGCCCGGCTCGAGCACCGGCTGCTCGCCCACGACGCCCGGGCCCTTCACTTCCTCCACCGTGCCGGTGGCGTCGGTGATGATCCAGTGCCGTGCGAGGAGCTGCACCGTCTCGTCGCTCGAGTTGCGGATGCGGATCGTGTACAGGAAGAACCACTGGCCGAGCTGCGGGACCGAGTGCTCCGCCGAATACGCGGCGTCCACTTCGACGCGGATGCCGTTGGTGATCGCTTCGGTCGTCGACACGGGTACGTCTTGCCTCCGGGCCCTCACCATAGCAAGCCTCGTGCGCGCGCGGGGCGCGAGAGATGTTTCTCCCGCGCCGCGTCGCGGGCCGCGGTCGCACTCGGCGACGAATCGACTACAAGTAGCCGCGACCGGCGTGCGCGCGGGATGCGAGGAGATGGAGAGCGAGATGCGAACGAAGCTGCGGGCCGCGCGGTCGATCGGGCGAAGACGCGGGGCGCGCCTCGCGGCGCTCGTGCTCGTCGCAATGGCCGCCGTCTCCTGCACGCGCGGCGAACCGACGCCGCGCGGCGTCGTGCTGATCGTGCTCGACACGCTGCGCGCCGACGGTCTCTCCGCCTACGGCAACCCGCGCGCGACGTCGCCGCGCATCGACGCGCTCGCCGCCGAGGGCGTCCTGTTCGAGCGCGCCTACAGCAACGCGAGCTGGACGCTGCCCGCGTTCGTCGGCTTGCTGACCGGCAGCTATCCGAGCGCCGCGGTGTTCCAGGGCACGCGCCTCGTGCGCTCGCTGGTCGAGCCGCTGCGCGCGGCGGGCTTCGCGACGGCCGCCTTCACCGAGGGCGGCTACGTCTCCCCGCACTTCGGCATGGAGCGGGGCTTCGACACGTTCCGATCGCTCGAGGGCAAGATCCAGCTCCACGGCGTCGACGTGCGGCCCGGCGACGCGGGGCAGGGCGGACTGGAGCGGACCTTCGAGAGCGCGCGCGGCTGGCTGCGCGAGCACGCGGAGCAGCCCTTCTTCCTGTTGATCCACACCTACGAGGTGCACATGCCGTACCTGCGGCGCACCTACGCCGAAGGGATGCAGCGCGGCATCCTCGGCGAAGTCTACTCGTTCGACGACGCGCGCCGCGTGCGCTCCGAGCCCGTCGGCGACACCGAGGTCGAGTACGTGCGCGCGCTCTACGACGGCGGCGTCGCGGCGGCGGACCGCGAGGTGGGACGCACGCTCGACCTGCTCGGCGAGCTCGGCGTGGCGGATCGCACGCTCGTCGTGCTCACCTCGGACCACGGCGAGGAGCTCGGCGAGCGCGAGCCGCTGCGCCTCGGCATGCACGGCCACGCGCTCTACGACTCGCTGCTGCACGTGCCGTTGATCGTGCGCGATCCCACGCGCGCGGGCGGCGGGCGCCGCGTGTCGGCGCAGGTGCGGCTCGTCGACGTCATGCCGACCATCCTCGACCGGCTCGGCGTCGCGGTCCCCGGGGCGGGCGACGGACGCAGCCTGCTGCCGCTGCTCGACGACGCCGGCGCCGAAGACCGCCCCGTCTACGCCGAGATGCTGCACCCGAACTCGGTCACGCCGCTGATCCGGCGCGTCGCGCTGCGCGACGGGCGCTGGAAGCTGATCGTGAACGCGCCGCCGCTCGCGCCCGGCGAGCCGCCCGCGGAGCTCTACGACGTGGTCGCGGATGCGCTCGAGACGAACAACCTCGCCGCGCGGCAGCCGGACACCAAGCAGGCGCTCGCAGAACGGCTGCGCATCCAGCGCGAAGCGATCCAGCAGCGCGGCCTCGCCGGCGTCGATCACGGCACGATCGGCAACGACGTCCGCGAGCAGCTCCGCGCGCTCGGCTACCTCGAGTAGCCGCGCGCCGCGCGCCGAGCGGCGGAGCGCGGCGCGTCCGGTATGCTGCGCGTTCTCATCGATCGGAGGTTTCCATGGCCCGCGAAGTCGTCATCGTCGACAGCATCCGCACGGGACTCGCCAAAGCCGGACGCGGCTCGTTCAACATGACCGAGCCGGTCGAGTATCTCGCCCACTGCCTGCGCAGCGTCGTCGAGCGCGCGGGCGTCGATCCCATGGAGATCGAGGACGTGATCGCCGGCACCGGCTTCCCGGAAGGCTGCCAGGGCATGAACATGGCGCGCATCGCGGCCGTCGCGGCGGGCTTCCCGAAGGAGGTGGCCGGCGCGACCGTGAACCGCTTCTGCTCGTCGGGCTCGCAGGCGATCATGATGGCGGCGCAGCGCATCCAGGAAGGCGCGGACGTCGCGATCGGCGCGGGCGTCGAGACGATCACGATGATGACCGACGGCACGCAGAACACGCACCGGCTCGCGAACAAGACCGCGGCGGAGCGCTTCCCCGGGCTCTACTACCCGATGGGCATCACCGCCGAGATCGTCGCCGAGCGTTACAAGGTCTCGCGCGAGGACCAGGACCAGTACGGCCTGCAGAGCCAGCAGCGCTACGCCGCGGCGTGGGACAAGGGCTGGGTGCAGGAGGAGATCGTCCCGATGAAGGTGCGCCGCAAGGTGCAGAAGAAGGGCGAGGAGCCGTACGAGGAGGACGCCGTCGTCGATCGCGACGAGTGCAATCGCCCGGACACCACGATCGAGGGCCTGCGCGCGCTCAAGCCCGCCTTCAAGCCCGACGGCACCGTGACGGCCGGCAACGCCTCGCAGCTCTCGGACGGCGCGTCGGCCACGCTCGTGATGAGCGCCGAGCGCGCGAAGCAGCTCAATCTGACGCCGCTCGGCATCTACCGCGGGTCGGCCGTCGCCGGCTGCGGTCCCGAGGAGATGGGCATCGGCCCGATCTTCGCGGTGCCGAAGCTGCTCAAGCGCCACGGCCTCGGGATCGGCGACATCGACATCGTCGAGCTGAACGAGGCGTTCGCGTCGCAGCTCCTGCACTGCCAGCGCGTGCTCGAGATCCCGAACGAGAAGCTCAACCCGTGCGGCGGCTCGATCGCGATCGGCCATCCCTACGGCATGACCGGCTCGCGCCTGACGGGCCTGCTGCTCCGCCAGCTCAAGCGCAGCGGCGGCCGCTACGGCGTCGTCACGATGTGCGTCGGCGGCGGCCAGGGCTTCGCGAGCCTCTTCGAAGCCGCGTAGCCATGTCCGTCGCGTACGAGCTCCAGTCGAACGTCGCCGTCGTACGCATGGACGACGGCAAAGCCAACGCCTTCTCGTTCGCGCTGATCGACGCGCTGCACGCCGCCTTCGACCGCGCCGAGAAGGAGGCGAAGGCGATCGCGTGGATCGGGCGCGCCGAGCGCTTCTCCGGCGGCTTCGATCTCGGCGTGATGCGCAGCGGCGACATGGGCGAGGTCGCGAAGCTCGTCAGCGCCGGCGGGAGACTCGCGCTGCGCGCCTACGAGTCGCCTCTGCCCATCGTGATCGGCTGCACGGGACACGCCCTCGCGATGGGGGCCGTGGCGCTGCTCGCCGCCGATCTTCGCATCGGCGCCGCCGGAGACTGGAAGATCGGCCTCAACGAGGTCGCGATCGGCCTGACGCTGCCGACCTTCGCCACCGTGCTCGCCGAGGAGCGCCTCTCGGTACGCCATCGCCAACGCGCGCAGGCGCTCGCCGAGATCTACGCCGGCGCCGGCGCGGTCGACGCGGGCTTCCTCGATCGCGTCGTGCCGGCCGCCGACGTCGAGCGCGAGGCGATCGCGGAGGCGGCGAAGCTCGCGGAGCTGCTGCACCTCGGCGCGCACCGCGCGACCAAGCTGCGCGTGCGCCGCGCGGCGCTCGCGGCGCTGCGCGAGAGCCTCGAAGAGGACCTCGCGTCGACCGTCGCGAGCTGACCGGGCGGCCGACGGCGCGCGTCACCGCCGGCTAGCGCAGCCGCTCGCGCAGCGACTCGGCGTCGGCCGCGAGCGCCTGCATGTGCAGCGCGCGCGCAGCGCGCGCTGCGCGTTGCGCGCACTCCAGCGCGAACGGGCGATCGCCTCGCTCGGCATGCCACCGGGCGGCGTCGGCGTCCACGTGCGCGCCCCAGCCGGGCGCGCCCATGCGGCGGCAGAAGCCGCGTGCATGCTCGAAGCGCGCGCCGGCCTCGCCGTGCTCGCCGCGCAGCCACGCGAGCAAGGCGAGGAAGTGCGACGCCGGCCCGTGCGCGGTCAGCGTCCCGCGCAGCACGACGCGCTCCGCAAACGGCGCGAGCAGCGCGGCGAGCGGCTCCGCCGCGCGCGGCTCGCCCAGCAGGAAGCTCGCGCGCGCGAGCAGCGCGGCGTTCGCGACGCCGGTCGGCTGCGCCGCGAGCGAGGGCAGCATCTCGTCGAGCACGCGAGCGAGGAGCGGTCGCGCGCGATCGCCGACGCCGTGCTCGGCGAGCGCCCACACCGAGAGCACGCGCGCCGCCGGGCTCGGGTGGCCGGTGAAGAGCGCCGGCTCGAGGCCGTCGAGCTCGCCGAGGCGCCCCTGTTCGCGGCGGATGACGGTGAGCACCGCGGCGAACAGCTCGAACGCGCCGGCGATCTCCGCACGCCGGCCGAGCGCGAGCGCCTGTCCGGCGAAACGCTCGGCGCTCGCGAGCTCGCCGCCCGCGAGGGCGCGCGTGGTGCGGTGCAGCAAGACCTGGTAGCGGCCCGCCGGCTCGTGCTGCTCGATCGCGGCCTGCTCGATCGCATCGACTTCGGCATCGAAGCGTGCGAGCTCGCCGAGTCCGATCAGCTCGCCGAGACGCAGCAGGCCGCCGCGCGCGCACGCGATCGCGTTGCCCTCGGCGCGCGCGCGCTCCGTGCAGGCATCGGCGAGCGCCAGCCGGCGCGCCGGCTCGACGTGCTCCCAGATCCCCGAGTACGGCGTCATCAGCACTTCGGCGAGGACCTCCGCGTCCCCGCACGAGAGCGCCGCGTCCACGGCGCGCCGCCGCAGCGATGCCGCGAGCGAGGCGTCCGGATCGAGCACGTGCTCGGCCGCGCGGCGAGCGAGCAAGCGCGCGGCGAGCTCGACCGACTCGCCCGCGAGCGTCGCGAGCGCCGCGGCGAGGCGCGCGGAGGTCGCGGCGTCGGGGAGCCGGTACTGGAACGGCGGTCCGGCCCACGCGAGCACCGCCCGCGCGGCGCGCGCATGCCAGCCGTGCTCGGACGCGAGCGCCGCCGCGGCGTCCGCC
>QEVM01000077.1 GCA_003576805.1 Pseudomonadota bacterium | reverse complement strand
CGGCGCGAGCCCGAGCCGGTCGAGGCCCGCGCGGCGCCGCCACCAGCTCGCGACGACGAGCGCCGCGATCGCGATCCCGCACGCCGTCTCGAGCCCGCCGCGCCACTCGGGCGCGACGCGGGCGGGCACGCGCCACACGAGCGCGAGCAGCAGCGCGAAGACGAGCGCCAGCTCGGCGGCGGTCCGCCCGCGGCTCAAGGCGTCGCCGCGACCTCGAGCGGAAGATCGAGCGGCGTCGAGCCGAGCGCGGCGAACCACTTGACGCCCTCGTCCACGAGGTCGACGCGCATCGTCCAGCGCCCGGCCGCCGGGAGCGCGGGGAGCTCGAGCGCGAGCTCGGTCGACGCGCCCGGCGCGAGCGCGAGATCGACGAAGCCGCCGCGCAGCTCGAGCTGCTGGCCCGACGCCGATGCGAGGCGCGCGCCGAGATGGACGCCCTCGTGGCGCGCCGACTGGAACGGGATCGGACGGCGGCTCGTGTTGGTGACGCGGAAGCGCAGCGTCGCCGGCGCGCCGGTCGCGAGCTGCAGCGGCGCGTCGAGCGCCTCGATGCGCGCCTTGTAGAAGTAGGGCGCGTACTCGTGCATCGCCCAGTGGCGGAAGCGCTCCGGGCTCGACGCGACGCGCTGCTCGGTGAGCCATGCGGCGTAGTCCTCGAGCAGGCGGGGCAGCCGCGGGTTCACCCACTCGACGAAGCCCTTGTCGAGCGCGAACTCGGCGCGCGCGCGCTCGAGGTCGCCGCTCTCGAGCAGCACCGCGACCGCCGCCGCGAGCGCGCTGCGCTCCGCGCCCGCCTTGCAGTGGAGCAGCAGCGGGCGCTCCGCCGTGTCGAGCACCTCGACGAGCCGCCGCAGCGTCTGCGCGGGCGGGACGTCGGCGGCGCTCATGCGGATCGACACGTGCTCGACGCCGGCGCGCTCCGACGCGGCGATCTCCTCGAGCAGCCAGCGGCGGTCGTCCTCGCTCTTGCGACCGCGCAGATTCACGACGGTGCGCAGCGAGAGCTCGTCGATCCAGCCGGTGAGGACGTCGCCCGACGGCTGCGCGCTGCGGTAGACGGCGCCGGGCACGACCGGATGCAGGTTCGACCGGAACACGTACGAGCGGAGCGGACCGGCGACGGTGACCCCGACGGCGGCCAGCAGTGCGAAGACGAGGGTGCGGCGGAGCGTTCCCATGGGCGGAGCATGGCGATCACGCAGCGCGGACGCCAGCGCGCGCGTTCACTCCTGCGCGGGGCTGCCGCCGCCGCGCGCGAAGCGGAACAGCCGGCCGATCTGCACGCCGTCGCGCCACAGGTAATAGCCCGACCAGATCGCGAGCAGCAGATACGGACCCCAGTGGAACACGAGCGCGAAGGCGAGCGCGCGCGCGGCCATGTCTTCGCCGCGCACGCCGAACACCGCGAGCGCGGCGCGCACCGCCGCCTCGAACACGCCCGCGAAGCCCGGCGGCGCGGGCAGCGCGATGCCGAGCATCGTGATGCACAGCACGCCGAGCGCCTCGCCGAGGCCGATCCACGCTTCGAACTGGAACGCGAGCGCCATCGCCCAGGTGAGCGCGGCCATCGCCACGAAGAGCAGCGCGGTCAGTACGACGATCGCCGCGAGCCGCTTGGGCTCGCGCAGGCTCGCGAGGCCGTCCACGAAGTTCGACGCGAACGAGAGCAGCGTGCGCGAGACGCGCGCGACCCACGGCGTCTTGACCCGCGCCTCGATCGCGGACACGACGCGCTCGCCGAACGCGAGCGCCTGGCGTCCGAACACGGCGAGCCCGACGACGCCCGCGAGGATCGGCGGCAGGCCGACGAAGGCGAGCTTGCGCACCACCTCGACGATCGACACGCTCTGGCCCGCGAACTCGATGCGCTGGTCCGGCACGTCGACGAAGACCAGCACCGCGAGCAGCGAGAGCAGCAGCGCGACCGTGTCGATGATGCGCTCGACGAAGACGAGTCCGAGCCCGGCGCCGAACGGCACGCGATCGCGCTCGAGCAGCAAGAACGGCCGCGCCACCTCGCCGAGCCGCGCCGGAAACGTGTTCACGCAGAAGAAGCCGATCAGCGTGATCGACACCTGCGTGCGCAGCGTCGTCTCGGGCGCGAGCGGCCGCACCATCACGAGCTGCCGCACCGCGCGGATCCAGTACTGCGCGGTCCAGATCACGACGCTGGCCGCGATCCAGAGCGGATCCATGTGCGCGATCGCGCCGCCCACTTGATCGAGCGGGACGCCCCACAGCGCGAGCGCGAGGAAGATCGCGCCGACCGCGATGCCGATGGCCAGGCTGCGGATCAACGTCGGAGCTCGGCCGGGAATGCGGTCACGGCGCCAAGCTAGCCGAAGCCGGCACGCGATACAGACGCCCGGCCGCGTTCTCGAAGACGAGTTCCAGCGGTTCGAGCGCGGCGCGCGGAGGCGCGACGCCCGCCGGCACGAGCACGAAGCGCGCGCCGCTCTCGGCGAGCGCGCGCCGCGCGGCGGCCACGTCGGCGCCCGCGAAGAAGGCGGCGAGCCGCGCGAAGCGGGCGTCGCGCGCGTCGGGCGGCAGGCCGCCGACGGCCGACAGCAAGCTGAGGTGGACCGGCCGGCCCGCGAGCAGCGGCACTGGCGACGGGCGATCGGTGTCGATCAGCATCGACGGCTCGAACACGACGTCGCCCGGTGCCGAGATCTCGGCAAGGCGCGCGCACAGCGCCGCCTCCGCCGACGTGATGGCGAAGCGCAGCGGCGCGCCGTAGCCGAGACGCACGATGGCGTCGATCGCGCCCGGCACGGCGAGCAGCGTCGCGAGCGCGAGCGGCAGCCAGCGCCCAGCCGCGAGCCAGCGCGCGCACGCGATCGCGACGAGCGGCGCGAGCCCGAACACCGCCGCCCACGAGAACTGCGCCGCGTTGAGATGATGCGGCGGCGCCGAGACGACGAGCGCGAGCGCGAGCCCGGCCGCGCCCGCGAAGCCGAGCACGCGGTACGGCGCGGCGCGTTCCGGATCGCGCGCGCCGCGCACCAGCTCGGGGAGCGCGAAGGCGCGCGCGCCGAGCGCGAGCGCCACGAGCGCCGCCGACGCGAGCACGCCCGTCAGCACGCCGTGCGGCGAGACGTCGGCGAGCGGCGTGCCGGCGCGGAAGAGCGCGAACGAGAGCTCGCCGTCGCCCCACGCCGCGCGCAGCAAGTAGCGCGGCAGACACGCCGCGCAGAGCGCGAAGCCGGTGTCGTCGCGCTGCGCCGCGCCCGCGGCCGTGCGCAGCTTGTCGAGCAGCGGCGGCAGCGACACGAACGCCGCGACGGCGCTCGCGAGCGCGAGCGGCCTGCGCAGCGCGGGCGGCGGGCGCACGAGCGCCGCGGCCGCGAGGCCCGCGATCGCCGGCAGCCACAGGAACAGCTTGATCTCGAAGAGCGCGCCGACGAGCGCGCCCGCCGCCACCGCCTCGCGGCGCCGCGGCGCGCGCGCGAGCAGCAGCAGCGCGCAGAAGAAGGTCTGCAGCCCCGGCGTGATCGGATTCATCGCGAGCAGGTACGGCCCGAACAGCGTGAAGCTGTCGATCGGGTGCGTCGCGACGCCCGCGACACGCAGCAGCGACGCGGCGACCGGCGCCGGATCGCCGGCCAGCAGCGCGAGCGGCGCGAGCAGCCACGCGAGGCGCGGCGCGCCGAGCGCGCGCACGAGCGCGATCGCGGTCGCCATCAGCGCGGCGCAGTCGAGCAGCGGCACGACGCGGTAGGCGAGGTCGGTGATCGGCGTCGCGGCGATCGCCGAGAGGCCGGCCAGCACGGCGAAGTGGAGATACGAGCCGAGCGCGGCGGCGCCGCCGGCGAACGGGTTCGCGAGCGGCGGGCCGAGGTCGCGCAACGCCAGCGCGTAGGCGCCGTAGACGAACGGGTCGTTGGCGCCGTCGCGCCCGAAGAACACGAGCATGCCGCCGCGGTCGATGCCCGAGCGGAACACCACCGCGTGCACCAGCACGAACGCGCAGAGCGCGCCGATCGCGAGCGCGGCGCCGAGTCCGTGCTCGCCGGGATCGCGCGCGCGGCGCGCGCGCGCGATCGACCACGCGCCCGCTGCCATCCCGAGCGCGGCCCACGCAACGAGCGCGCTCGTCGCGCCGACCGCGCTCGCGGCGAGCGCCGCGAGCGCGAGCAGCAGCCGCCCGATCGCGATGCCGACGACGGCGCGCTCGAGGCGGTCGCGCCCGAGCCCGAGTGCGGTCGCGACGGCAAGTCCGGGGCCGATCCAGCCGCCCGCGACGGCGAAAGCGGCTCCCAGCGCGGCGGCCGTGCTCGCCATCGGGATGGCACTCCTCCGGTGGTCGGCGAGAGGTAGCCCGGCGCGTCGCGCGTCGCACCCGAACGCAGCGCCGCGGCGAGCCGGCCGAGCGCGCGGCCGCCCGCGTATACTGCGCGCGTGCCTGCCCCCCGGATCGAGATCGAGCACGGCGCTCGCCTCCGCGAAGCGCTCGACGCGCTGCTCGCCGCGGAGCCCGATCTTCCGTACGCGAACTTCGCGCCGGTCGCGGCGCGTTCCGGCGCGGCGGCGGCGATCCACCGCGAGCGCTGGACGAGCGGCGGCGAAGCGCTCGTCGCGCGCGCCGCGGACGGCAGCCCGCTCGCGGCCGCGCGTCTGGACGAGCGCCCCTTCGAGTCGGCGCACTTCGGGCTCGCGATGGCCACGCTCGATCGTCCGCTCGCGGTGGCCGAACCGGCGCTGCGCCTCGACGCCGAGCGCGCCGTGCTGCGCGCGGCGATCGAGCGCGCGCGCGAGCGCGGCTTCGCGCACCTCGCGGCGCGCGCCTCGACGCGCGACCGCACCACCGGCTGGGTGCTGCAGGAGCTCGGCGCCTTCCACGTCGACACGCAGGTGTCGTGGATGGCGTCGCTCACGGGCATGCCGCACGACGAGCACGTCGCGCCGCCGCTGCGCATCGAGCTGCGCGAGCGCGGCGCCAGCGGCGCGCTGCCGCGCGCGGCGTGGAAGCGGCTCGCGGAGTGGGGCGGGCGCGCCTTCGACCGCGGCCCGCTCGTCTTCGACCACACGCTGCCGCACGAGCGCGCGCTGCGCGTCTACGAAGCGTGGACGGAGCGCGTGATGGAGGGCGACTGGGCGGACGCCGTGCTGCTCGCGTGGGATCGCGACGAGATCGTCGCGTTCATCTCGATGCTGGCGATGCCCGACGTGTCGAGCGCGGCGGGCACGCTCGTGTGCGGCCGCGGGCTCGGCGCGACGCTGCCCGAGTACCGCGGCCTGTTCACGGCGATCCAGCGCGAGATGATCTCGGCGCGCCCGCTCGGCGCGAGCTGGATGGAGAACGAGACGCAGGTCGCGACGATCGGCAGCATCAACGTCTACGCGCGCCTCGGCTTCCGCTACCTGCGCTCGACGGCGACCTACCACCTGCGCCTCGACGGTCCGGGCCGCGCGTGCGGGTGATCTTCCTCGGCCACGCCTGTCACCTGGTCGAGATCGGCGGCAAGCGGATCCTCACCGATCCGTGGCTCGTCGACCCGATCTTCGAGGGCCACGTCGAGCGCGATCCGCCGCTCGCATTCGGCCCGGCCGACCTGCCGCCGCTCGACGCGATCGCGATCACGCACGGCCACCTCGACCACTTCAACGCGCCGACGCTCGCGGCGCTGCCCGACAAGCAGGTGCCCGTCGTCCACCCGCCGATCCGCTTCAGCGAGCTCGACGCGAACCTGCGTCGGCTCGGCTTCGCGAACCTGCACGCGCGCGACGACTGGGCGCCGTTCGAGCTGGGCGGCGGCGTGCGCGTCGTGCCGACGCCGTCGCTCGGCGTGCTCGACGAGTGCGCGTACTGGATCGACGGCCCGGACGGGCGCTTCTGGAACGGCGCCGACGCGCCGCAGCCGCCCGGCGTGGTCGGCGAGATCGCGGACCGCCTCGGCGCGCCCGACCTCGCCGCGCTCTCGCACAACAGCTTCGACCAGCCGTCGCTGCTGGCGCTGCCGTCGTTCAAGGAGCCGGACCACGGGCCCGAGGGCGCGCTCGCGGCGGCGCGGCGGCTCGGCGCGCGCGCGACCTTCGGCGCCGCGTCGAACATGCGCTGGTGCGGGCCGGACGGCCCCGCGATCACGCGCAAGGTGATCCGCCGCGGCGTCGCCGACTGGCGCGCGCTGATGGCGCGCGAGGCGCCCGCGATCCCGGCGCTCGACCTCGCGCCCGGCGACGCCTGGTCGCGCGAGGGAGGCATCGAGCGCGGCGCGCTGCGCGGGCGTCCCGCCGCGCGCGTTGCGCACGACTACATCCATCCCTTCCTCGGCAGCGGCGAGCGCTACACCGGCGCCGCGCGCCCGACGACCGAGGAGACCTTCCGCCGCGACCTGCCCGCGCTGCTGGCGAAGCGTCCCGAGGCGGCGCGCTATCTCGGGCAGACGGTGCACTTCGAGATCGCGGGCGACGACGCGGGCGCGTTCAGCGTGGACTTCGCGCGGCCCGATCTCGCGCCGGTCGCGGGCGACGCGGGCGCGCCGTTCGCGCTGCGCGTGCAGGACTCCGACTGGAAGGACCTGTTCGAGCGGCGCACGTCGTGGCAGGTGCTGCTCGTGTCGGATCGGCTCGCGGTGACGCGCGTGCGGCGCGGCGCGCCGCCCGACGGCCTCCACTTCGCGTACGCGCTGCAGGCGGTGTTCCCTTGAACGAGCGCGAGCGCAGCGAGAGCGATCCGCGGGCTCGGGGCGCGCAGCGCCAGCCCGACGTCTCGGTGGTGGTGCCCGTCTTCAACAACGAGTCGACGCTCGACGCGCTGATCGACCGCATCGTCGCCGCGCTCGAGCCGACCGGCGCGTCGTTCGAGATGGTGATGGTGGACGACGGCTCGCGCGACGGCAGCCTCGCGCTGCTGCTGCGGCGCGCCGAACGCGATGCGCGGCTGCGCGTCTACGCGATGCTGCGCAACTTCGGCGGCCAGTCCGCGATCTGCGCCGGCTTCGACCGCGTGCGCGGCCGCCGCGCCGTCTGCCTCGACGCCGACCTCGAGAACCACCCCGAGGACGTGCCGAAGCTCCTCGCCAAGCTCGACGAGGGCTACGACCTCGTGTGCGGCGTGCGCGAGAACCGCCGCGATCCCTGGCTCACGCGCCGCGTGCCGAGCGCCTTCATGAACTGGTACGTGCGGCGCCAGACCGGCAGGAACGTGCGCGACATCGGCTGCGGCCTGCGCGCGATGGACAGCTCGATCCTGAAGAACCTCGCGTCCGAGGGCGAGCGACGCCGGCTGGTGACGCCGATGCTGCTGCGGCGCGCGCACGCGGTCGCCGAGGTGCCGATCGGGCACACGCCGTCGAGCCTCCGGCTCGGCCACTCGTTTCTGACGCTGCTCGGCATCGCCGCCGACTACTACCTGCTGACGGCGCGGCGGCCGTTCCTGGTCGCCGGACTGCTCGCGCTCGCTGCGACGCTCGCGGGTGTCGCGGTCGGGCTCGCGGCGCTGCTGCAGGGATCGGCGTCGCTCGGCATCGCGTCGCTGATCCTCGCGGCCGGCGGGCTGCTCGGCGGCCTGCTGTCGCTGGTCGGCGACTACGTGCAGCGCGTCTACCAGCTCGGACAGGGCCTGCCGTTCTACGTGATCCGCGAGGACGTTGGCGCGGCCGCCGAGTCCGCGGGCGACGACGCGCGCGCCGTCGCGGCGCCGCGCCGCGCCTAGCCGCCGCGTGCGCTTCTGCTTCTGGCCGGGACCGCACGCGCGCTTCTCGACCGTGCTCGAGCTCGCGCGCCGCGCCGAAGCGGCCGGCTGGGACGGCGTCTACTTCGCCGATCACTTCATGCCCGCGGCGGGCGAGCTCGCGCGGCCGACGCTCGAGTGCTGGAGCGTGCTGGCCGCGCTCGCGGCGCGGGTGCCGCGGATCGCGCTCGGCCCGCTCGTGTGCGGCGCGACGTACCGCAATCCGTACCTGCTCGCGAAGATGGCGGCGACCGTGGACCACGTGAGCGGCGGGCGGCTGGTGCTCGGCATCGGCGCCGCGTGGCAAGAGAACGAGCACGCGGCCTACGGCGTCGCGTTCCCGCCGATCGGCGAGCGGCTCGCGCTGCTGGACGAGTCGTGCGCCGCGCTGCGCAGCCTGTTCGAGCGCCCGACGACGACGATCGACGGCCGCCATGTCGCGCTGCGGGACGCGATCCTCGAGCCGAAGCCCGTGCAGGCGCGTCTTCCGCTCCTCGTCGGCGGCTCGGGCCAGCGCGTGACGCTGCGCATCGCGGCGCGCCACGCCGACGCGTGGAACGCGTGGGGCCTGCCCGAGGCGATGCGGCAGCTCGGCGCGGTGCTCGACCGCCACTGCGCCGCGCTCGGGCGCAATCCGCGCGCGATCCGCCGTTCCGCGGTGGCCCACTTCGTGCTCACCGACGATCGCGGCGAGGCCGAGCGCCTGCGCGCCGCGCGCCCGCTGCGCTGCATCGCCGGCGACGCCGCCGCGCTGCGCGACGCGATCGCCGCGTACGCGGACGCCGGCGTCGACGAGATCGTCGTGCCCGACTTCGAGTGGGGCGCGGCGGAGCAGCGCCTCGCCGCGCTCGACCGCTTCGGCGCGTCCGTGCTTCAGCGCGCGTAGAAGCGCACGATCCGATCGAGCGCCGCGACGACCTGGTCCACCTCGTCGTCGCGCAGCGTCGGGAAGATCGGCAGCGACAGCGTGCGGTGCGAGGCGCCGGTCGCGACCGGGAAGTCCTCGGCGCGGAAGCCGAGGTCGTCGCGGAAGAAGCGGTGCAGCGGCAGCGCGCGGTAGTGCACGCCGACGCCGACGTTCTCGGCGAGCAGCGCCTCGAGCACGGCGTCGCGGTCGATGCGGATGCGCGCCGTGTCGAGCAGCACGGGAAAGATGTGCGCGCTCGTCTCGCCGCCGTCGGGCCCTCGCAGCGGCTCGACGCCGGGCACGTCCGCGAGCCGCGCGCGGTAGCGGCGGTCGATCGCCACGCGCCGCGTCTGCCACGCGCCGAGCTTCGGCATCTGCGCGAGACCGAGCGCCGCCTGCAGGTCGTTCAGGTTGTACTTCCAGCCGAGCGCGACGGCTTCCCAGTGGCGGTAGCCGCGTCCGTCGCGGCGGCTGGCGTCGACGTCGAGCCCGTGCAGGCGCGCGACGCGGATCCGGCGCGCCCAGTCGTCGCGCTCGGTCGTCACCATGCCGCCTTCGCAGGTCGTCAGGTTCTTGTTGGCGTAGAAGCTGAACGAGGCGGCGTCGCCGAGCGTGCCGGCGGAGCGGCCGCGGTAGCGCGTGCCGATCGCGTGCGCGGCGTCCTCCACCAACGCGAGCCCGTGCGCGGCGGCGATCTCGCGCAGCGCGTCCATCTCCGCGGGCCAGCCGGCGAGGTGCACCGCGACGATCGCGCGCGTGCGCGGCCCGATCGCGGCGCGCGCCGCGGCGGGATCGATCGTGAGCCGCCCCGGCAGCACGTCCGCGAGCACGGGCAGCGCGCCGGCGTGCAGCACCGCGTTCGCGGTCGCGGGGAAGGTCATCGCCGGCACGATCACCTCGTCGCCCGCGCCGACGCCGGCGGCGTGCAGGATCAGGTGCAGGCCCGTCGTGCACGACGACGTCGTGATCGCGTGGCGCGCGTCCACGAGCTTCTGGAAGGCGGCCTCGAAGCGCTCGCACTGCGGGCCGGTCGTCAGCCAGCCCGAGCGCAGCACGCCGAGCACGGCCTCCTCCTCCTCGGTCCCGAGCGCAGGACGGAAGAAGGGCAGCAGCGTGTCGCGGATCGGTGTTCCGCCCTCGCAGGCGGGGCGGCCGGGGGCGTTCACTTCGATTCTCCATCGGCGGCGTCGCGCAGCGGCGCGCGCCGCAGCGCGAACGCGGTCGTGCCCGCGACCTGCTTGTAGACCCGCGCGAGATAGAGGCCGAGCACGCCGGCCGCGCACCACACGCCGCCGAGCACGAACACCGCGAGCGCGACGGCCGGCGCGAGCCAGCCGTCCGGCTCGAGCCACGCGCACAGCGCGAGCCCGAGCGCGCCGAGCGCCACGCCCGCGAGCCCGACGCCGCCGAGCAGCACGAGCGGCACCGTGGTGAAGCTCGTCACGAGATCGAGGTTGATGCGCACGAGCGCGCCGAACGTGTAGCGCGAGCCGCCGCCGGGACGCGGCTCGTGCGCGACGTCCACCTCGGCGACCGGATAGCCCAGCCAGAGCGCGAGCGGAAAGATCGGCTTGCCGGGCGCCCAGAGCGTGCGCAGCGCGTCGACGACCTCGCGCCGGTACGCCTTGAACTGGCCGCCGAAGTCGCGGATCGGCGCGCCGGTCAGCGCGCGCGCCAGCTCGTGCACGAAGCGCGAGCCGAGCCAGCGCCAGGTGCGCTCGTAGCGCTGCGCGCGCCGCGCCGTCGCCACCCACGCGCCCTTCTCGATCGCCTCGAGCAGCTTCGGGATCTCTTCGGGCGGGTTCTGGAGATCGCCGTCGAGCGTCACGACGACGCGGCCGCGCGCCGCGAAGATGCCGCACGCGAGCGCCGCGACCTGTCCGAAGTTGCGCGTGAACTCGAACACGCGCACGCGCGGCTCCTCGGCCTCGATCTCGCGCAGGATCGCGGCGGTCGCGTCGCGGCTGCCGTCGTCGACGAGGATCAGCTCGAAGGAGAGGCGGCGCGCGCCGAGCGCCGCGCAGGTGCGCCGCACCAGCTCGGCGGCGGTGCGCTCCTCGTCGAGGAGCGGCACGACGATCGAGACGTCGAGCGCGGCGCGCGTCACGACTCGTTCGCTCCGCTCGCCGCGCGCAGGATGCGGCGCGCGGCGTCGACGCCCTCGCACAGCACGAGGTCGATCGCCGAGAGGTGCGACACGAACGGGCCGTGGAGCTGGCGGTAGGTCGGGTGCGCGTAGTGCTGGAAGTGTACGCGCATGCCGTGCCGCTCGAAGAGCGCGACGTCGAAGTAGCTGCGGCCCGACTCGCCCTCGACGAGCTCGGTCGCGCCGAGCGCTTCGAGGTACGCGACGATGCGATGCGTGGGACCCGGCCGCTCGGGGAAGCGGCTCGCGTAGCGCGCCTCGAGGCCGAGCTCGGACGAGAGCAGGATCGGCGTCCCGATGCCGAGCCACTGCGCGAGCAGGCGGATCGTCGGCAGCGACGCGTCGGGCAGCCGCGCGGCGTCCGCGGGCAGCGCGCGCTCGAGCGCGTCCAGCAGCTCGCCCGCCGCGGGCGCGGCGGCATAGAGATGGCGCAGCGTCGTCGCGTGCTTGCGCTGCCACGGCACGGCGGGATCGAGCGCGACGTCGCGGATCGGCTGGCCCGTTTGCGCGCGCGCCGGCAGCGTCAGCCACTGCGCGCCGCCGGGCGCCTTCACGCGGTTGCGGTGCGCCCAGCCCGACGACGAGTACGGCAGCTCGTCGGCGACGAGGAAGGCGTCGACGTGCAACATCTGATCGAAGTAGCCGAGCCAGGGCAGATAGCCCGGCTGGATCCCTGCGATCCGTGTCGCCACCGCGGCCTCCGGCGCCCGCGCGCGGATCGCACGCAGCGCGTTGGATGGAGGAAACGCGCGGCGTCCGGCGGGGCGCCCGATGGTATCATGCGCCCGTGCCGTCGCCTGCGCCGATCTCGCTCGCTCCGTTCCCGCGGCGCATCAACGTCGAGCCCACGAATCACTGCAATCAGCGCTGCCGGCTGTGCCCGCGCCTCGGCTTCACGCGGCCGCTCGGATTCATGTCGAGCGCGCTCTTCGAACGCATCGCCGACGAGTGCGCCGGCCACGACACCGCGCTCTGGCTGCACTTCCTGGGCGAGCCGCTGTTGCACCGCGAGCTCGTGCCGATGCTCCGCTACGCCAAGGCGGCGGGCGTTGCGCGCGTGGGACTCTCCACCAACGGCGTCGCGTTGCGCGGCGCAGTTGCCGATGCGCTGCTGACCGCCGGCCTCGACCGGCTCGAGTGCTCGATCGACGCCGGCGACCGCGCCGGCTACCGCGCCGCGCGCGGCCGCGACCACTGGGAGCGCGTCGTGCGCAACGTGCAGGACTTCCTGCGCGCCAAGCGCGAGCGCGGCCTCGCTGCGCCGGTCACGTCGATCCAGTTCATGCGCACGCCGGAGGTGGAGGCGCAGCTCGGCGCGCTCGTCGAAGCCTGGCGCCCGCACCTCGGCCCGCGCGACTTCGTGATGACGATCGATCCCGCCCCGTTCGGCGACGCGATCGACGTCGAACCGCGCGCGCCGCACGCGCCGCGGCCGCCCTGCGCGTGGCTGTTCTCGTCGCTGATGATCCTGCAGGACGGCGCCGTCACGATGTGCGGCGCCGACTGGGACGCGCACGCGCCGCTCGGCCACCTGGGCGACGGCGGCACGATCGCGCAGATCTGGCGCGGCGCGGAGGCGGAGCGCCGCCGCCGCGCGCACCTCGCCGGGCGCTTCGAGGAAGCGGGGCCGTGCGGTTCGTGCCGCGACTGGCGCCTCGCCGACGGCAGCGGATACCGCAACGCGCTCGAGGAGAGCGACGCGCGGCGCGGCGCCGCCGCGGGAGCGGCGCGATGAGCGCGCGCACGCTGCTCGTCACCGGCGGCGCGGGCTTCATCGGCGCGCGCTTCGTCACCAACCACCTCGCGCGCCACCCGCGCGACCGCGTGATCGTGCTCGACGCGCTGACCTACGCCGGCAACCTCGGCAACCTGCCCGAGGACGCCGTGCGCGCCGGCCGGCTCGAGTTCGTGCACGGCTCGGTGCGCAGCCCGGCGCTGATGGACGCGCTGACGGCGCGCGCCGACGCGGTCGTGCACTTCGCGGCCGAGACGCACGTGCCGCGCAGCATCGTCGACAGCCTGGTCTTCCTCGAGACCGACGTGCTCGGCACGCAGATGGTGCTGGCGCAGGCGCTGCGCCACCGCGGCCGCGTGCAGCGCGTCGTGCACATCTCGTCGTCCGAGGTGTACGGCAGCGCCGTCACGACGCCGATGGACGAGGAGCACCCGCTCGATCCGTGCACGCCGTACGCGGCGGCGAAGTGCGGCGCGGACCGGCTCGTGTCGTCGTTCTGGCACACCTACGGGCTGCCGGTGGTGATCCTGCGCCCGTTCAACAACTACGGCCCCGGCCAGCACCTCGAGAAGCTGGTGCCGCGGCTCGTCACGAGCGCGCTCGACGGCGAGCCGCTCACCGTGCACGGCAGCGGCGCCGCGGCGCGCGACTGGGTCTTCGTCGACGACACCTGCGACGCGATCGAACGCGTGCTCGAGCAGCCGGCGGCGGACGTCGCGGGCGAGGTCTTCAACGTCGGCACCGGCGTCGCGACCGACGTGCTGACGATGGCGCGCAAGGTGCTCGCGCTCGCGGGCCGCGACGAGTCGCTGGTCGCCCACACCGAAGAGCGTCCCGGCCAGGTGCAGCTCCACCTCGCCGCGACCAAGAAGGCCACCGAGCGGCTCGGCTTCGACGCGCAGGTCGGCCTCGACGACGGCCTCGCGCGCACGCTCGCCTGGTACCGCGAACAGCGCGCGCGCTGGGAGCCGCAGCGCTGGATGCGCTCGGTGCCGGTCGTCGACGGCGAGGGCCGCTTCACGTACTGGTGAGCGCGCCGCGGCGCTCCGCGCGTTGGCGGGCGTTCGGCGCCTGCGCCAAGCTCGGGCGCCATTTTCGGGAGACGCCGCGTGCGGTTGCGACGCAAGACATCTCGGCCCAGCGGGTCGGTGCGCGGGTGGTCGGTCGTTCGTTTTGCGGCTTGGGCGGTCTGTCTCGCCGCGGCTGCCGTCGCGCCGGCGCGCGCGGACCGCGCCGTCGATCCGGAGTGGCTGCCGCTGCGCCCGCGCGCGGAGTGGACGTACGACACCCATCGCGATCAGACGTACGACCGCGCGAAGGCCGCGATCCGCCGCACGCTGCACAAGGGCCGCACGCGCATGGTCGTCGAGTCCGCAGCGGACCGCGTTCCGGGCGGCTTCCGCGTGCGCGAGCAGACCGTGCTCCAGCCGATCGAAGGCCGCGGCGTGCGCGAGTCGATCGCGGGCTGGACGCTCTACAGCTTCGAGGACGCGTTGCGGGTCCACGCCTCCAGCGAGATCCTCGCGGACCAGAGCCTCGGCGAAGTGGTCTACGAACCGCCGCTGCGGCTGCTCGCGACGACCACCGTCGGCGAGAGCTGGGACGCCGGCGTGTTCCGCAACGGCGCGCAGCGCGCCAAGGTGCGCGGCGAGGTGCTCGGCATCGAGGACCTCGAGGGGACGCCGAGCTTCGACGGCTGCCTGAAGGTGCGGCTCGCGGGTCCGATCTCGGGCGTCGTGTCGCAGACCGAGCAGCAGGGCGAGATCGAGTCGGGCGAGTACGAGCGCCTGCTCTGGTTCGCGCGCGGCGTCGGAATCGTGCGCGACGTGACGACGCTCGAGGTCGAGATGCGGATGCCGGAGGAACGCCGCGTGCGACTGCTCGAAGTGCTGTCGATGCGGCTGGTCGAGCACCGCGGCGCCCGGTGAACGCGGACGCGGCTCGCGCTGCGTTCGCCAGCCGGCCGGCCTGGATCCTGCTCCTCGCGCTGCTGTTCGCCGCCAAGCTCGGCGTGATGCTGCTCGGCGCGAACCGCGGACTCGACGTCGGCGACGACGGCGTGTTCCTGTTCTCTCTGAACGAGCCCGCGCTCTCGCCGCCGCTCTTCGAGTTCTACAAGCTCCTCGGCCACCTCGATCCGCCGCCGCGCTTCGACTTCCTCGACATCCGGCTGCTGCGCATCGCCGCCGAGCTCGCCGCGACGCTCGCGCTCGCGCTCGCGGCGTTCGGCTGGGCGCGCGCGCGCTTCGCGTCGGTGGCGGCGAGCGGCTTCGCGCCGATCCTGCTGGTCGCGCTGCTGGGATCGCTGCTCGGCGTCGGCGCGCGCGGCTTCGGCTACAACGACGCCACCAACGTGGTGCTGTTCGCGGCGGGCGCCTGTCTGTTCCGCCTGCTCGCGGAGCCGCGCGGCGCGCGCGCGCTCGCGTGGTCGGCGGCGGCCGGCTTCGCGATCGGCTTCCAGCTCTTCGTGAAGTTCCCTTCGGCACTGCTGCTGCTCGGCGTCGCCGGCTGCGGCGTCGCCTGGCTGCCGGGCGCCGGCTGGCGCGGACGCGCCGCGATCGGGGCGGCGCTGCTCGCGGGCGCGGCGGCGGCGATCGGCCTCTTCGTGCTCTCGAACGGCGGCGTGGCGCCGCTCGTCGCGAAGTGGCGCGACGCGCAGCAGCTCAACCGCATCGCGGGCTACGGCGTGCGCGAGATCCTGGCCGTCTACTACCACCACGACAACGGCAGCCACGTGAACGGCCTGCGCCTGTGGGCGAGCGTCGCCGCCGTGTTCGCGGCCGCGCGCTGGTGGCTGCGCGGGCGGCCCGACGCCGGCGACCGCGCGCTCGCCGTGGCGCTCGCCGTCGGCGCGGCGGTGCTCGCGTGGGGGAGCTGGACGTATCACGCCGTCAACGTGCACCCGACGCTCGTGTTCCTGTTCTGCCTGGTCGTGCTGCTCGCGCCGCTCTCGTGGGCGCTCGCCTTCCGCGTCTGGCGCGCGCCGCCGGCCGACCCGTCGCTGCGCCGCGACGCCGCGCTCGTCCCGCTGCTGCTGCCGATGGCGCTGCCCGTGATCGCGATCCTCGGCACCAACGTCGCGCTCACGCTGAAGCTGCCCGGACATGTCGCGCCCGTCTTCCTGGTGCTGGCGATCCTGCTGAGCGAGCTCGCGCGCGCCGGCTACCGGCGCTTCGCGGCGACCTCGCTCGGACTGCTCGCCGTCGCGACGAGCGCCGCCTTCGTCGAGCACCACGTGCTGCGGCCCTACGGCCTGCCGAGCGCGCTCTACGAGCAGACGCTCGCGACGCCGCTGCTGCCGGAGCTGCGCGTGGACGCCGCGACGAAGGACTTCGTCGAGGATGTGCACCGCCATCTCGTCGAGGCGGGCTTCGAGCCCGGCGATCCGGTGATCGCGCTCGACTTCATGCCGGGCCTGGTCGCCGCCGTCGGCGGGCGCTCGCCCGGCTTTCCGTTCTACGCCTTCGACAAGGCCGCGCAGAACTGCTGGGCGATCGAGCGCGCCGCGCTGGAGGAGCCGCCGTTCCTGCTGCTCGGCCAGGACATGCTGCTCGCGCAGCACGCCTGCATCCGCGCCTTCGCGTTCCCCGAGCAGTTCCGTCTCGTCGCCGCGCTGCGCAATCCGTACGAGGCCGCGATCCGGTACTTCTTCGGCGGCCCGCCGATGCCGTACGTGCGCGTCTTCGCGCCGGTCGCGCGGCGCTGACGGCGAGCGGGGCGCGCGTGACCGCTCGAGCGAAGAGCGAGGCGCGGGCGTGGCCGCAGGCGCTCGCGGCAGCCGCCGCGCTCGGGGCGCTCTTCCTGGTCTCGGCGAGGCCGTTCCTCGGGATCCCGCCCCGCAACGACAGCCGGGCCACGCTGTGGCTGATCGAGCACGCCTCGCCGCTCGCGTGGGCGTTCGACCCGCGCGTCGCCGCGTACCAGTTCGTGCTCTTCTTCGAGCCCGGCTTCGCGCTGCTGCACTTCCCCGGCCTGTGGCTCGCGCCCGCGCTCGGCGACCCGGCCCACCACGTCGCGGCGCTCGCCGGCGCCGCGTGCCTCGGGCTCGTGTGCGCGCTGCTCGTGCGCGACGCGACGCGCTCGCTGGCGGCGTCCTGCGCGGCCGCCGCGCTCGTCCTCTTCTCGACGCCCGTCTGGTACGGCGTCGCGGACAGCATCGTGTGTCACTACCCGTGGGCGACGGCGTGCGCGTTGGCGTCGCTGCGCGCGCCGTGGCGCGGCTTCTGGACGGACGGCCCGCCGCCGGGCCTCGCGCGCAGCGTGGCGTCGGCGCTCGCGTTCGGCGCGGGGCTCTGCTTCAAGGAGTCCGTCGCCGCCGCGCCGGCGCTGATCGTCGCGCTGCACGTCGCGGCGTTCCGCCGCCCGCTGGCGGCGGCCCGCTTCGTCGCGCCGCACGCGCTCGTGCTGGCGGCGTTCCTCGCGTGGCGCACGCACGTCCTCGGCGGCGCCGGCGGCTACTTCATGCTGCCCGGCTGGACGCCCGCGAACTGGCTGACGGCGCTGCCGGTGCTCTTCTACGCGGTCTGGGGACACGCTGCGGTCGGGCTGCTGCCGATCGCCGCGCTCGCGCTGCTGCGACCGCTCGCGCTGGCGCTCGCGCTCGTCGCGTGGGGCATCGGGATCGCGCCGTTCGGGCTCGCCGCGCCGCTGGCTCCCGACGCCTTCAGCGCGGCGCGCCTGCTCTTTCCGTTCGCCTTCACGGGGCTGCTGCTGGTGGCGGCCGCCGCGCGACACCCGGCCTACCGGCGCCGCGCCTTCCGGCGGGCCGCGGCGGCGGCCGCCGCGGCGCTGCTCGCGCTCCAGCTCGCGCAGCGCCCGCTCGTGATCGACACGTACCTGCGTCAGCCCGCGGACCCGCTGCCGCCCGCACCGTGGTCGGAGCCGATCGTCGTCGTCTCGGACGACTGGATCGGACCGACCTTCCGCCATCAGCGGCAGCCCGCGCCCAAGCCTCCGCTGGTGAGCTACCGGACGGCGCTCGATCGCGCGCTCGACGAGGCGCTCGGCAGCGCGCCGCCGCCGGGCACGCGCACCTACGGCGTGCGCGAGCGCGTTCCGACGCCGCAGCTCGCGCCGCTGCCGGAGGAGATCGCGACGGTCTCGTTCGACGCGTGGGGGCGCGCGCACCTCGCGCTCGCCGAGCGCGCGGTCGGCCGGCTCTGGCTCGCGGTCGACTACGCGAACGGCGCGACGCGCTTCCTGGCGGGCCATCCGCTGCTGCGCGAGCAGGTCGATCTTCCGCTCGCCCGCTCGGTCCGCCGCCTCGTGCTCTTCGAGCCGCGGCCCGACGGCGCCTGGCCCGCCCGCGTCTGGGACGCGCCCGCCCACCTCGATCCCTGGCCGCCCGCTCCGCCGCGCTGACACGCGCGCGCGTCGCGGCGCTCAGCGCTCGCGCGGCGCGTACAGATGGACGTGCGTGAAGTCGGCCGCGCCGAAGTCCGCATACACCGCCTCGTACGGAAAGCGCACCGAGCGGACCGGCCGGAAGTCCGCAGGGAACGAGAACGCCTCGAGGCAGTCGGCCTGCTCGCGCAGCATCGGGCGGCCGAGGATCAGGTACGGCGGCGTGCGGTAGAAGCGGTTCACGTTGAAGCAGTTGAGCCGCGGGTTGTCGAAGACGTAGAGCGTGAAGCCGGGCGACGTGCCGCCGAGGTAGAACACCAGCCCCGGCATGAAGTCGAGCGCGAGCACCGGGTCGCCCGGCCGGAAGCCGGCGCCGCGCAATGCGTCCGAGACGGATTCGAGGAACGCCTTCGTCGCGGCGTCGACCCGCACGCCGGGCAGCCCGCCGACCGCGTGACGCTGCTCGGTGACGCCGCTCGGCAGGCCGTACGGCGCGACCAGGTGATGCCGCACGAAGAGCGCGCTCGTCGCCGCCAGCAGCGTGAGCGCGACCGCCGCGTGCAGCCACGCGGATCCGCTGCGCGCGCGCAGCTCGAGCGAGAGGATGCCGAGCGCGGCGAAGAGCGGCAGCGCATGGGTGGGCAGCCGCTCCGAGATCGGGACGTTGGTCCCCGCGATCTCGACGAAGGGGAGCGCGACGAGCAGCCACAGCGGCGCGAGCGACGGCGCCGCGCCGCGCGCGCCGCGGAGACTCGCCACGAGCAGCAGCCCGGCGCACGCCAGCAGCGCGCTCAGGTAGACGAGCGTCGGGTGCAGGAAGAACGGATGGAGCAGCCGGACGCCGACGGCCAGCGCGACGGCGCAGCAGATCCAGGCGGCGGCGAGCGCGCGATCGCGCGCGAGGCGCCCGCGGAGCAAGCCGAACGACGCGGCGAGCACGGCGCAGCCGGCGACGACGTGCAGCGCGGTGATGGCCTCGCCCTTCGCGTAGAAGAGCAGCAGGCGCAGCGGATCGTATCCGGTGCTGCGGGCGACCTCCGGCATCCGGCGGATCTCGGCGAGCAGTCCCGAGACGCTGCCGTTGGCGGCGAGGTAGAGCGCGATCGCGAGCGCGACGCCGGCCGTCCAGGCGGCCGCCATCCGCAGCCGCTCGCGCGCCGGAAGTCCGCGGAAGAGCAAGCCGAGCGCGAGCGCCGCGAGCACCGGCAGCGCCAGCGCGGTCGGGAACTTCACGCCGAGCTGCAGGCCGTTGCAGACGCCGCCCGCGAGCGCCGCCAGCGTCCGGCGCCGTGCGTCGTCCGTCGCGAGCGCGTAGAAGAGCGCCCCGATCGCCGCGTAGCTGCACAGGTTGGTGACGTCGTTGTAGGTGAGCGAGCGGCTGCCCGTTCCGAGCAGCACGCCGAGCAGACAGAACAGCACGAGCGCGAGCGCGGGCATGGCGCCGCGCGCGGCGAAGCGCGCGCGCCACCACGCGTGCACGCCGGCGACGAGCGCGACGCTGCCCAGCGCTTCGGCCGCGAGCCGCAGCAGCCGCGCGTCCACCACCTCGAAGCGCAGCGCGCCGCCGAACGGCGCCAGCAGCCGGTAGAACTGGAACACCACCGGCGCATCGCGCGGGTGGTTCAGGTTGAGCAGGCTGTAGCCCTCGTCGCCGAGCTCGAAGCCGCGATCGAGCGCCCACAGCACGGCGGCCAGCTTGGCCGCGAATCCGAGCGCGAGCGCGATCGCGAGCGCGCCGCCGAGCCGTCCGCCACGCGCGCTCATCGCCCCGCTCCGCCCTCCGCCTCGGGCGCGCGCGCCCGCACCGGGAAGCCGAGCTGCTCGGCGCGGCGCAGGCACTCCGCGGCGCGCGCGTCCTGGTCGTAGAGGTGCAGGCCGCGGCCCAGGTAGTACCAGGCCACTGCGTCCGAAGGCGCCTCGCGTACGCGCCGCTCGAGGAAGCCGAGCGCGGCGTCGGGCGCCATCACCAGCCAGTTGCTCTCGAAGTAGTGGCTCGGGTCGGGACGCGCCGACTCCGCGGCGGCGCGCGCGGCCGCGGCGCGCGCGGAGTCGCCCGCCTCCTCCCACAGCGACGCCAGGTAGCGGTACGCGAGCGGCGTCGCGGTGCTGGCCGGCTCGAGCGCGTTGGGCGTCGCCTCGATCGCGCGCGCCAGGAACGCGGCGGCCTGCGCGAAGTCGCCCTTGCGGCGATGGAGGTCGGAGAGGCGCATCTGGAAGCCGAACAGGTTGCCGAAGAACACCCGGTACGGCGCGCGCTCGGCGAGCTCGAGGGCGTGGAACGCCGAGCTGGTGCGGCCCGCGTCGGCGTACTCGATCGCGAGCCGGTAGTAGAAGGCGTCCGACGGGTGGTGCCGCAGCGTCTGCTCGTAGAGCGGGATCGCGTCGCGGAAGACGCGCACGTGCTGGCGCGCGCCGGCCAGCAGCGCGGCCGCCGCCGCCGCCGCGAGCGCGCCGAGC
>QEVM01000364.1 GCA_003576805.1 Pseudomonadota bacterium | reverse complement strand
CGTGCGCCGCGGCGATCCCCGCGAAGCCGGCGGCGGTGCCCGCGGCGACGCGCGCCATCCGGTGCGCGTCCGCGCGCGCGCGCTCGGTCAGCGCGGCCGCCTCGCCCTCGCCCTCGGCGCGGCGCTCCACTGCGTAGCCGGCGGCGTCGTGCACCTGCGTCTCGCGGTCCTCGAGCGAGCTCGCGACGTCGCGGAAGGCGTCGTGCACGCTGGCCGGCGCGTGCACGTCGAGCAGCCGCGCGTCCAGCACCGCGAAGCCCATCGCGAGCGCCTCGACCTGGCGCGCGAGCTCGCGGCGGTAGGCCGTCTCGACCGCGACGCGGCCGTCGGCGTACATCGCGTCGATCGTCTGTCCGGAGGCGATCCCGACCAGCACGCGGCGCGCGACGCCGCGCAGCAGCGACTCGGCGTCCTCGACGCCGAGCGCGAAGCGCGCCGGGTCCGACACGCGCCAGTGCACGACCGAACGCAGGTCGACGAGGTTCTCGTCGGCGGTCAGGAAGAACGACTCGTCGCCGACCGGCGCGCGCGCGCCGGCGGCGCCGCCCTGGAAGCCGACGGCGAGCTGGCGCACGGCTTCGACGTCGACCGGGAAGCCGCGCTCGATCGGGCTCGGCCAGTGCAGGTGCAGGCCGGGCTCGAGTCCGCTGCGCTCGACGCGCCCGAAGCGCTGCACGACGCCGCGCTCGCCCGGCCCGACCACCAGGGTCGAGCGCGCCGCCAGGAACGCGAGCGCCGCGAGCGCGAGCGCGCCGAGCACCGGCGGCCGCGTCAGGTGACGCCAGCGCAGCGCGCCGGCCGCGGCGCGCAGGCTGCGGCCCTGCTCGCGCAGGTCGCGGCGGCCCTCGCGGAAGCGCGTGCGCGCGAAGCTGCTCGCGGCGAGCGCGAGGAACGCGAACGCCGCGGCGATCTTGACGAGCGCGAAGAGGCCGCCGTCGGGCGTGGCCGCGGCCTGCACGACCGCGTCGCGGATGCGGTCGGCGGCGACGAAGTCCAGCAGCAGGCCGGCCGCGATCGCGACGCCCGCGATCGACGCGAGATACACGCGCAGCACGCGCCCGCCCAGCATCTGCCGCACCAGCGCGATCGTGGCGACGTTGGTCGCCGGGCCCGTCAGCAGGAACACGAGCGCGGCGCCGGGCGAGAGCCCCTTCGCGACGAGACCCGCCGCGACCGGCGTCGAGGCGCTCGCGCACAGGTAGAGCGGCACGCCGACGACCAGCATCGCCAGCATCGGGACGAGGCCGCGGTCCCAGCCGAGCACGCGCGTGAAGAAGTCGTTCGGCAGCAGCGCCGCGAGCAGGCCCGTCAGCGCGATTCCGAGCAGCAGCCAGAACACGAGCTCGTCCATCAGCGTCACGAAGCCGTGTCGGCCCGCGGTGCGCACGCGCTCGCGCAGCGGCCGCAGCGCCGCCGGCGCCTCGTCGCCCGCCGCCGCGTGCGCGTGGTCGTGCGCGACATCGCCGGCCGCGGCGGCGACGTCGGGCGGCGCGTCCTTGTCGTCGCCGAGCCACATCACGAGGACGCCGGCCACGACCGCCGTGACGAGCGCGACGAGCGGGCGCACGATCGCCATCACCGGCCCGAGCAGGCCCCAGGTGAGCGCGATCGACTCCTCGCCGGTCTCGGGCGTCGAGATCAGGAACGACGTCGTCGCGGACTTGCTCGCGCCCTTGCGGCGCAGCCCAGCGGCGGCGGGCACGACGCCGCACGAGCACAGCGGCATCGCGATCCCGAGCAGGGCGCCGCGCGTCACCGAGCGCAGCGAGTCGCCGCCGAGGTGGCGGGCGATCGCGGCGCCGGGCAGGAACTCCTGCAGCAGCCCGGCGATCCCGAACCCGAGGAGGATGTAGAGCGAGCCTTCGTAGAGGATGCGCGCCGTCTCGGTCACGAGCGCGATGGCGAACTCGAGCATCGGGCCCCCGGGTGCGGCGGCAAGATAGCCGCGCAGGGCGGCGCGTCGCGGCGATCGGCGAGGAACGTGCCGCGCCGGTGCGCAACATGACGGAATGAAATGTCGGCGGTTTGACCCTGCGGAGGCCGTCCGAAACGATTGGGCATGGCTCCCCGTCCCGTCGCGACGGCCACGATTTCGTTCGGCCTCGTGTCGATTCCGGTGCGGCTCTTCCCCGCGCAGGACTCGGGCTCCGGCATCTCCTTCAACTGGCTGCACGGCTGCGGCTCGCGCGTGAAGCAGCAGTACTGGTGCCCGAAGGACGAGCGCGTCGTGTCACGCGACGAGCTGGTGAAGGGCTACGAGTTCGCGAAGGGCCGCTACGTGACCTTCGCGCCCGACGAGCTGCGCGCGCTCGAGGAGGCGGGCAGCGAGGCGGTCGAGATCACCGAGTTCCTGCCGATCGAGCGCGTCGACCCGATCTACTACGAGCGCGCCTACTTCCTCGGCCCCGACAAGGGCGGCGAGAAGCCGTACCGGCTGCTCGCCGAGGCGATGCGGCGCACCGGCCGCGCCGCCGTCGCGCGCTGGGCCGCGCGCGGCAAGCAGTATCTCGTGCTGCTGCGCCCCTTCGACGACGGCCTGCTGCTGCAGCAGCTCCGCTACGCGTCGGAAATGCGCTCGTTCGACGAGATCGAGCGCGGCGACGCCGAGCTCCGTCCCGCCGAGCTCGAGCTCGCGGTGAAGCTCGTCGAGCAGATCAGCACCGACGCCTTCCATCCCGAGCACTACACCGACACCGTGCGGGATCGCATCGACGCGGCGATCCGCGCCAAGATCGAGGGCCAGGAGGCGATCGCGGTGGAGCCGGCGCCGCAAGAGCAGGCGCAGATCATCGACCTCGTCGAGGCGTTGAAGGCGAGCCTCGAAGGCGGCGCGCCGGGCGACGCGGCGCGGCGCGGTCCGAAGCGCGCCGAGGGCGAGCGGCCCGCG
>QEVM01000076.1 GCA_003576805.1 Pseudomonadota bacterium | reverse complement strand
AGCCGCACGCCGCTCGGCGCCGCCCCGTGCAGCGCGCGCGCGAGCGCGTCGCCGTCGAGTCGGGGCCGCGCCTGCGCACCGCGCAGCAGGCCGCGCGCCGCGGCCCACGGCGAGAGCGGCCGCAGGCACCACGGGAACGGCCGGATCGGCGTGCGCTGCAGCGGACCCGTCATCAGCCGGAACGAGTTGGCGTTCGAGAAGCCCGCGACGAACGCGAAGCCGAGCTCCTCCATGCGCCGATAGAGATGCTCGCCGACGCGGAAGAACAGGCGCTGGCCGCGGCACGCGGGATCGGTCATCGCCGCGACCGAGTAGCCGCCGCGCACGACCGCGCCGCCGGCGCGGAAGCGCATCGCCATCGCGCCCGCGTGCGCGACGATGCGGCCGTCCTGCTCGGCGACCGCACGCGGGGACTCGCCCGCCGGACCGGGCCGGAACAGCCACTCGATCGTCTGGCCGCCACGCGGATGGCCGAAGACGCGCGTCCACATCGCGTCGAGCGCGCGTGCATCGGTGTCGGGGCGGAAGTCGCGGATCCGGGTCTCGCTCAATCGGACGCATCCGCCGGCGCGCGCAGCCGGCCGCCCGCGAGACTCGAGATCACCGCGCGGAACTTGCCGTTGGCCTCGCGCGGAATCGCGTCGACCAGCTCGTAGCGAACCGCGATGTCGCGGCCGAGGCGCGCGCGGAACTCGCGGTCGATGCGCGCCTGCGCGTCGGGGCCGTAGCCCGGGCGCGGCGCGATGCGCACGAGGATGGCGTTGGCCGCGGTCTGCAGGATCTGCGCTTCCTTCACCAGCAGCGCGTCCTTGAAGACGTGGTCCATGCGCCCGATGCGGCGGCCGTCGGGCGTCACGACGTAGTCCTCGATGCGGCCGTCGAGCTCCTCCACGACCGGACGCTTGCGCCCGCACGGGCAGCCCACCTGCTTGCGCAGCGTCGCGACGTCGCCGGTGCGGTAGCGGATCAGCGGCATCGCGCGGTTGGCGAAGCCCGTTGCGATCACCTCGCCGCGCACCCAGTCGGGCCCTTCCTCGTGCGGCTCGATCTCGAGCGCGCAGAACTCGGTGTCGACGTGGTAGCGGCCCTCGGGACACTGCACGGCCGACACCGACAGCTCGGCGTTGCCGTAGCGGTCGGCGACCGGCGCGCGCGTCGCCTGCACGATGCGGTCGCGGTGGAAGTCGAGCAGCGTCTCGGACGACGTGAAGACGGCGCCCGGCGCGGCGGTGCGCAGGTCGATGCCGTTCTCGAGCAGGTACTCGCAGACGAGCGCGATCGAGGACGGGTACCCCTGCCAGAAGAGATATCCGCGCTGGCGCAGCTCGGCGGCGTAGTAGGGCAGGAACTCCGGCTTCATGTGGTACAGCGAGAACAGCACGCGGCCGCGCGCGAGGTCGCTGCGCCAGAAGGGCGGCTCCTGCTGCTCGAAGGGCACGACGGGCTGACCGCCGAAGCCGGCGAAGCGGTCGCCGAGCAGGAATCCGAACCAGCCGCGCTGGCGCCAGATCACCGCGTACTCCCAGCCCAGCGCCTCGCGCGTGTGGACGAGCCGCAGCGCGGTGCCGGTGGTGCCGCTCGAGCGGCCCGGGATCAGGATCCGGCTCGAGAAGCCGTCGGAGAGCAGGTCGTTGCCGCGCAGCCGCACCGTCTCCTTGTCGAGGAACGGGATGCGCGGCAGCTCTTCGACGCTGCGGATCTTCGCCGGGTCGATGCCCTCGCGGCGGAACAGCTCGCGGTAGTAGGGCACCGTGTCCGCGGCCCAGCGCAGCGTCTCGGCGAGGCGTCGATCCTGGTCCGCACGCACCTCGTCGGCGTCGAGGAAGTCGGTGCGCGAGATGTCGCGGAGATTGGCGCGGAAGTGGCTGCCGAAGCGTGCGCGGTAGCTGCGCCAGCCCGCCGTCGCGACGAACATGTCCTGCACGCCGGGCGGCAGGCGGTCGTAGAGCTCCTGGAGGACGCCGCGCGCCACGCGAGGACTCTACCGGGCCCGAGCTGCGGCCGTCACCGATCAGCCCGGGCTGTAGCTGGGAAGCTGCGTCGTGATGTGCGGCGCGAGGTCGCGGAACAGCCGCTCGGCCGACTCCTCGTCGTCGCGCGCCATCGGGATCGTGAAGCGCACGAGCGAGCCGTCGGTGCGCTGCGTGCGCGCGCGATCCCAGAACAGCCAGACGATCTTCATCCAGTCGTCCGCGATCACGCGGCCGCGCTCCTGGTACCAGTAGTAGACGAGCTGGCGGGCGTCGCCCTTGGCGATCACGAGCCGGTTCACGTCGGCGCCGCCGGCCGGCAGGCCCGGCAGCTCCACGCGCCGCTTCGAGCTCGCGATGATGTCCCAGCCGGAGCCGGGCAGGCAGTGACTCGGCGGATGGATCTGCCCGCCGCCGGCGCCGCCGCCCTCCTTGCGCACCTGCGATTCGTGATAGCCGACGTACACGCCGACGCGTGCGGCCGGCTCCTCGCGCTCGAAGTCGCAGATCAGGTAGTCGGTGACGCCGAGGTTCTCGAGGATGTCCGGCGTCATCTGGTCCTTGCGCGGACAGCGCCAGTCGCCGAGCTGCGTCGGGAACGCCGCGAACGACTGGCGCGGCGGGTGCACCTCCTCGGTCGCGAAGTAGTTGTAGATGTAGACCTGCACCGCCAGGAATCCGACGGCGACGGCGAGCTTGATCATGCGGCGCTCCCCGATCGGGCGGGCCGGCGCGGCGTGTCGGGCCAGATCTTCGAGAGCAGCCAGGCCTCGCCGAGCAGCAGCAGGAACGCGCCGCCGAAGGTGAACATGCCCTGCAGCTCGTGGATCACGCCCTCGGCCGCCTTCTGGCCGAAGTTGTAGGTGAGGATGCCGGTCGCGGCGACGCGCAGCGAGTTGACGACGATCGCGATCGGGATCGCGGACGCCACGATCACGACGCGCTGCGCCCAGCTGCGCCGGAAGAAGTACGCGAACACGATGGCGAGCGTGATCAGCGCCATCAGCGAGCGCAGGCCGCTGCACGCCTCGGCGACGAAGAGCTGCGTCTCGGGCAGGTGGATGATGTTGCCCTCGCGCAGCGCGGGGATCTCGAGCAGATAGAGCAGCTGCACCGCCCAGTCGGCGGCGATCAGCTGCAGCGGGAACGCGACGACGTTCACCAGCGACTGCGGCAGCGGCACCATCAAGAACAGGAACGCGAGCGGGAAGAACAGGACCCGGAAGGCGCTCTTGCCGAGCAGCAGGAGCACGAGGCCCATCAGCGTCAGCACGTAGGCGCCGCGCATGCTGGTCAGCTCGGTGCCGAGCCGGCCGACGGTCAGCGCCGCGGTGCCGAGCGCGATCGGCACGACGCCCCACCAGGTGGGGTCGATCGGGGCGTTGCGGAGCTGACCGCGCCGCTCCCACGCGAAGAACGCCGCGAGCGGCGCCACCAGGAAGCCGTGCGAGTAGTCCGCGACGGCGTTCCAGTGCAGCACCATGTAGTAGAGGATCGGGCCGAAGATCGCGGTCGCGGCGAGCGCGACCGCGGCGAAGCGCAGCATCGCGCTGCGCTTCGCCGCGACGAACTCGGGAGAACGCGAAACGACGCGCGGGCGCGCCGCGCCCGCGGGCGTCGCGCTGGCTCCGGCCGCCGGAGCGCCCGGAACCAGCGCGGGATCGCGTCCTGCCTCCTGCACCTACCCGCCTAGAAGAGCGCGTAGATGAAGGGAGCCACCGCGGAGCCCTGCGTGAGCACGATGAGCGCGGAGAGCAGCAGCATCGTGATCAGGATCGGCCCCAGCCACCACTTCTTGCGGACCCGCATGAAGTCCCAAAGCTCGCGAAACATGCTCATCATCGCCTGCGTCTCCCGTTTCTCAGTCGAGCGCGTAGCGCTCGCGCCAGTCGAAGTCCTCGACGAGCTGCGGCTGCTCGCGCTTGTCGAGGATCTGGTTGCCGAGGACGAGCACGTCCATGTTCGTCCGCATGAAGCACAGATACGCGTCCTCCGGCGTGCACACGATCGGCTCGCCGCGCACGTTGAAGGACGTGTTGATCAGCACCGGACACCCCGTGCGATCGTCGAAGGCCTTCAGCAGGTCGTAGAACTCGGCGTGCTGCGCGCGCGTCACGGTCTGCACGCGCGCGGAGCCGTCGACGTGCGTGATGGCCGGCATGCTGCTGGTCAGCCGCTTCGAGACGCCCGTCGGCGTCTCGAGCTCCTGCTCCTGCAGGTCCTTGACCTGGCAGACGAGCAGCATGTACGGGCTCTCGCGGTCGAGGTCGAACCAGTCGGAGGCCTTCTCGCGCAGCACCGCCGGCGCGAACGGCCGGAAGCTCTCGCGGAACTTGATCTTCAAGTTCACGCGGCTCCAGTTCTCCTTGTTGCGCGAGTCGGCGATGATGCTGCGCGACCCGAGCGAGCGCGGTCCCCACTCCATGCGGCCCTGGAACCAGCCGACGACCGCCTGCTCCTCGTCGAGCCGGCGCGCGGTCTCGGCGATCATCTCGTCGCGGGGCAGCGTCTTGTACGGCGCGCCCTTCGAATCGAGATAGCGGCGGATCTCCTCGTCGGAGAACGACGGACCCCAGTACGCATGGTCCATGCGGAACTTGCGCGGGTTCCCCAGCACGCAGTGGTGGGCGAACATCGCCGCGCCGAGCGCGCCGCCCGCGTCGCCCGCGGCCGGCTGCACCCACAGGTTCTCGAAGGGGCCCTCGCGGACGACCCGCCCGTTCGCCACGCAGTTGAGCGCGACGCCGCCCGCCATCACGAGGTTCTTCATGCCCGTGCGCGCGTGCAGGTCGCGCACGATCCGCAGCACGATCTCCTCGGTGACCTTCTGCACGCTGGCCGCCATGTCCCAGTGGAACTCCTCCATCTTGGACTCGCCCTGGCGGACGGGGTGCCCGAACAGCGCGGCGAACTTGTCGTTCGTCATGGTCAGGCCGTAGTCGTACGCGAAGTACTTCATGTTCAGCTTGAACGAGCCGTCCTCGCGCAGGTCGACCAGGTGCTCGAGGATCTGGTCGTAGTACTTGGGCTGGCCGTAGGGCGCGGCGCCCATGACCTTGTACTCGGCGCTGTTCACCTTGAAGCCGAGGTAGTAGGTGAAGGCGCTGTAGAGCAGGCCGAGCGAGTGCGGGAAGCGGATCTCGCGGATCAGCTCGAGCTTGTTGCCGCGGCCGACGCCCTGGGTCGCGGTCGCCCACTCGCCGACGCCGTCGAGCGTCAGGATGGCCGCTTCCTCGTAGGGCGACGGCAGGAACGCCGACGCCGCGTGCGACTGGTGGTGCTCCGCGAAGAGCAGCTCGCCCTTGTAGCCGAGCTCGCGCTCCAGGACCTTGGGGATCCAGAGCTTCTCCTTCAGCCACACCGGGATCGCCTTCGAGAACGACGGCAGCGAGCGCGGGAAGGTCGCCAGGTAGGTGATGAGGATGCGCTCGAACTTCACGAACGGCTTGTCGTAGAAGACGAGGTAGTCCACGTCGTCCATCGAGATGCCGGCTTCGGCCAGGCAGTACTCGATGGCCTTCTTCGGGACGTCCGGGTCGTGACGCTTGCGCGTGAAGCGCTCTTCGTGCGCCGCGGCGACGAGGTCGCCGTCGCGCAGCAGGGCTGCCGCCGAGTCGTGGTAGAAGCAAGAGATGCCGAGGATGTTCATGTCGACCCCTAGAACAGGCGCTTGGCGCGGGCGATGTCGGGAACGGTCGAGTCCGCGTCGAGCCAGGCCGAGCCGGCCGCGTGGAGCTCACGCTTGTGCAGCAGGTCCTTGCGCGCCATGAAGACCGACACCGGCCCGATCATGAACACGTAGGTGATGCCCAGGATCGCGAGCGTCTGCACCTCGCCGAAGTGGCCGGCGATCGTGAGCCAGCCCTCGTAGAGCTTGCGGTAGAAGGGCTTGCGCGGCGTGGTCTCGCTCATCGGGCCTCCTGGAGATCGCGTTCCAATACGTCGACGATGCGGGCGGCGGCGCGGCCGTCCCAGCGATCGGGTACCCGGCCGGCGCGCGGCTCGCCGTCGAGGATCTTGGCGGCTTCGCTGCGGATCACGTGCGGATCGCCGCCGACGATGCGGTTCGTGCCCTGCTCGACCGTGACCGGCCGCTCCGTGTTCTGGCGCAGCGTGAGGCAGGGGACGCCGAGCACCGTCGTCTCCTCCTGGATGCCGCCCGAGTCCGTGAGCACGAGGCGGGCGTCCGCGAGCAGCCGCAGGAACTCGAGGTAGCCGAGCGGCGCCGTCGTGCGCAGCGCGAGATCGCGGCCGCCGAGCTGAGTGCCGATCGCCTCCGCCGTCCGCGGGTGCACCGGGAACACGACGGGGACGCGCGCGTGGATCTCCTCGAGCACGTCGAAGAGCGCGCCGAGGCGGACCGGGTCGTCGACGTTGCTGGGCCGGTGCAGCGTCAGCACGGCGTAGCCGCCGGGCGTGAGCCCGAGCCGCTCGACGGTGTCGAGCGCGCGCGCGCGTTCGAGCTGCGCGAGCAGCGTGTCGATCATCACGTTGCCGGCGAAGTGGATGCGCGCGGGATCGGCGCCCTCGGCGCGCAGGTTGCGCTCGCCCGACGGCTCGGACACGAACAGCCACGTCGAGACGGCGTCCGTCAGCAGCCGGTTGATCTCCTCGGGCATGGAGCGGTCGAAGGAGCGCAGGCCCGCCTCGACGTGCGCCACCGGGATGCCGAGCTTCACGGCCGCCACCGTCGCCGCGAGCGTCGAGTTGACGTCGCCCACGACCAACACCGCGTCGGGTCGCTGTTCGATCAGGATCGGCTCGATCCGCATCATCACCTGCGCCGTCTGGACCGCGTGGCTCGCCGACCCCACCTCGAGGTTCGCGTCCGGCTCGCGGATCCCGAGGTCGCGGAAGAAGCCGTCCGACATGGCCGCGTCGTAGTGTTGGCCGGTGTGCACCAGGAAGGCGTCGAGCGCGCCGCGCCGCTCGATCTCGTGCAGCAGCGGAGCGATCTTCATGAAGTTCGGGCGGGCTCCGGCGACCAGCACGATCCGGGGTCGACGGCGCGGCTTTTCCGACTCGCTCATCCTCGGCCGTTTCCCTTTTCCGCCTTCCGCTCGGCCAGCGGACGGAGCTCGGTTCGCGGTCCCTGTGTGTCGCGGTCGTGTGCGCGGTCCGAGCCGACCCGTCGGGTCCGCATCCGGCCACGCGCTGCGTCCCCGCAGGACGACTCGACGTCTCTGAACTGAGTGCGCGCACACCTCGCTTCGGTGACGCGATCAGAAAGCGGCGAGCACGCGAAGGTATCGGCGCTTCCCAGGCTGTCCAAGAGGTTTCCCATCGTCCCGCGGGGCGCCATGCATTTTCCAAATTGTGCAAGGCCACGAAGCCGCGTTCCCGGGCCACTCAAGCCGAAGAGGGGAAGCGACGTTCTCTTCGTGGAAAAACGCTTCTCATCGGGGGAAAGATCTTACACACTGACCGGCCCGGCGTTGTGGGGCTCGGCGGACCCGATGGGGATTCGGGGCATCCGCCCGCACCCGCGCCCGGCCGCCGCGGCGGCATCGAGAGCCGGCGAGCGACTGCGCGGCTCTTGGGAGAAGGCATGGTCCAGGCGTACCGAATGTTGGTGGTCGACGACGACGAGGGGCTGCGCGAGTACCTCCAGGCGCTGGCGTCGAGCCGCGGCTTCCAGGTGTTCGCCGCGCCGAACGGCGAGGACGCGATCGAGACGCTCGACCAGTCGCGTCCGGATCTCGTCACGCTCGACCTGGTATTACCCGGGATGGACGGGCTCGAGACGCTCAAGCAGCTCAAGGAGAGATTGCCCGAGGTGCCCGTCATCATGCTCTCGGGGCACGGCCAGGCCCGCAGCATCGTCGAGGCGATGAAGCACGGCGCGGCCGACTTCCTGCGCAAGCCGTTCGAGGTCGAGGAGCTCGAGGTCGCCTTCCACAAGGCGCTCGAGAAGCGGGCCTTGAAGCAGGAGGTGGAGGAGTTGCGCGGGCGGGTCCGCTCGGAAGCCGAGCTCCTCATGCTGTGCGGCGACGACCCCAAGATGCGCGAGGTGCGCGAGATCATCGAGCAGGTCGCGGACACGGACATCACCGTCCTGGTCCGCGGCGAGAGCGGCACGGGCAAGGAGCTCGTCGCGCGCGCGCTGCACCGCCTGTCGACGCGCGTGGACCGTCCCTTCGTGAAGGTCAACTGCGCGGCGTTGCCGTCGGAGCTGCTCGAGAGCGAGCTGTTCGGCTTCGAGAAGGGCGCGTTCACGGGCGCGCAGCGGCGCAAGCTGGGCAAGTTCGAGTACGCCAACCACGGCACGATCTTCCTGGACGAGATCAGCGAGATGCACCCGGCCCTCCAGGCCAAGCTGCTCCAAGTGCTGCAGGACGGGGAGTTCTCGCGGCTCGGCGGCGAGAGCGACGTCCACGTCGACACGCGCGTGATCGCGGCGACCAACCGCAACCTCGAGACGGCCGTGGCCGAGGGCAGCTTCCGCGAGGACCTGTTCTACCGACTCAACGTGGTGACGGTGCAGTTGCCGCCGCTGCGCGACCGCAAGGACGCGATCCCGCTGCTGGTCGAACACTTCCTCGCCATGTACAACCGCCAATACGGCAAGAACGTGAAGCAGCTCCAGCCTCGCACGCTCGAGTGCTTCCACTCCTATCACTGGCCCGGCAACGTGCGCGAGCTCGAGAACATGGTGAAGCGCATGGTGGTGTTGGGGAACGAGCAGGCCCTGTTGGAGGAGATCACCCACAGGATCGGCGCGGCGGGCAACGGCGACGGCGCGGCGCCGTCGCTCGACCTCGAGGCGCTCGGCGTCGATCTCGCCGACGGACGCGGAGTCGACCTCAAGGCGATCGGAAAGCGTGCCGCCCAGATTGCCGAGAAGCGCGTGATCGAGCGCGTTCTCGACCAGACGCGGTGGAACCGGAAGGAAGCGGCTGAGCGTTTGCAGATCAGCTACAAGGCCCTGCTTTACAAAATGAAGGAAAACGGCCTCAGCGAAGCGAGCTGAGCGAGGGAGGGAGACGCGAATGACGCACGTCAGCGACGCGACGCGCTTTGGGTGGGTGGCCACCGCCGCGCTCGGTGCAGCACTGCTCGCGGCCTGCTCGCACGGGACCGTGCCGCCGCCCGAGGCGGGGCCGATGGACCGCGCCGACTACGTGATCGGGCCGGCCGACATCCTGCGCATCCAGGTGTGGCGCCAACCCGAGCTGTCGGCCGAGGTGCCGGTGCGCCCGGACGGCAAGATCTCCGCGCCGCTGGTCAACGACGTGCAGGCCGCAGGGCTCACGACCACCGAGCTGCGCGACGTCGTCGCGCAGGCGCTCAGCGAGTACGTGACCGCGCCGGACGTCACCGTGATCGTCCGCGAGATCCGCAGCAAGAACGTGCAGGTGGTGGGCGAGGTCGGCCGCTCGGGCGCCGTGGTGCCGCTCGCGACCGACCTGCGCGCGCTCGACGCGATCGCGATCGCCGGCGGCTTCACGCCCTACGCCGACAAGGGGGACATCCACATCCTGCGCCCCAACCCGGACGGCTCGATCGTGCAGTACCGCTTCAACTACAACGCGTTCCTGCGCGGCAAGCGCCCGGAAGGGAACATGCGGCTGCAAGCCGGCGACACGATCGTGGTGCCGGACTGACGCATGCGCATCCGCGTGCTGCTCGCTCTCGTGCTCCTTTCCGCGGCCGCCTCGCCGGCCGTCGGAGCGGAGTTCGTGCCGGGCTGGGACGCCGAGGCGGTGTACGACACGAACGTGTTCCAGACCCGCGACGAAGACCAGTTCGGGCGGAAGATCCCGAAGGAGGACGACTTCTCGCTCCGCACCGGCCCCAACCTCCGCATCCGCGAGAAGCAGGGCGATCTCCGCTACGACGTCGGCTACCAGCTCCGCTACGAGGAGTACGCGCGGCTCGACGGCATCTCGGAGTTCGACCACTTCGCCGACGCGCGGGGCGAATGGGTCATGGACGACCTCACCACCTTCTCCCTCTCGGACAGCTTCGGCTACAGCAGCAGCCTCGGCGGGCTGTTCGAGGCCGGGCTGGCCGGCGCGGCGCCGATCGTCATTCCGGCACGCGTGCGCGTCACGACGAACCAGGGCCTGGTGGGCATGCGACGGCGCCTCGGCCCGCGCTGGGAGCTCACGCTGAACGGGCAGAGCGACTACTACTCGTTCAGCGGCGAGTCCGACTCGTCGACCGACTCGAGCTCGCACTCGATGAGCGGCGTGCTCCAGGTCACGCGCAGCCTGTCCCGCCGGCTGGTCGCGGGCTTCGGCGGGCAGTTCCAGCGCCAGACCTTCGACAACGGCGACGTGGCGCCCGAGACCAGCACCGACATCTACCAGGGCTTCGGCCTGCTGCAGTACCAGTTCAGCCGCACGCTGCGCTTCTCCGCGAACGTCGGTCCCGCCTGGAGCAAGGCCGACGCGGTCGACGTCGGCGATCTCGAAGAGCCGAGCTACGTGCCGGTGGATCTGGCGAGCTGCCCGCGACGCGAGGACGGCGCGCCGTTCACGTCGCAAGCGCAGGCCGCCGGCTTCCAGACCACCGGGCCCCGGTGCAACTTTCTGGTGTTCCAGGACCAGGCCGGAAGGACCTTCTTCCCGCTGCGGGCAGCCGACCGCATCCGCGTTCCGTTCGTGGGCGAGACGGAGGCCGAGGGGCAGCTCAGCTATTTCGGCCGGCTCTCGCTGGACAAGCAGTGGAGCCAGTGGAGAGGGACGCTCAGCTACTCGCGCTCCGCGAGCAACGGGTCGGGCCTCGGCGTCAGCACGATCGTGGACAACCTGAGCGGCGAGCTGACCTGGACGCCGACGCGGCACTGGACGCTGAAGCTGCTGGGCGGCGTGTCGATGCAATCCGCGATCTCGGAGCTGCGCGTCCAGCAGGTCGCGCTGCGGCCCGCGGTGGCGCGGATCCCGATCGTCTCGACGGACGGGATCGTGACGACGACCCTCGCGACCGTCGGCGTGCCGTTCGAGATCAGCAGCGGCGACGAGATCGACAACCCGATCGACGTGCGCACCTTCCGCGTAGAGCTGCGCGGCACGCGCCGCATCTCGCGCAACCTCACCGCGGACGCGTCGGCGAGCTACTACCAGCAGAAATCCTCGAGCGACTTCGCGGACGCCAAGCGCAACTACTACCGCGTGATCGTCGGGGTCACGTGGACCTTCGATCCGATTCCCCTGTAGGGCGGGAACGGGAGCCAGCATGGACGAGCAGAGCTTCTCCCTGAACGACATCGTCGCGATCTTCCGCCGCCGCATCCGGCTGGTGGCCGCCGTGGCGGGCGCGACCATTCTCGCCGCGATCTTCATCGCCGCGATCCTGCGGGACGAGTACACCGTCTACGCGACGCTGCTCGTCGAGCCGCAGAGCATCTCGCGCAAGCTCGTCGAGACCGGCGTGCAGGAGCAGGACGTGATGAACCGCCTGCACCTGATGACGATGCAGATCCTGTCGCGCGCGCGACTCTCCAAGGTGATCGACGACCTGAAGCTCTATCCGGAGGAGTCGGAGAAGAAGACGCGCGAGGAAGTGATCAACATGATGCGCGGCCGCATCAACGTGGAGCCCGTGCTGCCGGAGATGCCCGACCCGGAGATGAAGCGGCGCATGGACATCGAGGTGAACACGTTCCGGCTGTTCTTCCGCCACGAGAACGCCGGCGTGGCGTCCGCGGTGGCGAACCGCCTCGCCAACGACTTCATCGACGAGCACATCAAGGAGCGCGTGCAGTCGTCGGGCGACACCGCGGACTTCATCGAGAGCGAGCTGCAGCGCCTCTCGTCCCGGCTCCGCGAGCTGGAGGCCCAGATCGCGCAGGTGAAGGCGCAGAACTCGGGCTCGCTGCCGGAGGACGTCGTCACGAACCAGCGCCAGATCGAGCGCTCGTTCGACGCGCTCGCGATGGCTTCGCAGCGGCTGGCCGAGGCGCAGAGCGACCAGGCTTTCTACTCCCAGCAGGCCACCGTGGCGCGCGAGTCGGGCCTCGCGGGCGGGCCGCAGACCAGCCAGGTGCTGTCTCCCACGCAGCGTTTGCAGCAGCTCGAGAACGTGCTCGGCGAGCTGCGCGGGCGCGGCTTCACCGACAAGCACCCCGACGTCGTCGCCGCGGTCGCGGAGATGGAGCAGGTTCGCGCGCGCGTCGAGCGGGGCGAGGCGGAGGAGCAGGAGCAGGAGCAGCAGGCGGCGCCGGCGTCGGTCGCGGAGCAGCAGGCGCGCAACGAAGCCCAGCGCGCGGGGCTGCGGGTCGAAGGCGCCCAGCGCGAGGTCGAGCGGCTGCAGAAGGAGATGGACGCCGCGCAGGCGCGCCTCGCGAACACGCCGCGCGTCGCCGAGCAGCTCGACGCGCTCGAGCGCGAGTACGCGCAGCTCGGCGAGAGCTTCAACGAGTTCAGCGCCAAGCGCCTCGAGGCGGCGGTCGCGGCGAACATGGAGCGGCGCCAGAAGGGCGAGCAGTTCCGCGTGTTGGAGCCGGCGTACGCGCCGCCCGACCCGACGTCGCCCAACCGGCCGCTGATCCTCGCGCTCGGCATCATGCTCGGGGTCGGCGCCGGCGCCGGCATCGCGCTGCTGCTCGAGGCGGCGGACTCGTCGTACCACCAGGCCCGGCAGCTCCAGCAGGCGCTCCGCATCCCGGTGCTCACGTCGATCCCGGCGATCCTGCTGGAGGCGGACCGGCGCAGGATCCGGCGCCGCAACCTGCGCGACGCGTTCGCGGCGGTGGCCTTCAGCGGTGTCGTGCTCGTGAGCTCGGCGGTCGGCTACGTCGTCGTCAACAAGCCGCACTGGCTCTCCGCCAGCGAGGAAGACGTGCCCGTCGCGCCCGCGCAGCCGGCGCCGGCCGCGCCCGCGCCCGGCGGCGAGCCGGCGGCGGCGCTGGTTCCGGGTGAGCCCGGGTAGCGAGGCCGCGCGTCATGTATCTGCAGCACTACGGCCTGATCCGAGCGCCGTTCGAGATGACGCCCGACCCGGCGTTCCTGTATCTCGGCGAAGCGCATCAGGAGGGCCTCGCGACGCTGGTGTACGGCGTCCGCGCGCGGAAGGGCTTCGTGATGCTGACCGGCGAGGTCGGCACAGGGAAGACCACGCTGCTGCACGCGCTGCTCTCGCAGCTCGACCCGAACACGCTCGCCGCGTTCGTGTTCAACCCGCGCCTCGAGCCGCTCGACTTCTTCCGCCTGCTGTTCGACGAGTTCGGAATCGAGACGCCGTGCGCGTCGAAGGCCGAGTACCTGATCGCGCTCAACAAGTTCCTGATCGAGCGGCTCGAGCGCGATCATCCGACGCTGCTCATCGTGGACGAGGCGCAGAACCTGTCCGCGGACATGCTCGAGGAGATCCGGCTGCTCTCCAACCTCGAGACGCCGACCTCGAAGCTGATCCAGATCATGCTGGTGGGACAGCCCGAGCTCGAGGAGAAGCTGGCGCGGCAGGACCTGCGACAGCTGCGCCAGCGCATCGTGCTGCGCTTCCGCCTGCGCCCGTTCGAGCTGGACGAGACCGAGAACTACGTGCAGGAGCGGCTGCGCCTCGCGGGCTACACGGGCAAGGGTCTGTTCAAGCGCGGCGCGCTGCGCCGGCTGCACGGGGTGACGGGCGGCGTGCCGCGGCTGATCAACGTCGTGTGCGACGGCGCGCTGCTGCTCGGCTACTCGCGCGGGCTCGCGACGATCGACGCCGGCGAGGTGGACGAGGTCGCGCGCGACCTCGGCCTGCTCGCGAACGACGGCGAAGAATGGTCCGCACCCGCGCGCCGGCAGGGCTGGCGGGCCCGGCTGCGCAGCATGTTCCGCTGAGAGCGATCGCAGCAGAGGAGACGACATGGGAAAGGTCTACGAGGCTCTCCAGCGGGCGGAGGCGGAGCGCGGCCGGCGCGGCGCCGGCGCCGTGCCCGGCGTGACGGCGCCCGCCGCGCAGCCGATCGCGCGCGCCCCGGGCGGCGCGCCCGCCGGACGTCTCGCGCGGCTGCGCTCGTGGGTCGTGCGCCAGATCCGGCCGGTCGAGGTCGAGGACGCCAACGCGTACAACAAGCGCCGCATCTCGCTGCTGCAGCCCGACTCGTTCGTGGCGGAGCAGTTCCGGACGCTGCGCGCGCGGCTCGACGCGCTCGCCAGCGAGCGCCCGATCCGCACGATCGCGGTCACGAGCGCGATGCCGAACGAGGGCAAGACGACCGCGGCGCTGAACCTCGCGCTGGTCTCGTCGATGAGCCTCGGGCGCCGCGTCCTGCTGGTCGACTGCGACCTGCGCCGGCCGAAGATCCAGGCCGCGCTCGGCCTGCGGCCCGAGTGCGGTCTCGCCGAGGTCCTCACCGATGCGGGAACGCTGGAGCGCGCGGTGATCAAGGTCGAGGGCACGTCGCTCTCGGTGCTGCCGGTGCGCGCGACGCCGTCCAACCCTTCGGAGCTGCTCGCCTCGGATCGGATGCGCAGCCTCGTGGAGGAGCTGGCGCGCAGCTACGACCAGGTCATCTTCGACACGCCGCCGACCCTGGCGCTGCCCGACGCGAAGACGATGAGCGAGCTGACCGACGGCCTGGTGTTCGTGGTCCGCGCGAACGAGACTCCGCGCGACGACGTGGCGGCCGCGCTCGACATCCTCGACCGGCGCCGCGTGCTCGGCGTGGTGCTGAACGGAGTCGAGGCCGAACCGGAGCGCTACGGGTACTGAGCCCCGCCGCCATGGAGCAGGAAAAGAGGCGATCGTGGTGAATCCCGTGGAGCTGCTCGCTCCGTTCGCGGTCGCCGTCGCCGTCGCGGCCGCGACGACGCCTCTCTCGGCGAAGATCGCGCACGCGCTCGGCGCCGTGGACCGTCCCGACGAGCGCAAGGTCAACCGCCGTCACGACATCCCGCTGCTCGGCGGGATCGCCGTCGCGCTCGGCTTCTTCACGGGCCTCTCGACCGCGCTCATCGTCACCGGCTTCCACGAGGACTTCCGCGGGCACGTCGAGGGCCAGCTGCTCGGCTCGATGATCCTGCTCGGGCTCGGGCTGGTGGACGACCGCCGCGCGCTCTCGGCCCGCACCAAGCTGCCGTTCCAGATCATCGCCGCCGCCGTGGCCATCTTCTACGGCTTCCGCATCGACCACCTGACCGATCCCGTCTCGCTCAACGTCTGGTACTTCCCGGAGCCGCTCGTCTGGATCGTCACGGGGCTGTGGATCGTCGGCATCACGAACGCGATGAACCTGATGGACGGCCTCGACGGCCTCGCCAGCGGCATCGGCGCGATCATCGGGCTCACGCTCACCTTCATCGCGTGGCAGGCGGACCAGGTCGTCGGCGTGTTCGTCGGCGTCGCCTTCCTCGGCGCGGTGCTCGGCTTCCTGCCCTACAACTTTCCGCCGGCGCGCATCTTCCTCGGCGACACGGGCGCGCTCTTCATCGGCTTCAACCTCTCGCTGCTCGCGCTCGAGGGGTATCGCAAGCTGTCGGTGCTGACCTTCGTCGTGCCGCTGCTCGCGCTCGCGGTGCCGCTCATGGACACCGCGCTCTCGATCTACCGGCGCCTGCGCCGCGGCGGCCCGATCATGGCGCCGGACCGCCAGCACATTCATCATCGGCTGCTCGACTCCGAGGGATCGCACCGCTCCGCCGTGCTCTCGATCTGGTTCCTGACCGCGTGCTTCTGCGTGATCGCGGTCTCGTTCACCAATCTCGAGGGCACCGCGGCGGTGGTGTTCCTGGTGCTCGTGATCGTCCTGACGCTGCGGCTGCTGCGCAATCTCGGTTTCTTCGAGATCCACGACCAGCCGAGACGGGACACGGGAGGGGACGGTTCGTGACCACGGCGCTCATCACGGGAATCACCGGGCAGGACGGCTCCTATCTGGCGGAGCTGCTGCTCGACAAGGGCTACGACGTGCACGGCATGGTGCGCCGCTCGAGCACGGAGAACTTCGAGCGCATCGCGCACCTGAAGGAGCGCGTGCGGCTCCACCAGGGCGACCTGCTCGATCCGAGCTCGCTGCTGACGATCTTGACGACCGTGCGCCCGCGCGAGGTCTACAACCTCGCGGCGCAGTCGTTCGTCCCGACGTCGTGGCAGCAGCCGTCGCTCACCGGCGAGTTCACGGCGCTCGGCGTGACGCGCCTGCTCGAGGCGATCCGTTTCGCGGACCCGGGCATCCGCTTCTACCAGGCGTCGAGCTCCGAGATGTACGGCAAGGTGCGCGAGACGCCGCAGAACGAAGCGACCCCGTTCTATCCGCGCAGCCCCTACGCCGTCGCGAAGATGTTCGGCCACTGGATCACGGTGAACTACCGCGAGAGCTTCGGACTCCACGCGGTGTCCGGAATCCTGTTCAACCACGAGTCCCCGCGGCGCGGGCGCGAGTTCGTGACGCGCAAGATCACGGAGGCGGTGGCGCGCATCAAGCTGGGTCTCCAGGACGAGCTGCTGCTCGGCAACACCAGCGCGCGTCGTGACTGGGGCTACGCCCCGGAGTACGTGGACGCGATGTGGCGCATGCTCCAGCAGGACGAGCCCGGCGACTTCGTGATCGGCACCGGCGAGCAGCACTCGGTGCAGGAGTTCATCGACCACTCCTTCGGCGCGGCCGGGCTCGATCCGGCCGACTTCGTGCGCAGCGATCCCGCGCTGATGCGCCCCGCGGAGGTGGACACGCTGCTCGCAGACCCCGCCAAGGCGCGCGAGCAGCTCGGCTGGACCGCGAAGACGCGCGCGCCCGAGCTCGCCCGCATCATGGTCGCCGCGGATCTCGAAGCGCAGGAGCGGCTCTCGGGCCGGCGGGTCGGAGGGCCCGGCAGCCGATGAGCCGCGCGCAGCGCGTGATCGTGACCGGAGCCGCGGGCTTCGTCGGCTCCACGCTGGTGGACCGCCTGCTGGCGGAGGGCCGCGACGTGGTGGGGCTCGACAACTTCGATCCCTTCTACGCCGAGTCCGAGAAGCGCGCGAACCTCGCCGACGCGCTGCGCTCGCCGCGCTTCCGGCTCGTCGCCGGCGACATCCGCGACGAGGCGGCGGTCGCGGACGCTTTCGCGGGCGGCGCCGACGTGGCGGTGCACCTCGCCGCGCTCGCCGGCGTGCGGCCGAGCCTCGAGCGCCCGGTCGCGTACGCGGACGTGAACCTGCGCGGCACCGCCGTGGTCGCCGCGGCGGCGCTCCGCGCCGGCGTCGCGCGGCTGCTGTTCGCGTCGTCCTCGTCGGTCTACGGCGAGCGCGAGGGCGGTCCGTTCCGCGAAGCCGATCCCGCCGACGACCCGATCTCGCCGTACGCCGCGACCAAGCGCGCGGGCGAGATCCTGCTGCGCAGCTTCTTCCGCGCGCAGGGTCTGTCGGTCACGTGCGCGCGCATCTTCACCGCGTACGGCCCGCGCCAGCGGCCAGACCTCGCGATCCGCAAGTTCGCCACGCGCATCCTGCGCGGCGACTCGATCCCGGTCTTCGGCGACGGCTCCAGCCTGCGCGACTTCACCTACGTCGACGACCTGGTGGACGGGCTCGTGCGCGCCGCCGACCGCGACCTCGGCTTCGCGGTGCTCAACTTCGGCGCCGGGCGCACCGTCTCGGTGCAGCAGGTGATCGACGCGCTCGAGCGCGCGCTCGGGCGCAAGGCGCGCATCGAGTGGCTGCCGCGCCAGACCGGCGACGTGTCGCGGACCTGGGCGGACACGACGGCCGCGCGCGACGCACTCGGCTGGACGCCGGCCGTCCCGCTCGAGGAGGGCATCGCGCGCTTCGTCGGGTGGATGGAATCGTCGGGGAGGTGTTCGTGAGCCGCGAGGGACGTCTGGCGCTGGTGACGGGAGGCGCCGGCTTCATCGGCAGCCATCTGGTGGACGCGCTGCTCGCCGCGGGCTGGCGGGTGCGCGTGCTCGACGACTTCTCGAGCGGCCGCGACGAGAACCTCGCGCACGCGCGCGAGCGGATCGACCTGGTGCGCGGCGACTTCGCCGATCCCGACACCGCGGCGCGCGCCGTGGCCGGCGTCGAGGTCGTGTTCCACCAGGGCGCGGTGCCGTCGGTGCCGCGCAGCGTGGCCGAGCCGATCCGCACCAACCGCGTGAACGTCGACGGCACGCTCAACGTGCTCGAGCAGGCGCGCCAGGCGGGCGTGCGCCGCGTCGTGTTCGCGGCCTCGTCGTCGGCGTACGGCAACACCGAGGAGCTGCCGAAGGTCGAGACCATGCCGCCGAACCCGCGCTCGCCCTACGCGCTCCAGAAGTACGCGGGCGAGGTCTACTGCCGGCTCTACCACGAGCTGTACGGGCTCGAGACGGTGGCGCTCCGCTACTTCAACGTGTTCGGTCCGCGCCAGGATCCCAAGAGCGAGTACGCGGCCGTCGTGCCGCGCTTCGCGACGGCCTGCCTGCGCGACGAGCCGGCGACGATCCACGGCGACGGCGAGACGAGCCGCGACTTCACCTTCGTGTCGGACACCGTGCGCGCGAACCTGCTCGCGGCCGACGCGCCGGACGCGCCGGGGCACGTCATCAACGTCGCGGGCGGGCGCCGCATCTCGCTGGACGAGCTGCTGCGCACGCTCCAGAAGATCACCGGCAGCAGCGTCGCGCCGATCCACGGGCCGGCGCGCGTCGGCGACGTGCGACACAGCCTGGCGGCCGTCGGCCGCGCGCGGGCGCTGCTCGGTTTCGAGCCCGCCGTCGAGCTCGAGGAAGGCTTGCGCCGGACGGTCGAAAGTCTCAGGGTCACGCGCTAGCGGCGGGGGAGCCAGTGAACGTCTGCATCATCGGCAGTGGCTACGTGGGGCTCGTCACCGGCGCCTGCTTCGCGGAGTTCGGCGTGCAGGTCGTGTGCGCCGACAAGGACGCCGACAAGATCGCGGCGCTCGAGCGCGGCGAGATCCCGATCTACGAGCCGGGCCTCGACGCGATCGTGCAGCGCAACGTGCGCGAGCGGCGCCTCTCGTTCACGACCGACACCGCGTCGGCGGTCCGCCAGGCGCTCGTCGTCTTCATCGCGGTGCAGACGCCGACCAAGGCGGACGGCACGACCGACCTCACCGCCGTCGAGGCCGTCGCGCGCGAGGTCGGCCGCGCGATGGACGGCTACAAGGTGATCGTCACCAAGAGCACCGTGCCGGTCGGCACCTCGTACCTGGTGCGCTCGTGGATCGAGGAGGAGCACGCGACGGGCGGCGCGAGCCACCGCTTCAGCGTCGCGTCGAACCCCGAGTTCCTGCGCGAGGGCGCCGCGATCGCCGACTTCATGCGCCCGGACCGCGTCGTGATCGGCGCCGACGACGACGAGGCGATCGCGATCCTGAAGGACCTCTACCGGCCGCTCTACCTGATCGAGACGCCCTTCGTCATCACCAACATCCCGACCGCGGAGCTGACCAAGTACGCCGCCAACGCCTTCCTCGCGGTGAAGATCTCGTTCATCAACGAGGTCGCGAACCTGTGCGAGCGGATCGGCGGCGACGTCCACGCCATCTCGAAGGGCATCGGCCTCGACAAGCGCATCGGCTCGAAGTTCCTGCACCCGGGCCCCGGCTTCGGCGGCTCGTGCTTCCCGAAGGACACGCGCTCGGCGGCCCAGTTCGCGCGCGACGCCGGCGAGCGGCTCGAGATCGTCGAGACGGTGATCCGCGTGAACGACCGCCAGCGGCAGCGCATGGTGGAGAAGATCGAGCGCGCCCTCGGCGGCTCGGCGTCCGGCAAGACCGTCGCCGTGCTCGGCCTCTCGTTCAAGCCGGAGACGGACGACATGCGCGACGCGCCGTCGATCGACATCCTGAGGCAGCTGATGGCGAGCGGCGCCGCGGTGCGCGCCTTCGACCCGGTCGCGATGGCCAACGCCGCGCGCGACCTGCCCGGCGTCCAGCTCTGCAAGAACGAATACGAGACCTGCGAGAACGCCGACGCGCTCGTGCTGATCACCGAGTGGAACCAGTTCCGCATGCTCGATCTCGACCGCATCAAGTCGCTGCTGCGCGAGCCGGTCGTGGTCGACCTGCGCAACGTCTACGACCCGGCCGCGATGCGGCGCGCCGGCTTCCGCTACGACTCGGTCGGGCGCTGCACCTGATCCGCGTCCGCGTCCCACCAGCGCTCGGCGAACGGCACGAGCGACGAGTCGCCCGAGTTCGAGCCGATCAGCAGCGGTCCGGGCGGGACGTCGCGGCCCGGCCACCAGACCTGGATCGGATTCACGCCGGCCCGCACGAAGCCGTTGCGCGCGAGCGCCTCGGCGAGGAGCGGGCAGGGCGTGCAGGCGCCGAGCAGGCCCGGCGCGAACGCGGCGGCGCGCGTCGCGATCTCCGACACCATCCACGTGTAGAGCTCGGCGTCGGGACGGGGCGCGTAGCACTCGACCAGCTCCGCGTCGCAGCCGGCGTCGGTCGGGTAGATGCGGACCATCGCCCAGCCCACCAGCTTCTCGCCCACCGCGAAGTACAGCGGCAGGCAGTGACCCAGCGACGGATGGCCCGCGATCATCCAGCGCAGCAGCTCGGCCGGCCAGAGCGGGAGCGCGACGTAGTCGATCGCGCCGCGGTAGAGCGCCTGGATCTCCTCGCCGACGCCCGCGACCGCGATCGCGCGGCCGCCGCGCGGCACGCGGCGTCGCCGCGGCCGCTGGCCGGGGCGCGCGAGCGCC
>QEVM01000075.1 GCA_003576805.1 Pseudomonadota bacterium | reverse complement strand
GTTGCACCTGTGGGTTCCCCTCTGAGCTTGAGGTCGTTGAGCAACCCCATTCTCAGAGCACCCACAGGTGTCAGCAATCTGTTGAGGCCCCTCAGCTAGCGAGGTGCGGCGCTTGCGCGACCGCGTCGCGGTCGTGACCGGCGCGGCGAGCGGCATCGGCCGCGCGCTCGCCATCTTGCTCGCGGAGCGCGGCGCGGACGTGGCGCTCGTGGACGTCGCGCAGGCCGCGCTCGCCGAGACCGCGGCCGGCGTCGCCGCCGCGGGCCGCAAGGCGTCGGTGCACGTCGCCGACGTCGCGGACGCGGGTTGCATGGCGAAGCTGGCGGACGAGGTCGCGGGCGCGCACGGGCGCGTGCACCTCGTCGTCAACAACGCGGGCGTGTCGGTGACGGGGCTGTTCGAGGAGCAGTCGCTCGAGGACCTGCGCTGGATCGTCGGCGTCAACTTCTGGGGCGTGGTGCACGGCTGCAAGTTCTTCCTGCCGCACCTGCGCGCGGCCGCGGCGCGCGGCGAGGACGCGCACATCGTGAACCTCTCGAGCATGTTCGGCCTGATCGGGCTGCCGACTCAGTCTTCGTACTGCGCGACGAAGTTCGCGGTGCGCGGCTTCTCCGAAGCGCTCTGGGCGGAGCTGCGCGACAGCCGGATCGGCGTCACCTGCGTGCACCCCGGCGGCGTGCGCACGAACATCGTGCGCGACAGCCGCAGCGCCGATCCCGACGCGAAGCAGAAGATGATCGAGCGCTTCGAGCGCCTGGCGATGCCGCCCGAGCAGGCCGCGCGCCAGATCCTGCGCGCGGTCGAGAAGAACAAGATGCGCGTCGTGATCTGCCGCGAGGCCGGCGCCGCCGACTGGGCGAAGCGCATCGCGCCGGTCGCCGTGCATCGCCTCGTCGCGTGGGGTCACAGGCGGATGGGCTCGCTCGGCTGATTCCCGCGCGTCGCGCGCCTCCGCATCCGCCGCGCTCCGGCGTTCCACCGACACCGAATCGGGTCGAACCCCGAGCGCGCGCGCTCCGTCCGCGCGCATCTCAAGGGAGCGGGGAGCGCGACGATAACGCGAGGGCGAGAGCGCGAGGCGATGGTCGCCGCGCCGCTCCGGAGGGCGCATGATCGCGATCGTCGGTCTGGTGGTCGTGATCGGATGCGTGCTCGGCGGCTTTGCGATGGCGGGCGGACACTTCAGCGTCCTCTGGCAGCCGAGCGAGTTCGTCGTGATCGGCGGCGCCGCGACGGGCGCGCTGCTCGTCGGCACGCCGATGCACGTCGTGAAGGGCCTCGCGCGCCAGCTTCCGAAGCTCGCGTCGAACGGGAAGACGCACCAGGATTTCCTCGACGTCCTCCTGATGGGCTTCGAGCTCCTCTCGCTGGCGCGCCGCGAAGGGCTCGTCGCGCTCGAGCAGCACGTCGAAGATCCGCACAAGAGCGCGCTGCTCGGCAAGTACGCGGGCTTCACCGGCGACGCCATGGCGCTCACCTTTCTCGTCGACACGCTCGAGTTGTTCACGTCGGGCGTGAAGCTCGGCGATCACGAGCTCGGCGAGCTGCTCGAGGCGGATCTCGAGGTGCAGAAAGAAGAGGAGATCCTGCCGTCCAAGGCGCTCGCGACGATGGGCGACGCGCTGCCCGGCCTCGGCATCGTGGCCGCCGTGCTCGGCATCGTGATCACGATGGGCCACATCGACGGCCCGCCCAGCGAGATCGGCCATCACGTCGGCGCTGCGCTGGTCGGGACCTTCCTCGGCGTGCTGCTCTCGTACGGCTTCGTGCAGCCGATGGCGGGCAATCTCGCCGCCAAGGTGCACGATCAGCACACCTACCTCGTCGCCATCAAGGAGCTGCTGGTCTCGCTCTACAAAGGCGCCAATCCCACCATCGCCGTGGAGCTCGCGCGCCGCTCGCTGCCCGCGGAGGTGAGGCCCAGCTCGGCCGAGCTGTCGAAGGCGTGCCGCAACCTGCGAGGCGGCGGCGATGGCTGACCGGGGCGCCGCGCACAAGCCGACCCTGATCATCGTGAAGAAGCGCCGCGCCCATCACGAGGGCCATCACGGCGGCGCGTGGAAGGTGGCGTACGCCGATTTCGTCACGGCCATGATGGCGTTCTTCATGGTGATGTGGCTGGTGAACCAGAACCAGGACGTGAAGCAGGCCGTCGGCGGCTACTTCCGCGATCCGCTCGGCACCGAGGACCGGGCCGGCACCAAGGCGAGCGAGGGATCGGCGGGCGTGCTCGCCGCCGGACAGGGCCCGATCGAAGGCCAGCCCGGGTTGCTGGAGGTGCCGCTCGCGAAGGGACAGGACGCCGACCGTGCGCGCCGCGAGAAGAAGCGCGACCTCGACCGGCTCGCGCAGGAGATCCGCCAGAAGCTGGCGTCGCTCCCCGAGTTCGAGACGATTCGGCACCTCGTCGACGTCCAGCTGACCGACGAGGGACTGCGCATCGAGCTGATGGAGTCCGAGGAGGGCACCTTCTTCGAGCGCGGCAGCCGCGAGCCGTCGGAGATCGGCGAGCGCGTGCTGCGCGCGCTCGCGACGACGCTCGGCGCGAGCGCGCATCGGCTCGTGATCGAAGGCCACACCGACAGCCTCGCCTACGCCGGCGGCGCGTACTCGAACTGGGATCTCTCCACCGACCGCGCGAACGCCGCGCGCAAGGTGCTGGCCGGCGGCGGCGTCACGCCCGATCAGGTGAAGGAGATTCGCGGCTACGCCGCGGAGCGCCCGCGCTTCCACGAGCGGCCCGAGGATCCGCGCAACCGGCGCATCTCGGTGCTGCTGCCGACCGCGCCCGAGCCCGCGCAGCCGCCGGGAACGCCCGCGGGCTGAGCCGCCGCGCGCCGGCTCCGGTCAGGCGGCGACGCGGGCGGCGTCCTCGAGGCGGATTTCCAGCTCCGCGAGCACCACGTCGGTCGCTCCCAGCGCCTCCGCCTCGGCGTCCACCCGATCGCCGTCCGCTTCGGAAGCGCCCAGCCCGACGTGCACGCGATGACAGGCGCGGTCCACGGTGCGCAGCAGCAGCAGCAGGCGGTCGTCCGCCTCGACGCGGGCATCGTGGTGGCGCCGCACGACGTCGCGATAGACCTCGGGGATGCTCCACGACTCGAGCAGGCGCTCGCCCTGCTCGCAGTGCAGGCCGTCCACCACCGCGAGGACGAGCTCGTCCGAGAAACGGACGCCCCCCGCCTGCTTCTCGCCGAGGTCGTCGATCACGTTCAGCATGAACAGCTTGCCGACGTCGTGCAGCAGGCCGGCCAGCATCGCGTGGCTCTCGACCGACGCGAGCGAGAGTCTGCGCGCGAGCCAGTCGGCGCCGAGCGCCGACGCGGCGGCGTGTCGCCAGAGCGTCTCGGCCATCGCGCGCAGGCGGCCGTCGCGCATCTCGTAGCTGCGGTGCTGGCTGAACACGATCACGAGCTGGCCGGTGCGGCGGATGCCGAGTCGCACGGCGGCCTCGCGGATCGTGCTGGCCGGCTCGCGCGCGCCGAAGGCGGCCGAGTTGGCCGCGCGCAGCAGCGCCGCGGCCAGCGCGGGATCGCTGGCGACGAGCTCTTCGACGTCCTCGAGCTCGGCGTCGGGATCCGCGAGCAGCCGCTGCGCCTTCAAGGCGACGCCCGGGAACACCGGAATGCGCGCGCGTCCCGAGTCGATGTGGCGCCGCGCGAGCTCGGCGAGCGGATCGTCCATCGCTCACCTCCCCGTACGGCCGAGGATCTCGGCGAGCGAGCGCCCGTCGGCGGCGGGCGGCAGGCGCCGGGCCACCTCTGCGATCGAGACGTGCCCGCGTGCGGCGCGCGCGACGCCGTCCTCGAAGAGCGTCACGACGCCGGCCGCGACGGAGGCCGCGCGCAGCGAGTCGCCGCTCGCGTGCTCCGCGATCCAGCGGCGGCGCTCGTCGTCGCCGATCCCCAGCAGCTCGAAGACGCCCGCGCGGCCGCGGAAGCCGGTGGTGCGACACTCGGCGCAGCCGTGTCCGGCGAGGAAGCGACCGTCCGGCTCGAGCAGCATCTGCTCGAAACGCCGCGCCGTGCGCGAGACGTCTGGCTGCGCGCAGGTGTCGCACACGCGGCGCAGGAGCTGCTGCGCGAGGACGCCGCCCAGCGCGGACGCGAGCAGCGGCCGATCGACGCCGAAGCCCGCGATGCGGAGATACGCCCCGACGGCATCCTCGGCGGCGCAGGTCGCCACCACGCGCCGGCCTGCCGCGGCGGCGGCCACGGCGGCCTGCGCCGATTCCGGCGAGTCGATCTCGTCGAGCGCGATCACGTCCGGATCCTGCGCGAGCGCGCGCAGCCAGGTATCGGCGAAGCGCTCGCGGTCGCGTCCGCGCACGAACTGTGCGGCGCCCTCGAAGCGGCGCGCGCCCGGGCTCTCGACGATCGCGAGCGCCGTGTTGGCGCCCGCCAGCGCGGCGAGGCACGCGTGCAGCGTCGCCGAGCGTCCGCCTCCCGGCGGCGAAGCGAGCAGCAGCAGGCCGCTGGGCCGCGACAGCTCTGCGCGCAGACGCCCGAGCAGCAGCGGCGACGCGCCGATCGCGTCGAGCGAGGCGGGCGTCGCGCCGACGTCGAGCAGTCGCAGCACGATGCGCTCGCCGTGCGCGATGGCGCAGCTCGCCATGCGCACCTCGCAGGTCTGCGCCCCGCTGCGGTGCACGAAGTGCGTGACGTCGGATCCGTCCTCGCCGCGGCACAGCACGCGAAGGTGGTGGACCAGCGCAGGCGCCAGCGAGAGCGGCAGCACGCGCCGCGTGGAGAGCACGCCGTCCTCGCGCAGGCGCAGCGCGATGCCGTCCGCGCGCGGCTCGAGGTGGATCGCGCAGGCGGCGGCGCCGATCGCCTCGTCCAAGATCTCGTCGAGCAGGTCCACGACGGTCGACGGCGACGCGGCCACCGGCGCAGCCGGGGCTTGGCGCCCGGCCAGCCGCGCGAGCGCCGCGCGGATCGCGGCGCGCTCGGCGATCGCGGGCGCCACGCCGTCCGCGCCGAACGCCGCGCGCGCTGCGGCGACCGCGTCGGGATCCATCGGATCGGAGAACGCGACGACGACGCGGCCCTCGTGCCGGCGGAGCGGAACGAAACCGTGACGCTCGCACGCGTCGGCCGAGAGCTCCGCCACGAGCGCCGCATCGAGGGGTACGAGTCCCGGCGCCTCGAGCGGGAAGCCGAGATGGATCGCGAGCGCCTCGGCCAGCTTGGTCTCGTCGATCAGATGGTGATCGATCAGGATCTCGCCGATGCGCCGCCGCTCACCCTTGCTCTTCTCGTCGCGCTGGATCGAGAGCGCGAGCTCGAGGAACTCCTGGCGGAGATAGCCGAGCTCCACCAGCAGCTCGCCGAGCTTCAGGCGGTCGCGCTGTCGCTCGAGCGCGTCGCGCAGCCGGGCGTCGCCGATCGAGAAGATCTCGCGCAGGAGGTCGAAAAGCGGGCGCTCGACGCCGAGCTTCGCGCGCACGCGCTCGGCGTACGCCAGCTGTTCCGGCGTCACGACGCCGGCGTCGAGCAGCGCCCGGCTGATGCCGCCGACCGGAGCGTGCTCCGCAGCGGTGTTGGTTGCGTTCGTCGCGGTCGCCACGCAGAGCTCTCCGTCTGCCGGCACTCTTCGTTGCGGACGCGAAACGCCTTGAGCGGCCGCGCCGCCCGTCCGTGCAAACCCGCAGACGCAGCTCGATGGAATCAACGCGCGCCGGCGACAGGGGCTTCGCCCGCGTCGAGCGGCAGCACGAGCGAGAACGCGGCGCGCGCGTCGGGCAGCGTGCGCACGCACACCGATCCGTCGGCGAGCTCGGCGAGATCGCGCGCCGACGGAAGATCGGATGCCGCCGGCAGCGGCGCGTCCGAGGCGCGGCCTTCGACTGCGATGCGGACGGCCGGCTCGCCGTCCGCGCCCGCTTCCTCGCGCCCGATCCGCACGACGATCGGCTCGCTGCTCGACGCGTGCGCGCGCGCGGCCAGCACCAGCTCGATCAAGGCGCGCACGAGTCGGCTTCGCGACACGAAGAGCGGCGCCGCTTCACCGGTATCTTCGAAGCGCAGCGCGCCGTTCGCGAGGCGTTGCAGCAGCGGCTCCAGCTCGAGCGCCGCCTCGCGCGCGTCGAGCGCGACGGGGGGAGTCGCGCGGGTCGACAGCCAGGTGAGCGCCCGCACGAGCGATGCGGACTGCGCGATCAGCGCGTGGACGTTTTCGGCATCGTGCTCGCTCCGCTCGGGGCCCGGCTCGCCGCGCATCATCTCCGACAGGAACGAAAGCGCCGTCAAATGGTTGCCGAGCTCGTGCGCCGCGACCTCCACGACGGCGGCCAACCACGGCGGCGCTTCGCAGCAGTGCGAGTCGTGCGCGAGCCGTCTCGTGCGCAATGCTTCTCCGGCGCTTCGTCCGCGCTGCTCGCGTCGACGCCAATCGACGCTCGTCGGCGCGCATTCTAACGAGACATGCACGGCTTGCGATGTAGAATGCGCCGAGGGGAGCGACGATGACGAACGCGAACACGACGCACGACGACACGCGCGTCGAACGCCGGCGCGAGACGCGCATCGTGCTGGCCGACGACCACTGCCTGGTGCGCGAAGCGTTGCGCCGCCTGATCGAGTCGCGCCCCGATCTGATCGTCGTCGCAGAGGCGTCCGACGGCCTCGCAGCCGTCGAGGCAGTGGAGAAGCACCGTCCCGACATCGCCGTCATCGATTTGTGGATGCCGGAGCTCTCCGGGATCGAGACGACGCGCCGCATCACCCGCACCGGCGCCGCCACGCGGATCATCATCCTCACGCAGCACGGCGATTGGGCGCGGGTGCGCGATTCGCTGCATTCGGGCGCGTCGGGCTACGTCGTGAAGACCGACGCCGCCGCGCAGCTGCTCGAGGCGATCGACTCCGTGCGCGCCGGCCGCTCCTACATTTCGCCGGCGATCTCGCACCACGTCGTCGAGGCGATGCGCGGCGGCGGCGTCGACAAGCTCTCTCCGCTCGATGCGCTCTCGGATCGCGAGCGCGAGGTGCTGCAGCTCGTCGCGGAGGGCCTCTCCGCGAAGGAGATCGCGGCGCGGCTCGGGCTCTCGGTGAAGACCGCCGAAGCGCACCGCAGCAACATCATGGGCAAGCTCGGCATCCGGCGCACCTCGCTGCTGGTCCGTTTCGCGATCCGCGAGGGCGTGATCGCGCCCTGAAGAGCCGCGTCCGACGGCCTGCGCGAGCGCGACTGAGTGGAAGTCCCGAGTCGTCCGCGTGGAAGCACCGACTCGCATCCGGCGAAATCTCCGCACGCCTCCGTCGATTTTCCGTCGCGAAAGCCCGTGTTCTCCGGATCTCGCGCCTCCCTGGACGCGCCGATGGATTTCGTGCGCAACCGGAACGCGTCAGACGACGGAGGGAGCCGCGATGGAAGCGAGAGTGCTGGTGGCCGACGATCATCGGATCCTGCGCGAAGGGATCCGGCGGATCCTGGAGGCCCACGCGGACCTGCGCGTCGTCGCCGAGGCCGACACCGGCGAGGAGGCCGTGCGCCTCGCCGCCGAGGCGGCGCCCAACGTGGCCGTGATCGACGTCACGATGCCGCGGCTCTCGGGCATCGAGGCCATCCGCCGCATCCGCAGCGGCTCGCCGCAGACGCGCTGCCTCGCGCTCTCGATGCACGAGACGCACGCGCAGGTCACGCAGGCGCTGCAGGCGGGAGCGAGCGGCTACGTCGTGAAGACCGCGAGTGCGGAGGAGTTCGTGGACGCGGTGCGCGCGACTGCCGACGGCAAGTCGTACCTCTCGCCGTCGATCGCGCACTGCGTAGTGGAGGCGATCGCGCAGCCGCGCGACGGCTCCGCGTTCACGGTCGCGCAGCTCTCGGGACGCGAGCGCGAGGTGCTCCAGCTGATCGCCGAAGGGCTGTCGAGCAAGGAGATCGCGGGCGTGCTCGGCGTCTCGCTGAAGACGGTGGAGACGCACCGCAGCAACCTGATGGGCAAGCTCAACATCCGCAAGGCGTCCAAGCTGGTGCGGATCGCGATCCACGAAGGGCTCGTCGCGCCCTGATCGAGCCGGCGGGCCGCGCGCCCGCCCGAGGTGCCTCGCCGATGGCCACCGCCGAGTTCGAACCGCTGCTCGACGCGTCGCGCGATCCCGTCGCGCAAGCGCGCGCGATCCCGCGCGTCGGCGCCGACCTGGCCGCCGAGATCCACTCGGGCGACTTCGCGCAGCCGCTCGCCGCGCGCACGCGCGACGTCGGCGTCGGCGGCGTGTGCGTCGCGACGGTCTCGCCGTTCTCGTACCGCTCCGTGCGCCGCGTGACGCTCGAGCTGCCGGGCGGGCGCGTCGCGCTCGCCGCGCGCGGATCGTGGCAGGTGGTCGAGCACGCGGAGAACGTCGTGCTGACGGGCATCGAGTTCACCGAAGTCGACGAGCGCACCCTCCACACGCTTTGGGACGTGGTGATGGACGGCGGCAAGACGCTCGCGCGCTTCCTCCACGGCGGATCGGATCTCGCGCACCTCGGCGCCGACGAAGCGGTCGGCATCGCGCACGCGAGCCGCTGGAAGGAGGTCCCGGCCGGGCGTTACATCTACCGCAGCGACGTCGCGCGCTCGGGCGCGTCGTCGATCTTCCTCGTACACGACGGCGCGGTCGTGCTCCAGCTGCGCGTGCGCGGCGCGATCGACCGCGCGGTCGCGCGGCTCGGCCCGGGCCGCCTGTTCGGCGGCCTGCCGCTGATCGCCGAAGCCGTGCCCGGCGAGTCGGCGGTCGCGCAGACGGACGTGCGGCTGCTCGAGATCCACGGACCGGCCTTCCGCTTCTTGTGCTCGGGCAAGCCGTGGCTCGCACAGCGTCTCGCGCAGGCCGTGACGGCCGCCTACGCGCGCCGTGCCGGCGCGCTGCTGGCCGAGCTCGCCGACAAGCTCTGAGGGCACCGAAGGTGGAGCTCTCCGGATCCGAGAAGGCCGCGATCCTCGTGCTGTCGCTGCCGGACGCCGAGGCGCGCGCGCTGCTCGAGCGCATGGACGCGGACGAGATCGAGAGCGTCCTCGGCGCGATCCCGCGCGTCGAGGCGATCGGCGCGGAGACGCAGGCGCGCGTGCTCGACGAGCTCCGCGAGCGCGTCGAGGGATCCGCAGCGGCCGCGATGGCGAGTCCCGAGCGCGCGCTCGACTGGATCGACGAGCTGCTGCCCGCCGAGCGCGCGGAGCGGCTGCGCCTCGCGGCGCAGCGCGACGCGGCGCCGATCGCGTGGGCGCTGCACCCGCACGCGCCCGGCTTCGTCGCGAGCACCATCGAGGCCGAGGACGCGCAGACGATCGCGCTGATCGTGTCGCAGCTCCCGGCCAAGCGCGGCGCCGCGGTGCTCGGCGCGCTGCCCGCCGCCGTGCGCCCCGACGTCGTGCGCCGGCTCGCGAGCCTCGAGGCCGTCTCGGCCGACGTGCTCGCCGACGTCGCGGCCGGCCTGGACGAGCTGTTCGCCGAGCGCCTGCGCGCGGCGGCGCCTGCACGCGGCGTCGCGGCCGCCGCCGAGGTGATGGCGGCGCTGCCCAAGCCGGACGGCGACGCGCTGCTCGACGCGCTCCAGCAGCGCGACGAGGCGATCGCCGAGGAAATCCGGCGCTCGATGTTCACCTTCGACCATCTCGCGAACGTCGACGACCGCGGCTTCAAGAAGCTGCTCCAGAACGTTCCGGTCGAAGACCTCGTGCTGGCGCTCAAGACCGCGTCGCCCGCGGTGCGCGACAAGGTGCTCGGCAACCTCTCGAACCGCGCGCGCCAGTCGCTCCTCGAGGAAGAGGAGATGATGGGCCCGAAGCGCGTCTCCGAGATCGAGGCGAAGCAGCGAGAGATCGTCGACACCGCGCGCCGCTTGGCCGAGCAGGGGGAGCTGTCGCTCGGCGACGACGGCGGCGAGGCGTTCGCCTAGGGACTTCGCCGCCGCCCGCTCGGGCGTTCACCCGACCGGTTCGGATGAAACACCGATGCGTCGATGCGGAACGCTCCTCACGCGGCGCCCGCGTCTCTTCGCACGACACTTCCATGTGATGCAGATGCGCACTGATTGCACTCAAGCTGCAAATGTCCGCGCCGATGCGTGCGTTGCAGTTCGCACGGATCACCGTGCAGTCCAACCGAACGGAACTTCGAAACGAACGACGCTGGGAAGAACTTGCCGACCTGCGCCGGTGTGGCGCACGGTGCGCGCGACGAGAGGAGCGAACGTGGCGAGAGTGCTGATCGTGGACGGCGACCGGAGCGCGCGCGTGCGCAATGCCGAGATGCTGCGCGCGCAGGGCCACGAGGTGTCGGTCGCGACCGGCATCGCGGAAGCTCTGGAGCGCAGCGAGCACGACGCGTTCGAGCTCGTGCTCCTCGGCGGGCACGGGGAAGGCCTCGGGGCCGCCTCCGAGCCCGAGCGCGTGCAGGCGCTGCGCGCAGCGCTGCCCGCCGCGACGCTGGTGCTGACCGGCAACGGCGGCAGCCTCGACGCGCCGCTCGACGCGCTGCGCGAGCGCGAGCCGCTGGTCGCCACGGTGGACGAGGCGCTCGCGTCGGCCGGCGGCCGCGCGCCGCGCGCACACGAAGACGAGGACACCGGATCGGCGTTTGCGCCGATCATCGGGTCGTCGCCCGCGATCCGCGAGCTGCTGCGGCTCGTCGCGAAGGTGGCCGACACCGACAGCACGGTCCTCGTCACGGGCGAGACAGGCACCGGCAAGGAGCTGATCGGGCGCGCGATCCACCAGGCGAGCCGGCGCCGCGGCCGCGTCTTCTGCGCGGTGAACTCCGCGGCGTTCCCCGAGTCGCTGCTCGAGAGCGAGCTGTTCGGCCACCGCCGCGGCTCGTTCACCGGCGCGTCCGCCCACAAGAAGGGGCTCTTCGAGCACGCCGACCACGGCACCGTGTTCCTGGACGAGGTGGCCGAGATGCCGCTCTCGATGCAGGCCAAGCTGTTGCGCTTCCTCCAGACCGGCGAGGTGCGCGCGGTCGGCAGCGAGGCGCCGCGCTACGTGGACGTGCGGCTCGTGACCGCGACCAACAAGGACCTCGAGCGCGAGGTGCTCGCCGGCCGCTTCCGCGAGGACCTCTACTACCGGCTCGCGGTGATCCCGATCGTGGTGCCGCCGCTGCGCGAGCGTCCCGAGGACGTGCCGCTGCTCGCGCATCACTTCCTGCGCCGCTTCGCGCGCAAGACCGGCAAGGTCGTGGACGCGCTCGAACCCGCCGCGCTCGAGCTGCTCCAGGGCTATTCGTGGCCGGGCAACGTGCGCCAGCTCGAGAACACGATCGAGAGCGGCGTGGCGCTGTGTCAGGGGTCACGCCTCTCCGTCGCCGACCTGCCCGCGCGCCTGCGCGAGCGGCCGGTGCACGCCGTCCCCGACACGCTCCAGAGTCTGGAGACGCTCGAGCGCACGCACATCCTGCGCACGCTCGAGCGCGTCGGATGGAATCGCAAGCGCGCCGCCGAGATCCTCGAGATCTCGACGACGACGCTGTGGCGGCGGCTCAAGGAGTTCGGGATCGAAGCGCACGGCGCCAGCGTCGGCCGGCTGTAGCGGGAGGGTTGCAGCATGGCGGAAGACAAGGCGGCCGCGGGCGCGACGCCCCAAGCGGGCGGCGGCAAGAAGAAGCTCTTCGCGATCGCGGCGGCGATGCTCGTGCTCGCGGGCGGCGGCGGCGCGTTCCTCGTGCTCTCGAGAGGCGAGGCGCCGGCCGCGGAAGGCGCCGAGCGCGCGGGCGCGGACGGCGCGGCAGGCGCCGAGCACGACGCCGCGGGAGGCGAGGGCGCGGGCGGCACGGGCGGGCAGGCGCCGCTCTCGGAGCGGCTGCTCTCGCTCGACCCGTTCGTCGTCAACCTGGACGACGGCGAGCACGACCGCTTCCTGAAGACGCGCATCGAGCTCGAGACGAAGTCGCCCGTGCGCAAGGCGAAGCTCGTCACGCAGACCGCGCAGATGCGCGACGCGATCATCGTGCTGCTGACCAGCAAGCGGGTCGAGGACCTCGGCGGCTTCGAGGGCAAGGTCGTCCTCAAGAACGAGATCGAGCGCCGGCTCAACGACGTGCTCGGCGAGGACGAGATCCAGTCGGTGCTGATCACGGAGTTCGTGATCCAATGAGCGAAGCCGCTCCCGCGCTCGAGCTGCTCTCGCGCGAGGAGATCGACGCGCTCGTCGAAGAGCTCTCGCGCGCGCGCCGCGACGAGGGCGAGGCGCGCCGCTTGCCCGGCCTCGCGGGCGCCGACGAGGGCGGGGCGCGCGGCGCGGGCCGCGCGCTGCGCCGCGCGCTCCAGCAGTTCGCGCGGGCGCAGTCGCGCGCGCTCGCGAGCCGCTTCCAGCGCCCGATCGAGCTGCGCCTGCTCGGCGTGGAGGAGCTGCGCGCCGGCGATCTCGCCGAGCTGCTGCTGCCGCACGATCGCATCGTCGTCTTCGGCGTGGGCGAGAGCCGGGGCTTCGCCTGGATCGGCCGCCCGCTCTTCTTCGCGTGGATGCGGCTCGCGCTCGGCGCGCGGCGCGAGCTGCGCGCCGAGCCGCTGCCCGACCGCGCCCCGACGCCGATCGAGCTCCGCTTCGTGCGCCGCATCGGCGCCGAGCTGCTCGATCACCTCGGCGCCGCGCTCGAGGGCGCCGCACCGCTCGTGCTGGACGCGATCGAGGACGCCGCGGCGCTGCGCGAGCGGCGCGCGGCGCGCCTCGCCGTCGCGAGCTTCGACGTGGACGGCTTCGAAGAGATCGGGCGGCTGCGCATCGCGCTGCCGCGCGCGCTCGCGGTCGACGCGGCGCCGGCCGCCCGGCTCGCGCGCGACGACCACGCGGCGCTCGCGCGCGCGGTGCTCGACGCGCCCGTCGTGCTCTCGATCGAGATCGGCGGCGCCGAGCTGCCGCTGCTGCGCATTGCGCGGCTCGAGGTCGGCGCGCTGATTCCCATCGACGCGCCGGGCGACGGGCTCGCGCTCGTTCACGTCGACGGCGCTCCGAAGTTCCGCGCCCGGCGCGGCCAGCTCGGCCCGCGCCTCGCGATCCAGATCGAGGAACGCCTCGCGGCGGAGGAGGAGTAGCGATGGAGTCCGAGAAGCTCGAAGGCAAGCACGAGCCGCGCGCGAAGGCGGCGGGTGCGGCGCCGGGGCTCGCGTTCGTCGCCGACGTGCCGCTGCGCATCACCGTCCAGCTCGGCCAGGCGCGCATGCGGGTGCGCGACGTGCTCGCGCTCGAGCGCGGCTCCGTCGTCGAGCTCGACCGCGCCGTCGGCGAGCCGGCCGACGTACTGGTGAACGGTCGCGTCGTGGCGCGCGCGGACCTCACCGTCGTGGACGAGCGCCTCGCGATCCGAATCGTCGAGGTGGTGGCCGCGCCCGCGGCGGCCGCGGCCGACGCGTAGCGCCGGGCCAGGAGAGGACCGCATGCTGGAGCCGCTGACCGCACTGGCCGTCGTGCTCGCCGCGCTCTTCGCGCTGCGCGCGGCGCTCGGCCGTGGGCGCCGCCGCGGCGGCGCGCCGTCGCTGCGCGTCGTCGCGAGCTGCGCGCTCGGCGCGAAGCAGCGGCTGCACGTCGTCGAAGTGGAGGGCGAGCGCCTTCTCGTCGGCGCGACCGACTCGGCGGTGTCGTTGCTGCGCCGCCTTCCGCGCGCGGCGCGCGAGGATGCCGCCGCGTGCGCCGGCGCCACCGGTGAAGCGTCGCCCGCGCCCGCCGCTCCTCGTGCGCGCCGCGCGTCCCTCGCTGGCTGGCTCGCGCCGCTCGTGCTGGTCGCGCTCGCCGCGTTGGCGGCCTCTCCCGCGTTCGCGCAGGGCGGAGCCGCTCCCGAGCTCGACCTCGCGGCCGCGCTCGACGGCGTCGGCGCCGCGACGCAGCCCGAGCGCATCTCGACCACGCTCGAGATCCTGTTCCTGCTCACGCTCGTCTCCGTCGCGCCCTCCATCCTCTTGATGGCGACCTGCTTCACCCGCGTCGTGATCGTGCTGGCGCTGCTGCGGCAGGCGCTCGGCGTGCAGGGGCTCCCGCCCAATCAGGTGCTCGTCGGGCTCGCGCTCGCGATCACGCTCTTCGTGATGGCGCCGCTCGGCACGCAGCTCAAGGCGCAGGCGCTCGACCCGTACGTCGCGCGGCAGATCGACGCCGGCGCCGCGACCGCGCGCACGACCGATGCCGTACGCGGCTTCCTGCTCGATTACACCCGCGAGAAGGACCTCGCGCTGTTCGTGTCGATCTCGAAGGCCGAGCCGCCGGCGCAGCCCGCCGACGTCCCGCTGCTGACGCTGCTGCCCGCGTACATGATCAGCGAGCTGCGCACCGCGTTCGAGATCGGCTTCTCGATCTTCCTGCCGTTCCTCGTCATCGACATCGTGATCGCGTCGATGCTGATCTCGATGCAGATGATCGTGTTGCCGCCCGTGCTGATCTCGCTGCCGTTCAAGCTGGTGCTGTTCGTGCTGGTGGACGGCTGGAACCTGATCGTGTCGTCGCTCGTGCGCGGGCTCGAGAAGGGGATGCTGCCGTGAACGTCGATCTCGCGACGTGGCTCCTCCAGGAGGCGGTGCGCACCAGCCTGTGGGTCGCGGCGCCGGTGCTGGTCGGCGCGCTCGTGGTCGGCCTCGCCATCTCGGTGGTGCAGACGGCGACGCAGCTCAGCGACCAGACGCTCGCGTTCGTGCCGAAGATCTTCACCGTGCTGATGATCTTCGGGCTGCTCTTCCCGTGGATCATGGGCACGCTCGTCGAGTTCACGCGGCGCATGTTCGAGTTCGCGGCGCAGCGGGGCGGGCCGTGACGGCGCTCGCGCCCGAGACGCTGCTCGCCGGCCTGCTCGCGTCGGTGCGCATCACGGCGCTGCTCGCGGTGGCGCCGGTCTTCGGCCATCTCGCGGTGCCGATCCGCATCCGCGCCGGGCTCGCGCTCGCGGTGGCGATCGCGCTCTTGCCGGCGCTGCCCGCGCCCGCCCTCGCGAGCCGGCCCGAGCCGCTCGCGGCCGTCGGCGCCGTGGTCGGCGAGATCGCGACCGGCGCCGCGCTCGGCTTCGCCGCGCGCCTCGTGTTCGACGCCGTGGGGCTGCTCGGCGGCATCTTCTCCGCCCAGGGTGGGCTCGGCGCAGCGACCGTGGTCGATCCCGCGAGCGGCGCGCCGTCCACCGCGCCGTCGATGCTGTTCGACGCGATCGCCGTGCTGATCTGGTTCGCGATCGACGGCCACCACGCGCTGCTGCGGGCGGCGGCGTTCTCGTTCGAGTCGCTGGCGCCGGGCGGCGGCGGCCCGGGCGGCGCGCCGATGCTCGCGATCGCGCGGCTGGGCGCCGACCTCTTCGCGCTGGCGACGCGGCTCGCCGCGCCGGTCCTCGTCGCGATGGGGATCGCGAACCTCGGGCTCGGCGTGCTCGGGCGCGCACTGCCCGAGATGAATCTCATGATGGTGCAGATCCCGGCGCACGTGCTGTTCGGCTTCGCGCTGGTGCTCGCGGGCGCGACACCGCTCGGCGAGGCGCTCGCGCAGGCGCTCGCCGCGTGGGGCACGCGTGCGGCGGCCGCCGTGCTCGGGGGCTCGTGATGGCGGACGAGAGCGCCGAGAAGACCGAGCCGGCCACCCCGAAGAAGCGCAGCGACGCGCGCGAGCGGGGCGAGGTCGCGCAGAGCAAGGACGTCGCCGCGGTCGCGGGGCTCGCGGTCGCGCTCGCGCTGCTGCTCGACTGGGGCGGCGCGTCGGTCGGGCGCGGGCTCGCGGCGCTGGCGCGCACGCTGTGGAGCGGAGCCGCGATCCACCCCGCGCGCACCGCGGACTTCCACGCGCTGCTGCTCGCGAGCGGCGCGCACGCGGCGGCCGCCGTGCTTCCGCTGCTCGCGCTGCTGTGGCTCACGGCGGCGCTCGCGGGGCTCCTGCAGGTCGGGCCGCTGCTCTCGAGCAAGGCGCTCGGCTTCAAGCTCGAACGCATGAACCCGCTGAACGGGCTGAAGCGCATGCTCTCACCAGAGCGCACCTTCGATCTCGCGAAGGCGCTCGCGAAGCTGCTCGTGATCGGCGCGGTCCTCTACTGGGCGGGCCGCGACGGCGTCGAGGCGAGCGTCGCGCTGCTCTTCGCCGACCCCGCGCAGATCCCGGCGATCTCGATCGCGCTCGCCTGGGACCTCGTCCGGCCGCTGCTCGCCGCGCTCGCGGCGATCGCCGTCGCCGACCTCCTCTGGGTGCGCTTCCAGCACGACAAGAAGCTGCGCATGTCCAAGCAGGAGGTGCGCGAGGAGATGCGCGACCGGGAGGGCAATCCCCAGGTGCGCTCGAAGCTGCGCGCGGCGGCGCGCGAGCTCTCGCGGCTGCGGCTCGTGGCGGAGGTCTCGAACGCCGACGTCGTGATCCGAAACCCGACCCACTTCGCGGTCGCGCTCGTCTACGAGCGCGACGCGATGGCGGCGCCGCGCGTGGTCGCCAAGGGTCGCAACGCGCTCGCGCTCCGCATCCTCGAGATCGCGCGCGGCGCGGAGGTGCCGATCGTCGAGGATCCGCCGCTGGCGCGCGTGCTCTACCGCACCGCGAAGGTCGGCAAGGAGATTCCGGTGGCGCTCTACCAGGCGATCGCCGAGGTGCTGGCGCACGTGTACCGGCTCGATCGCCGCCGCGCGTCCGGCTGGGGCGTCGCGCCGTGAAGTGGCTCTCCGCCGAGACGCTCCTCGCGGGAGCCTTCATCTGGATCGTCGCGATGCTGGCGCTGCCGCTGCCGCCCGCGCTGCTCGACCTCCTGCTCTCGCTGTCGCTCACCGTCTCGCTGCTCATCCTCCTGATCGCGCTCTACACCGAGCGCCCGCTCGACTTCTCGGTCTTTCCGTCGCTGCTGCTCATGGTGACGCTCTTCCGGCTCGGCCTGAACGTCGCGAGCACGCGCCTCATCCTGCTGCACGGCCACGAGGGGAAGGCCGCCGCCGGCCACGTGATCCAGGCCTTCGGCGACTTCACGATCGGCGGCAACTACGTCATCGGCCTCGTCATCTTCGTGATCTTCCTGGTGATCAATTTCGTCGTCATCACGAAGGGCTCGGGCCGCATCGCGGAGGTGGCCGCGCGCTTCACCCTCGACGCACTGCCCGGCAAGCAGATGGCGGTGGACGCCGACGTGAACCACGGCGTCATCGACGACCGCGAGGCGCGCCGCCGCCGCAGCGACCTCCAGCGCGAGGCCGACTTCTACGGCGCGATGGACGGCGCCAGCAAATTCGTGCGCGGCGACGCGATCGCCGGGCTCGTGATCATGGTGATCAACGTGCTCGGCGGCTTCGGCATCGGCGTGCTCCAGGAGGGCATGCCGCTCGCCGACGCCGCGCAAACCTACACGCTGCTGACGATCGGCGACGGCCTCGTGAGCCAGATCCCCGGCCTCGTGATCTCCACCGCGGCGGGCGTCGTCGTCTCGCGCGCGGCCAGCGGCGCACCGCTCGCGATGGAGCTGCGCGATCAGATCGTCTTTCAGCCGCGCGCGCTCGGCATCGTCGGCGGCATGCTCGGCCTCGCGGCCATCCTGCCCGGCCTGCCGTTCGCGCCGTTCGCGCTGCTCGGCGGCGCGGTCTACTGGCTCTCCCGCGTCGCGACCGCGCACCGGGCCGAGGCGGCCGCCGCCGCGCGCGCGCCCGAGCTCGCCGCGCCCGCCGAGCCGGACGCCGAGGCGCAGGTGAAGAGCGCGCTCGAGCTGGACGAGCTCGAGCTCGAGATCGGCTACCAGCTGGTCCCGCTCGCCGATCCCGCGCGCGGCGGCGAGCTGCTCGCGCGCATCCGGGCGCTGCGCAAGCAGCTCGCCGGCGAGCTTGGCTTCGTCGTGCCGCTGATCCACGTGCGCGACAACGTGCAGCTCGCGCCCGATGCGTACGCGATCCTGCTGCGCGGCAACGTCGTCGCGAAGGGCGAGATCCGGTCGGGCCGGTGGCTCGCGCTCGCGTCCGGCGAGAGCGCGACGCCGATTCCGGGCGACGCCACGCGCGACCCGGCGTTCGGCCTGCCCGCGCTGTGGATCCGCGCCCGCGAGCGCGACCGCGCGGCGGCCGCCGGCTATGCGGTGGTCGACGGCGCGACCGCGCTCACGACGCACCTCGCCGAGGTGATCCGCGCCGAGGCGGCCGAGCTGCTCTCGCGCCGGCACGTGCGCGAGCTGCTCGACCAGCTCGCCGAGCGCGCGCCGAAGCTGGTGGACGAGCTCGTGCCGTCGATCGTGTCCGTCTCGGTGCTGCACCGCACGCTGCGCCAGCTCCTCGCCGAGCGCGTCTCGATCCGCGATCTCGAGACCATCCTCGAGACGCTGGCGGAGCACGTTCCGAAGACGCAGGACGCCGATCTGCTGACCGACCTCCTGCGCCAGCGCCTCGCGCGGACCATCACGCGCCCGTACCTCGACGCGAACGGCGCGCTGCCGGTTCTGACGCTCGAGCCGCAGCTCGAGGAGCGCCTGCGCGGCGCCGTGCAGCGCAGCGATGCGGGCTCGTTCTTCTCGCTCGACGCGCCCACGCTCGAGAAGCTGATCCGAGCGCTGGAGAAGACGCTGGGCGCCCGCACGCCGGGGCCGAGCAGCGCCGTCCTGCTGTGCCCGGCGTCCGTGCGCCAGGCGCTGCGTCAGCTCGTCGCGCGGATCGACGCGCGCGTGCCGGTGGTGTCGCATCACGAGATTCCCGCCGAGCTGCGGCTCGTCGGAGCCGGAACCGTGGGGCTCGCCGATGCACATTAAGCGCTACGAGGCGGCGACGTTGGAAGAGGCGATCGCGCGCGTGAAGCAGGAGCTCGGGCCCGACGCGCTCGTGCTCTCGACGCGCCGCGTGCGCCGCGACGGCGGCGTGTTCGGCTGGTTCGGACGCCCGATCGTCGAGCTGGTGGCGGGCGTCGACCGCGAGCACCTGCGGCCCGCGGCGGCGCCGCCCGCGCCGGCTGCGCGTCCCGCGCCGGAGCGCGAGATGCGCGAGCCGCACCCCTCGTGGCGGGATCTCGGAATCACGCAGGCGCTGCTCGAGCCGCTCGAAGCGGAGCTGCGCGCGCTGCGCCGCGCGGTGGACGGCATGCAGGCGCCGGACGCGCCGCGCGCGGGCGCCGCGCTGCGCGCGGAGATCGCCGAGCTGCGCCGCGAGATCGAGCGGCTCGCGCCCAAGGCGAGCCCGCGCAAGGACCCGCTCGTCGACCGCATGCTGGCCGCCGGCTTCGACGTGCCGCACGCGCGCTCGCTCGTCGCCGAGGCGCGCGTGCGCGCCGAGTCGAACGGCGACGCGCGCGCCGCACTGCAAGGGGTCCTCGCGCGCCGCCTCGACGCGCGCCTCGCGCCGCCGCGCGAAGACCGCGCGGCGCCGGTCACGCTGGTCGTCGGCGCGTGCGGCGCCGGCAAGACCACGACCGTCGCGAAGCTCGCGGGACGCGCCGATGCCGAGCTCGGCATCGTCACCACCGACGTGCACCGACTGGGCGGCGTCGAGCCGCTGCGCGCGCTCGCGACGCAGCAGGGCATCGGATTCGCGACGGCCGCGTCCACGGACGAGGTGATCGAGCGCATCCGCAAGCTGCGCGCGCGGCGCATCCTCGTCGACACCGCGGGCATCGGGCGCGACGAGCCGGGCGCCGTCGCCGAGCTCGCGCGGCTGCGCGAGCGGCTCGGCGCGCGCGCGCGCGTGGAGCTGGTGGTGTCGGCCACCACGAAGGCCGACGACCTCCGCGCCGAGCTGCGCCGCTTCGCGCCGCTCGGACCCGACGCGCTCGTCGCGACGCGCGTCGACGACGCGGAGAGCCTGGTCAGCGTCGGCAATCTGCTACTCGACGACGGCGCGCCGCCGCTCGAGTGGCTCGGCGTCGGGCGCCGCGTGCCCGACGACCTCGCGATCCCCGAGCCCGGCGCGCTGGCGTCGCGCATGCTCGGAGTCGCCGCGTGACGCTGGTGTCGGTGCTCGGCGGCAAGGGCGGCGTCGGCAAGACCAACGTCGCGTGCAACCTCGCGGTCGCCGCCGCGGCGCGCGGCGCGCGCGTGCTGCTCGTCGACGGCGACCTCGGCCTCGCCAACGTCGACGTGCTGCTCGGTCTCGTGCCGCGCGGCACGCTCGCCGACGTCGCCGCCGGCCGCGCGCGCGCCGAGGAAGTGCTCGTGCGCGGCCCGCGCGGCGTCGACGTGCTGCCCGCCGCGTCGGGCCGCAGCGAGATGGCCGCCCTCGCCGGTGAAGCGCTCGCTCCGCTCCTCGGCGCGATCGTCGAGCTCGCGCGCGGCTACGACGTGGCGTTCGTGGACGCGGCGCCCGGCGTCGGCGCCGCGGTCGTCGCCTTCGCCGCCGTCAGCGCGCGCCGCATCGTGGTCGCGACGCCCGAGCCGACCAGCCTCGCCGACGCCTACGCGCTGCTCAAGGTGATGCGCCGCGACGCCGGCGCACCCGACGCGGACCTCCTCGTCAACGCCGTGCGCCACGAGCGCGAAGCGCGCGACACGCAGGGCCGCCTCGCGCGCCTCGTCGCGCGCTTCCTCGATCTCGAGCTGCGCGCGCTCGGCTGGCTGCCGCGCGACGCGCGCCTCGTGGAGGCGGTCGCGCTCCAGCGCGCCGTCGTCGAGGCGTTCCCGGCGAGCGCCGTCGCGCGCCGCATCGGCGCGCTGGCCGACACGCTCCTGGAGCACGCGGCGCCGCTGCGGGATGCGCAGGGGGCCGCCGCCGAGGCCCGCGCGTGAGCGCGCCGATCG
>QEVM01000074.1 GCA_003576805.1 Pseudomonadota bacterium | reverse complement strand
CGGCCTCGTCGGCTGGCTCGGCTACGAGGTCGCGGCGCAGATCGAGCGCGTGCCGGTGCGCCGCGACGGCGGCGTCGGCGCGCCCGACGCCGTCTGGCTGCTCGCCGACCGCGTGCTCGCCTTCGACCACGCGGCGCGGCGGCTCGTCGCGTGCGCGCTCGGCTTCGGCGCGAGCCCCGCGGAGGCGCAGCGCGCGGCGGAGCAGGGCGCCGATCGGCTCGCGGCCGACGCCGCGCGCGGCGACGCGGCCGCCTTCGCGGCGGATGCCGATGCGACACATCGGAGCGTCGCGTCGGCCGGCGCGATCGCGTGCGAGCCGCTGCGCCTCGTCGACGACGCGACCGGCCTCACGCTCGGCGCGTTCTTCGACGAAGGCTCGTACGCGAAGCGCGTCGCGGAGATCCGCGAGGCGATCCTCGCGGGCGACGTCTACCAGGCGAACCTCACGCACCGGCTCGCGGCGCGCTTCGGCGGCGACGCGTGGCGGCTCTACGAGGCGCTGTGCGCGCGCAGCCCGGCGCCGTTCGCTGCGTACCTCGCGCTGCCGGAGGTCACCGTGGTCGGCGCGTCGCCCGAGCGCTTCCTGCGCGTCGGCGCGGACGGCGCCGTCGAGAGCCGTCCGATCAAGGGCACGCGCCCGCGCGGCGCGACGCCGGCCGACGACGCGCGCCTGCGCGCCGAGCTGCTCGCCTCCGCAAAGGAGCGCGCCGAGAACGCGATGATCGTCGACCTCGTGCGCAACGATCTCGCCCGCGCCTGCGCGCCCGGCTCGATCGAGGTGCCGGAGCTGTTCGCGATCGAGTCCTACGCGACGCTCTTCCAGATGGTGTCCACCGTGCGCGGTCGGCTGCGGCCCGGCCGCGACGCGATCGACGTGCTGCGCGCCGCGTTCCCGCCCGGCTCGATGACGGGCGCGCCGAAGATCGCCGCGATCGAGTTGCTCGCGCGGCTCGAGCCGGTGCCGCGCGGCGTCTACTCCGGCGTGCTCGGCTGGCTCGGCGCGTGCGGCGGCGCCGATCTCTCGGTCGTGATCCGCACCTGGCTCTGCCGCGGCGAGCGCGCCTGGCTGCACGTCGGCGGCGGCGTGGTGCTCGGCTCGGATCCCGTCGCGGAGTGGAACGAGACGCTCGCGAAGGCGCGCGCGCCGCTCGACGCGCTCGCCGCCGCTCAGTGACGCGGCGAGCCTCGAGCCGGCTGAGCGGAGCTCACGACGCGTGCCGCCCGCGCGCTCGCGCGCGCACCAGCCCCGCGAGGCCGAGCAGCAGCAGAGATCCCGTGGCGGGCTCGGGGACCACGACCTCGATGCTGGTCCCCGCGAGATCGGCGGCGATCGCGCCGCCGGCCGTGTTCGCGAGCACCGCCTGCGTGATCGCGAGCGGCGAGGTGCCGATCGCGAGCGCCGTGAAGTGCAGCGTCGCGAGCACGAACGCGTCGGGCTGATCCGCGTCGAGCGCGGCGTTCGAGAGCAGCGACGCCTCCGCGAGGTCGATGCGGATCGGTCCCGCGAGCACGCCCGACGCGACGAAGGCGTCGACGCCCGGCACGCCGAGCTCGAGCCCGAAGCTCACCGACCCGAACGCGAGCACGCCCGGATCGAAGCTGATGTCGAGATCGAAGGCCGAGAGCGTCGGCGCGGCGCCGAGCCCGAGTCCGCTGATCACGACGTCCACGCTCGCCGCCGCGCCGATCGCCACGGGCGTCGCGCTCGGCACGAGCTGGATCGAAGCCGCGTCCGCGCGCCCGCCGGCGGCGAGCAGCACGCCGCACGCGACGAGCCCCAGGATCCACTTCCTCATCATGCGCATCTCCTTCCGCTCCGGCGCCGGCGCAGCGCGGCGACGCCGGCCAGCGCGATCGCGATCTCCGCGCCGAAGCCGCACGCGCCGACCGGCGGGCTGGTGCGGCACTCGTCGTAGCTGCACTGCGCGCGGCACGCGGACACGTCGAGCACCGTGATCTGACCGTCGCCGTCCGGATCGCGCGGATCGCTCGCGCGCGCCGCGGCGCCGCGGTCGCCGAAGATGCGGTTCGCGTCGTCGCGGTCGACCTGGCCGTTGCGGTCCACGTCGCACGCGACGTCGCCCGGCAGCGACGGCGTCGGCGCCGGATCGCAGGCGTCGTCGCCGAGGCGGTCGCGGTCGGCGTCGGTCTGGTCGGGGTTCGCGACCTCGATGCACGTGTCGCGCACGTCGTTCGCGGCGTCGTCCAGCGTGCCGTCGCCGTCGGCGTCGCCGACCAGCACCAGCACCGGCGCGTTCGTGATCTCGCCGTCGCCGTTCACGTCCTCGCCGATCTGCGTCTCGAGCACCTGCACGTAGAGCACGCCCGAATCGCCGATCTCGGTGGGGAAGGGCGAGACGCCCGCGTCGCTCCCGTTCTGCAGCGGGGCGATCGGGATCAGCTGCGCCCGCTCGGTGCGCAGGCCGTAGACCGAGATCATCGAGTCGTCGGCGTCGGCGTCGCCCGAGAGATCGCACGCGCCGAAGCCGCCGGCCGGCTTGCAGTCCACGGCGAGCGGCGCGTCCTGCGCGACGCCGAGACCGCTCTGGACCGCCTCGCTGGTCAGGAACGACACCGCGTTCGGCGACACGCGATACGGCTCGAAGAACGGATCGCAGCCCGGCAGCGTGCACGGCAGCGCAGCGCGCTCGGTGTTCTGCACCTCGCCGGTCGCGAGCAGCAGCACGTGCATGATGCACTCGGGGTAGTCGCCGCCGTTGTCGCCGTCGAAGTTGAGGTCGGACTCGCCCTGGTCGGCCTCGCAGACCCGGAAGGCCACGACGTCGCCTCTTGCGACGAGATCGCTCGCGGCGTACGGATGCGTCGTCACGATCGCCGTCTGCGCGTCGTACACGCGCAGCACGGCGTCGATTTCGTCGCCGTCGCCGTTGAGGTCGGCCGAGCCGGCCCCGCTCTGCTCGGGCGTCGTGAACACGCAGCGGGCGCCCGTCGCGGCGAGGCTCGCGGGGTCGACCAGCGTCTGGGTGTCGGTCTGGTCGCCGGTCGCGAGCACGCGCACGAAGAGCACGTCGTCGGCGCTGTCGCCGTCGCCGTTCAGGTCGCTCGCGCCGTGCGCGGCCTCGTTCACCGCGATGCACGCCACCTGCTCCGAGATCGCGACCGCGCTCGCGGCGAGGCCGGTCTCGGCGACGGCGCCCGAGAGGCCGTCCACGATGCGCGCGACGCGGTCGCCGGCGTCGCCGTCGCCGTTGCGGTCGAGGCCGCCGTCGTCCGCCTCGGACGAGAGCACGCCCGCGCGCCCGGCGGCGACCACCACGACGTCGGCGGGCACCCGCGCGCTCGGCCGGAACGTCTGGCTCGCCGCGTCGAAGACCTCGAGCACGGTGTCCGACGCGTCGGCGTCGGCCGCGTTGAGGCTCGGGCCGCCCGCGTCGCCGCGCACGACGACGTTCTGGACGTTGTCGAAGAAGTCCGGCGCGAGGTTGCTCCCGAAGCCGGCCACCGCGACGCTGCGCCCGTCGCCGGAGATGGCGACGTAGTTGCTGAAGCCGTCGCTGGGCTGGCCGGCGCTCGAGACGCTGACCGCCTCGACGACGTTGCTGGCGCGGTCCACGCGGTACACCTGCCGCGACGCGCCGCCGAGGCCGGGCACCTCGTGGCCCGAGTCGTTGACGTACGCGACGAAGCGGCCGTCGTCGCTGATCGAGGAGCGGCGCGGCGAGAGCCCGCCGCTGCCGAGCTGGCCGGCGGTGTCGAGGCTCACCAGCTCGACGTCGTTGCTCGCGAGGTCCCAGACGTAGGCGTCGGTCGCGAGGTTGGTGTCGTCGGTGGTGAGATCGGTGTCGCTCATGAACACGCCGACCGAGCCGTCCGCGTTCAGCGACGGCGTGGAGCCGGGCGGACCGAACTGGTAGCCGAGGAAGCCGAGGTCGAAGCGGATCAGGCTGTCGTTCGCGATCGTCCCGACCTGGATCGCCCGGAGCTGCATGCGGACGGCGACGTAGCGGCCGTCGCCCGAGAGCGACGCGGCCTCGCCCACCGAATCGAACTCGAGATCCGGGTAGCCGTCGTCGACGGCGAACACCGAGCGCAGCTCGCTCGTCTGGCGGTCGAGCCGCGTGTAGTTCGCCCGGAAGAGCAGGAAGCGCCCGTCGTGCGAGGCGTCGTCGAGGACGTACGGGAAGTTGCCGTCGGGCAGCGCGCAGGTCGCGCACGTGGTCGTCTGCGTCTGGCGGTCGTGGACGAAGGCGTCGGGGGCCGCGTCCGCGTCGGCGCCCGGCAGCGAGTTCGAGCCGTGCGAGAAGATCACGTAGCGGCCGTCCGCGGTGATCGCGACGCGGCCCTCGGGAACGCCGACGTCCACGGGAACGCCGAGCGCGTCGCGGTCGATCAGCTCGTAGTCGCCGGTCTCGCGGTCGTACACGAAGACGTGGAGGCCGGTCGGGAAGCCCTGCCCGAAGGTGGAGCCGCCGCTCGAGAGGAAGGCGACGAAGCGGCCGTCGCGCGAGAGCACCGGCTCGATCGAGTCGCTGCGCTGCTGGACGTTCTCGAGCGTCGGCGTCACGCCGACGGTCTCGCGCACGGCGCCGTCGCTCTCGCGCGAGCGGAAGAAGACGAGCCCGTTCGAGATCGCGAGCGGCTTGCCGTCGACGCGCGGCTCGGGATCGATCGTGGCCTGGCCCGTCGCGGTCGCGGCGCCGGCCGTGTCGAAGACGCGCAGCAGGCTGTCCATCGGATCGCCGTCGGCGTTGAGCGGCGCGTAGCCCTGCCGGCCTTCGGAGACGCCGAACGCGACGAAGCCGTCGCCGCTCGCGAGCACCGGGCGCGCGAAGCCCGGCAGCGTCACCTCGGTCACCGCGAGGCCGGTGCTGCTGCCGGCGCCGGTCGCCACCTGGATCACCTGCGGCACGCGGTCGAAGCTGTCGCCGTCGCCGTTGAGGTCGCCTTCGAGGCCTTCGAGCCGCGCGAACGTGATGGCGTTCGGGTCGGCGGAGAGCGTCGCGAGCGGCGCGCTCTCGCGCGCCGCCGCCGTCGCGCCCGTGATCACGATCGGGCCGCGGCCGTTCGCGAGCCGGTCGGTGAGGTCGTAGAGCGGCGCGCTCGGCGCGTCGGGATCGAGGCGCGCGAGGCGCAGCACCGAGAGCTGTGCGTCGACGCTGCCGAGCACGCTGTCGCCGCCGCCGTTGGTCTCGAGCACGGGCGGAATCGGGCGTCCCGCGAGATTGAACGAGCGCAGGTAGCGCGACGCGGGCACGAGGATCGGATCGCCCGGCGCGCTCGCGAACGCGGCGAGCTGCGCGTTGCCCTCCAGGATGCGCACCGCGCCGTAGTCGATCGGGATCAGCAGGTTGCCGTTGCCGTCGATCGTCGCCTCGACGGTCGTGTCGCTGCCGGCGGCGAGCGTGCCGAAGTCGTTCGGCGGCGGCAGCGCCGTCAGATGGCCGAACACCGACTCCGGCTGCTGGTCGTCGCACGCGAGCGTCGGCTCGAAGAGCGGCCCGATCTCGGCGAGCACGCTGGCGGCCAGGTTCTCGACGCGGATGCGCACCGGGCCCGTCGGCCCGCGTCCGTCACCATCCGGTGGCAGCGCCGCGTCGAGCGTCGCGGCGTCGGGGAAGGAGAAGAGCAGCGTGTCGCAGCGGCCGCCGGTCGCGCAGTTGGACGGCGTGATCGCGGCGGCGGGGATCTCCAGCTCGGTCGCGAGCGACGGATCCGCGTCCGAGCCCGGCGGCACGAAGCGCACGAAGAGGCGGTTGCTGGCGGCGACCGCGTCGAAGCCGGCCGCGCCCGGGTCGCACGCGAGGTCCGCGCGCACCGCGACGCGCAGGCCGGGCGCGACGAGCGTCCGGTCCACGGTGCCCTGCACCGAGCGGAACTCGCGCTGCGCGGCGGGAATCAGGTTGCAGTTGGCGTGCGCGGCCGGCGCCGCGGCGAGGGCGCCGAGCAGCGCACCGGCGAGGGCGGTCGCGAGACGGCGAGCGGGCGGAGGCAGCAACCCAGTCTCTCCTTCGAAGCTGGGGCTGCAGGCCCGCAGGAGGCTGCAACCTAACTGACGGTCATGCGCAACGGGAAGAACATTCGCAGCGAATCGCGGGAGCGGCGTGGGACGTGCCTCTTAGGTTGGGCTGAAGTTGGCGCGGCCTGCAGCGCGCTTCGGTAGGATGGGCCGGGACTTCCACCCGAGGGGATTGCAGGATGGCTGGACCGCTGGCGGGCTTCCGAATCGTCGAGATCGCGGGCATCGGACCCGGACCCTTCTGCGCGATGATGCTCGCCGACCTCGGCGCCGAGGTGCTGCGCGTGGACCGCGCCGAGCGCGCCAAGCTGCCGCGCATGCCCGGCCCGAACCTCGACTTCCTCGCGCGCGGGCGCCGCTGCGCCGCGGTCGACCTGAAGAGCCCCGCCGGCGTCGAGGTCGTGCTGCGCCTCGTCGAGAAGGCGGACGGTCTCATCGAGGGCTTCCGCCCCGGCGTGATGGAGCGGCTCGGGCTCGGGCCCGACGTCTGCCTCGCGCGCAATCCGGGACTCGTCTACGGCCGCATGACCGGCTGGGGCCAGGACGGTCCGCTCGCGAAGGTCGCCGGCCACGACCTCAACTACATCGCGCTGACCGGCGCGCTGCACGCGATCGGCCGGCCCGACGCGCCGCCGCCGCCGCCGCTGAACCTGGTCGGCGACTTCGGCGGCGGCGGGCTGATGCTCGCCTACGGAATCCTCGCCGCGCTGCTCGAGCGCACCAGGAGCGGCAAGGGACAGGTCGTGGACGCCGCGATGGTGGACGGCGCCGCGGCGCTGATGGCGATCATCTTCGGCGCGCACGCGTCCGGTTGGTGGAAGGACGAGCGCTGGTCGAACATGCTCGACGGCGGCGCGCACTTCTACGACTGCTACGAGACGGCCGACGGCAAGTACGTCTCGATCGGCTCCATCGAGCCGCAGTTCTACGCGATCCTGCTGGACAAGCTCGGCCTCGCGCACGAAGACCTGCCGAAGCAGATGGACCGCAGCGCGTGGCCGAAGCTGAAGGAGCGCTTCAGCGCGCTCTTCAAGACGAAGACGCGCGACGAGTGGTGCCGGATCATGGAAGGCACCGACATCTGCTTCGCCCCCGTGCTCTCGCTCGGCGAAGCGCCCGAGCACCCGCACATGAAGGCGCGCGGCACCTTCGTCGAGGTGGACGGCGTGCAGCAGCCCGGCCCCGCGCCGCGCTTCAGCCGCACGGCGGCGAAGATCGAGCGCCCGCCCGCGCACCCGGGCGAGCACACCGACGAAGCGCTCGCCGACTGGGGCTTCGCGCAGGACGAGCTCGCGAAGCTGCGGCAGAGCGGCGCGATCGCGTAGCGGCCGCGTTCTTCGCGACATTTCGCGTCCCGTCGCGACGACTCGCGAATCGCGCGCGGCGCGCAGCATGTTGCGAGCGGCCCGCGTGCGCGCGCGGTTGCCTTCGCGCACGCGTTCACTTAGCGTTGAACGAAAGCCCCGCGCGCGCCGCGCGCGATCCCACTGGAGAACGCTCGTGGACGTGATCCTCCGCAACGGCACCGTGGTGACGGCCAACGACGTGTACCACGCCGACGTCGCCATCGAAGGCGGCGTGGTGAAGCGAATCGGCACGGCGTTGCTCGACCGCGCCGCGCGCGAGGTCGACGTGCGCGGCAAGCTGCTGATCCCCGGCGGTGTCGACGTGCACACCCACTGCGAGACCGAGCTGTCGGGCGAGATGAGCGCCGACGACTGGCACTCGTCGACCGTGCAGGCGGCGTGCGGCGGCGTGACCACGGTCGTCGACTACGCGCTGACGCACCCGGGCCAGTCGATGATCGAGTGCATCGAGCAGTGGGACGCGCGCGCCAAGGGCAAGGCGGTCATCGACTACGGCCTGCACCCGACGCTGATGCAGCCCAGCGAGAAGACGATCGCGGAGATGGCGGACGTCGTCTCCGAAGGCCACACCAGCTTCAAGATCTTCATGACCGGCCTCGCCGGCTTCGACGAGCACTCGACCAAGTACGTGCAGGCGATCGCGGAGGCGGGCCGGCTCGGCGCGCTCGTCAACATCCACTGCGAGGACCAGACCTGCATCAGCTTCCACACGCAGCGGCTCGAGGCCGCGGGGCAGTCGGACATCCGCCACTACCCGGACTCGCGTCCGCCGATCTCGGAGGGCATCGCGGCGCAGCGCGCGATCGCGCTGGCGCGCGTCGCCGACGCGCCGATCTACATGGTGCACCTCTCCTGCCAGGAGAGCCTCGACGCGATCAACGAGGCGCGCGCGCACGGCCAGTCGGTCTACGCCGAGACGCGCCCGATCTACCTGCATCTCTCGCGCGAGCGCTTCGAGGAGAAGATCGATCCGGAGCGCTACGTCGGCTGGCCGCCGCTGCGCCACGCCGACCAGATGGCCGTGCTCTGGCAGGCGCTCGACCACTCGGTGCTGCAGACGGTCGCGACCGACCACATCGGCTGGTCGCTCGCGCAGAAGAAGAAGCACACCAAGGTGGACGAGCTGATCCCCGGCATGGCGAACCTGGAGACGCTGATCCCGATGCTCTACTCCGAGGGCGTGCGCAAGCGGCGGCTCTCGCTGCAGCGCTTCGTCGCGGTCAGCAGCACCAATCCGTCGAAGCTGATGGGCCTCTACCCGCAGAAGGGCACGATCGCCGTCGGCTCGGACGCGGACATCGTGGTCTTCGACCCGGACAAGCAGGTCACCATCCGCCACGCCGACATGCACACCAAGCAGGACTGGGAGCTGCACGAGGGCTTCGAGGTCACCGGCTGGCCCGTGATGACGCTCTCGCGCGGCGAGATCATCGTCGAGAACGGCCAGGTGCTCGCCCGGCCCGGCCGCGGGCGGCTGCTCAAGCGCAAGCGCTTCGCGGACGTTCGCAACATCCAAGACGTGCGCTGAGAAGGAAAGATCGCCAGCGATGAAGTACGTCGGCAAGTCCATCCCGATGATGACCAACCGCAAGCTCGCGGCGGGCGCGGGCACGTTCACGGCGGACGTGATGCCGCCGGGCATCGCGTACATCGCCGTGCTGCGCAGCCCGTACGCGCACGCGCGGATCGTGTCGGTCGACACCAGCGCGGCGGAGAAGCTCGACGGCGTGGTCGCGGTCGTGACCGGCCAGGACGTCGCGCACCTCGGCCCGATCCCCGCGACCGTCGATCCGCCGGCGTACGGCGGGCGCGCGCGCACCAACTGGGCGCTGCCGGTCGACCGCGCCAGCTTCGTCGGCGAGCCCGTCGCCGTCGTCGTGGCCGAGAGCCGCTACGTCGCCGAGCAGGCGCTGCCGCTCGTCGAGATCGAGTGGGAGGAGATCCCGGCCGTGCTCGACCCGATCGCGGCGCTCGAGCCCGGCTCGCCGCGCGTCGAGCCGGACTGGCCCGACAACCTGCTGCTCGAGCGCACGTTCACGAGCGGCGACGTCGACCGCGGCCTCGCCGCGGCGGACGGCGTGCTCAGCGGGCGCGTCAAGGCGCAGCGCTACGTGCCGTCGCCGATCGAGCCGCGCGCGTTCGTGGCGACGTGGGAGCCGGTCGACGGCTTCCTCACCTTCTGGGCCTCGACGCAGATGCCGCACTCGCTGCGCGCGCTGCTCGCCAAGCAGCTCGGCATGGCGGAGACGCAGATCCGCGTCATCCAGCCGCACGTCGGCGGCGGCTTCGGCCTGAAGGGGCCGCTCTCGCCCGAGGAGGTGCTGGTCGCGCACCTCGCGATCAAGCTGAACCGCGCGATCGGCTGGATCGAGTCGCGCAGCGAGCACCTGCTCGCCGCGGGCCACTGCCGCGAGACGATCCTCGAGTTCGAGGCGGGCTACAAGAACGACGGCGCGATCTCGGGGCTGCGCGTGCGCGTCGTCGCGGACGTCGGCGCGCCGCGCGCGACCTACGGCTGGGCGCAGTCGTTCGTCACCGCCTACTCGACGCCGACCGGCTACAAGGTGCCCGACTGCCGCGTCGACCTGAGGACGGTCGTCACCAACAAGTGTCCGTGGCAGGGCTACCGCGCCTTCGGCAAGGAGGCGGCCTCGTACCTGATGGAGCGCGTGCTCGACCGCATCGCCGACGCCACCGGGCTCGACCGCGCCGCCGTGCGCATGCGCAACTTCGTGCAGCCCGACGAGTTCCCGTACTCGCAGGTCTCGGGCGCGATCCTCGACAGCGGCGACTACGGCGCCGCGCTGCGGCGCGTGCTCGAGATGGTGGACGTGCCGAAGTTCCGCGAGGAGCAGAAGCGGGCGCGCGCCGAGGGACGGCGGCTCGGCATGGGCATCTCGTTCGCGCTGACGCCCGAGGGCTGCGCGCTGCCCAACTCGGCGCTGCTCCAGGGCTACGACGGCACCGGCATCCGCATCACGCCGTCGGGCCACGTGACGGTGCTGACGGGCGTGACGTCGCCCGGCAGCGGCAACGAGACCGGCATCGCGCAGATCGTGGCGGACACGATCGGCGTGCGCATGGAGGACATCCGCGTCGTCCAGGGCGACACCGACAAGTGCCCGTACGGGCTCGGCAACTACAGCTCGCGCAGCCTCATGATGGGAGGATCCGCGGCGCTGCTGGCGGCCAAGGACCTGCGCGAGAAGCTGCTGAACGTGGCGGCCGTCGCGCTCGAGGTGCTGCCCGAGGAGCTCGACAGCGAGGACGGCACGATCTTCGTGAAGGGCGCGCCGGTGCGGAAGATCTCGCTCTCCGAGGTCGCGCACATGATCTACCAGAACGCGCACGGCAAGGAGGCGATCGGCGTCGAGCCCGGCCTCGAGGCGGTCCGCTACTACAAGGTGGACAACGTCTACCACCAGCCCGAGACGCAGGGCCGCTTCAGCTCGTACCCGACCTGGCCGTACGAGGCGTGCGCCGCGATCGTCGAGGTGGACGAGGAGACCGGCGTCGTGAAGGTGGTCCGCTACGTCGCGGTGCACGACTGCGGCGTGGTCGTGAACCCGCTGCTGGTGGACGCGAACCTGCACGGCGGCATCGCGCAGGGCATCGGCGCCGCGCTCTACGAGGACATGGTCTACGACGAGAACGGCCAGCTCCTCACCACGACGCTGATGGACTACACGATGCCGACCGCGCTCGAGATCCCGCTGATGGAGCTCGACCACCAGGAGACGCCGACGCCGTTCACGCCGCTCGGCACCAAGGGCGCGGGCGAGTCGGGCATCACGGGTCCGCTCTCGGCCATCGCGAGCGCGATCGAGGACGCCTTCCCCGAGAAGAAGCTCGCGCTGATGGAGACGCCGATGACGCCGTCGAAGATCTGGCGCGCGTTGCACCAGACGGCGTAGGCGTGCGCCCGGCCGCCGTGACGCGCACGCTGCTCGAAGCCCGCGCGGCGCTCGCGAGCGGCGCGCTCGCGGCGGAGGCGCTGCTCGCCGAGTCGCTCGCTGCGGCGCGCCGCGGCGCCGCGCTGAACGCGCTCGCGCACCTGGCGGACGCGGACGCGCTCGCCGCCGCGCTCGCCGCCGCGCCGCGCGGCCCGCTCTTCGGCATCCCGGTCACGGTGAAGGACCTCTTCGCGGTGGACGCGATGCCGCTGCGCGCCGGCACGCGCGCGACGCTGCCGGACGTCGGCGCGCAGGGCGAGGCGGTGAGCCGGCTCGTTCGAGCCGGCGCGATCGTCCTCGGCAAGACGAACATGCACGAGATCGCGGCGGGCGTGTCGGGCGAGAACCCGTGGACGGGCGACGTGTGCAACCCGCACGACCCGGCGCGCCAGGCGGGCGGCTCGTCGAGCGGCTCGGCGGTCGCGGTCGCGACGGGCGTCGGGCTCGCGTCGCTCGGCAGCGACACCGGCGGCTCGATCCGCATCCCCGCGGCCCTCTGCGGCGTGGTCGGCATGAAGCCGAGCTACGGCGCGGTGCCGCTCGGCGGCGCGCTGCCGCTCTCGTGGAGCTGCGACCACGCCGGGCCGCTCGCGCGCAGCGTCGCCGACGCGCACTGCCTGCTCGAGGTGCTCGCGGACCGCGCGTTCCCGCTGCGTCCGCCGGACGCGTGCGCGCCCGCGCGCCTCGGCGTGCCGCGCCGCTACCTCGACGGCTGGCTCGGCGCGCCGGTCGAGCGCGCCTTCGACGGCCTGCTCGCGTGGCTCGCGCGGCAGGGCGTCGCGCTCGTGGACGTCGACGCGCCGAGCCTCGAGCACTCGCTCGCGGTGTACGGCGTCGTGCGCGGCGCCGAGTCGGCGTGGATCCACCGCGCCGCGCTCGCGCGGGATCCCGATCGCTTCTCGGCGCCGGTGCGCGAGCGCCTGCTCGCCGCGCGCGCGACGACGGCGCACGAGTACTTCGACGCGCAGCAGCAGCAGCGCCGGATGCGCGAGGAGCTCGCGGCGACGCTGCACGGCGTCGACGCCTGGATCCTGCCGAGCGCGCCGCTCCCCGCGCCGCTGCGCGGCAGCGAGGACGTCGAGCTGCCGCGCGGCAAGACACCGCACCGCGTCGCGTTCGTGCGGGCGACGCTGCCCTTCAACCTGACCGGCGCGCCCGCGCTCTCGCTCCCGTTCGCGGCGCACGCGGGCCTGCCGCTCGGCGTGCAGATCGCGGCCGCGCCCGGCGCCGACGCGCGCGTCCTCGAGATCGCGCGCTGGCTCGAGACGAAGGTCGGAGCGATCGCGACGGGGGAAGGCCGATGATCCTCGTCACCAGCGCCGCCGGCCGAACGGGCCGTGCGGTGCTCGCAGCGCTGGCGAGCCGCGGTGCCGCGGCGCGCGCCCTCGTCCATCGCGATGCGCAGGCGGAGGCCGTCCGCGCCGCGGGCGCGCGGGACGTCGCCGCCGGTGACCTGCTGGACGCGGCGTCGCTGCGGCGCGCGCTCGACGGCGTGGACGCGATCTATCACGTCTGCCCGAACATGAGCCCGCACGAGGTGGAGATCGGGCGCGCGATGATGGACGCCGCCCGCACGGCCGGCGTGCGCCGTTTCGTGTTCCACTCGGCGCTCCACGCGCAGACGGAAAAGATGCCCAACCACTGGCACAAGATGCGCGTCGAGGAGCTGCTCTTCGAGACCGGGCTCGACTACACGATCCTCCAGCCGACGGCGTACATGCAGAACGTCGTGGCGGTGTGGCAGACGATCGTCGAGGAGGGCATCTACCGAGTCCCGTACTCCGCAGCGACGCGCATCGGCATGGTGGACCTGCGCGACGTCGCCGCCGTTGCCGCGCGGGTGCTCATCGAGCCGGGCCACGTCGGCGCGACGTACGAGCTGGCCGGTCCCGACGTCCTCACGCAGGACGAAATCTCCGCCGTGCTCGCCGACGTCCTCGGCAGACCGGTTCGCGCCGAGCGGATTCCTCTCGACGTGTGGGCACGCGGCGCAGGGGCGCTCGGGCTGGGGCCGTACCAGATCGACGCGATGTCGAAGCTGTTCCGCTACTGCGAGCAGTACGGCCTGTGGGGCAACGCGCGCGTGCTCGGCTGGTTGCTGGACCGGCCTGCAACGGGCTTCCGCGCCTTCGTCGAGGACTTCTGCGCCGCGCCGGCGCCGTCAGCGGGGCGCTGACGCTCGGAGGAGAGCGCGCGCAGGCGCCGGCGCGCTACGCCGCCGCCGGCAGGACGTGCTCCGCTGCGAGGCGGATCGAGCGCTCCACCACCTCGGGCTCGATCGCGGAGTGGCCCATCTTGAGCACCATGTAGCTGGGATCGAGCGCCGCGCGGATGCGCTGGACGTGCTCGAGGCAGGTGGCGGGCGATCCCACGGTGCAGCGGTCGCGCACCAGCTCCTCGAGGCGGTCGGTGCGGTCGGCCGGGATCGGCGTGCCGTCGTTCTCGACGAGGTGGTTCACCGAGAGGTAGAAGCCGTACTCGCCGAGCAGGCCCGGGCTGCCGTCGCGCCACGCGGAGGCGTCGTCGTCGCCGACGAAGAACTCGCGGTAGTAGGCGAAGTCCTGCCGGGCGGGGTCCTTGCCGTGCTTGGCGAGCGCCGCGAGCCAGTGCTGCTTGTTGCGCGCGATGATCGGCATCGGCGTGATCGGGTCGGCGTACCAGGCGTCGCCGACCTCGGCCGCGTCCTCCACCGCGACGCGCTTCTTGGCGGCGACCCAGATCGGCGGCGCCGGGCGCTGGCGCGGCTTCGGCGTCAGGTTGAGGTCCTTCACCGAGAAGTGTCTGCCCTGGAAGCTGACGTTGGTCTCGGTCCACAGGCGGCGCGTCAGCACCGCGCCTTCGCGCAGCAGCGAGCGCCGCTCCTCGAGGCGGCGGCCGTAGCCCGCGAACTCCTCGGGCCGGTAGCCGTGGCCGATCCCGTAGATCAGGCGGCCGCCGGAGATGCAGTCGAGCACCGCGGCGTCCTCGGCCATGCGCACCGGGTTGTGCAGCGGCATCAGCAGGACGCCGGTGCCGAGCCGGATCTTCGAGGTGAGCGCAGCGACGAAGCCGAGCGCGACGAGCGGCGAGGGAAACATCTCGTTGTCGAGGAAGTGGTGCTCGCTGACGAACGCGGAGTCGAAGCCGCACGACTCGGCGAGGCGGATCTGCTCGACGTTGGCGCGGAACACTTCCTCGGCGCGGCGCGTCGGCGTCGAATACGGTGCGAAGGTGAGACCGAACTTCATCGCTGCGATTCCTCCCGCGTCCACGAGAGTACCGGAAGCGCACGCGCCGCGGAGCGCGAAAAACGACGCGCATGCACGGCCGTGAGATATCGCGAGCGCGCGCTATGTCGCGTCGGCCTTCGACCAGATGCGCGTGTTCAGATCGAGCTCGTCCACGATGCCGAGCGCGAACAGCAGCTCGCCGGCCCACGCGCGGACGTGCGCGAGGCCGACGCGCGCATCGAGCGGCGTCGCGAACAAGTCGTGCGCGAGCGGGACCGCGACGTAGACGCGTCCCGCGGTGAAGGAGAGCCGGAGCTGCGAGCCGGTGTTGCGATGGAAGGCGAGGATGCGCTGCATGAGGCTCGGCGAGAGCAGGTAGCGCGCCTCGGTCGGATCGCTCGCGCGCACCACGAAGGCGCGCTCGAAGTCGGGATCCTCGAGCTCGACGAGCGAGAGGCCGCCGCCGCCCGCGATCGACTGGAGCGCGCGCCCGAGCGCGCCGAGCGCGCGCTCCGCGCGGTCGGGCAGCACGAGCGTCTGTCCGCGGAACGCCTTGTTGCAGTCCGCGACGAAGACGAGCCCGCGGAACACGCGCTCGCGCTCGCGGCGCTTGCCGCGCTTCGTCACGCGCTCGACGTCGACCTCCGAGAAGCGGAAGGCGGTCGCGCCGTGGCGGCCGGTCACGAGGTCCTCGCCGGCGTAGCGGTTCCACGCGACGCCCTCGAAGAGCCGGCTGCGCGTGAACTCCTCGCGCCCGACGTGGCCCTCGGGCACGTAGCGGAAGCTCGGGTCGAAGAACTCGACGAGCGGGCGCAGCAGCTCGGCGCGGATGCGCGGCGTCGCGGTGTCGCGGATCGCGGCGATGCGCACCGCGTCGACGAGCCAGGGCAGCGCCGCCACGAGCAGCATCGGCTCGAGATCGCCCGACCACGCGCCGGCCGCGATCCCCGCCGCGCCGGCCGCGATCTTCCAGGGCGCCGCCAGCTTCACGGCCTCGCGCCGGGCCGCGACCTCGGCGCGCTCGCGCTCGACGTCGCGCAGCGCCGGCGCGATCCGCTCCGCGAGGAAGCGCTCCAGCTCCTCGGGCGTGCGCACGCGCGTCAGCGCCTCGCGTGCGCGCGGAAGCGCCCCATCACGTCGGGCGGCTGCGTCTCGGCGGGCGTCGTCTCGAAGTAGCCGCGCTCGCGGTAGCCGAGCAGCGCGGCGAGCAAGTTCGTCGGGAACATGCGGACGGCGTCGTTGTAGCTCTTGGCCGCCGCGTTGTAGCTGCGCCGCGACGCGGAGATCTGCTCCTCCACCTCGTTCAGCGCGCGCTGGAGCTGCTGGAACTCGTCGCTCGCCTCCAGCTCGGGGTACGCCTCGGCGGTGACGAGGAGCTGGCCGAGCGCGCGGCCGATCGGGCCGTCGAGCGCCGTCGCCTCGGCGGGCGGCACCTCGCGCGCCGTCGCCTGCGCGCGCAGCCGCACCACCTCTTCGAGCACCTGCGACTCGTGCTCGACGTAGCGCTGCACCGCGTCCACGAGGCTCGGGATCAGGTCCCAGCGCTTCTTCACCATCACGCCGACGCTCGCGAGCGCCGTCTCGGCCTGGTTCTTCGCGTGCACGATCGTGTTGAAGGCGAGGCCGATCCACGCGACGCCGAAGGCGCCGATCCAGCGCCCGTCGACGCCGAGCATCCACATCGCGAACAGGCCGAGCGCGCCGCCGATGAGCCAGATCGAGTGCATGGCACCTCCGTCTCGACTGCGGGTCGGACGGGCTCGGCGGCGCCTTGAGCGGGCGGCCGCCCGACGCCGCGCGGCGACGCGCAAGCCGCGCGCGGCTCCGCCGCGAAGCGCGCGCGGCGCCACCCGCTACGCGCCCGCTTCCTCCGCGACGAACACCTCGAGCGCGCCCGGCCACGCTTCGAACACCGCGGGCGTGCGGCCGACGATCTCGCCGTCGGCCGAGATCTCCAGCGAGCGCCGCGTCGTGACCTCGAAGCGCGGCGCCTCGAGCGCGACGACGCCGTCCGCCTGCTCGCCGAGTCCGAGCCGCAGCGCGAGCATCGCGACCAGCGCGCGCCACGGCGAGCGCGCCGTCAGGCAGGCGAGCGCGAGGCGGCCGGTCGCGAGCCCGCCGGCGGGATTCGCGACGCGGCCGCCCTGGCGCGGCCCGTTCGCGATGCTGATCTGGCGCGTGCGCAGCACGCGCTCGCCGCCGTCCCAGCGCAGCTTCGCGGCGAACGGACGCGACGCGCGCCAGCGCTCGAGCGCGGTGAGCGGATAGCCGAGCGCGCCGAGCCGCTGCTTGCGCTCGCGCGTCAGGTGGCGCGTCACCTCGGCGCCGAGCCCGATGCTCGCGGCGTTGAGGTACGGCCGGCCGTTCACCGCGCCGAGGTCCACGCGCGCGCTGCGGCCGGCGGCGATCACCGCGACGGCGGCGTCGACGTCCGCGGGCAGACCGAGGCTCGCCGCGAAGTCGTTCGCGGTGCCGAGCGGCAGCACGCCGAGCGGGCGCGCGATCGCGAGCAGGGCCGGCAGCGCGGCGTGCAGCGTGCCGTCGCCGCCGCCCACGGCGAACGCGTCGGCGTGCGGGGCGGCGGCGCGCAGCGCGGCACCGAGCGCGTCGGCGGCGCGCGGGCAGGCGACCGGCACCGACACGATGCCATGTCGCTCGAACGCGGCGAGGACGCGGTCGCGCTCGTCGCCGCCGCGGTTGCTGCCGGGGTTCACGAGCACGGCGACGCGCTTCGGTCGGGCCATCGATGTCCGACGGTGCAAGCGGGGTGCCCCCCGCGCGCCCGCGCCGCGCGCGGACGCGCCGCGCCGCCTGCGCCGGTCTACAAAGCGCCGCGTCGCGCCGTCGGCCGCACGAAGCGGGCGGCGGCGGCCGTCGCCGCGACGGCGGCCGAGAGCAGCGCGAGCGCGGCCGCCGGCTGCGTCAGCCGCGCCGGCGCGACCAGCAGCAAGAGGCCGAGGCCCGCCATCATCAGGCCCGAGAGCAGCTTCAAGAGGTGGCCCTCGCGCGCGCCGAGCTTGCGGGCGCCGAGCGTCCACGCGAACGCCGCGACGATCGCGAAGAGCGGCGTCACGTACACGGCGACGTAGAGCGCGATCGCCGCGTAGTAGGTCGCGGCGGGCAGCTCGCGCAGCGTCAGGATGCGCGTGAACACCATCGGGAAGCCGGCGGTGCAGAGCAGCTCGTAGGCGTTCGCCACGACGGCGAGCACGACCGTGGCGGCCAGCACCGTGCCGGCGCCCTCGGCGCGCACGAGGCCGCGCATGCGCGCGAACAGCCCCGGCTTGGCGGCGTCGGGGATCGCGAGCGTCGGCGCGCCGGCGGCGCGCAGGCCGTCGCGCGCGTTCACCGCGCCGACCGCGAGCGCGACGAGCCCCGCGCCCGCCGTCACCGCGCGCAGCTCGCCGAGCACGAGGAAGAGGTTCAGCCACGCCGCGAGGAACGCGAAGTAGAAGAGCCCCGAGATCGCGACGAAGACGCCGCCCACCGCGAGCATGCGCGCGCGGCTGCGCGCGTGGACCAGCAGCGAGAGCAGGAAGAGCAGCACGAAGAACGCGCACGGGTTCAGCGAGTCGAGGCCGCCGAGCACGATCGCGAGCACGGGCAGCGACATGCGTTCGGCGTCGAGCCCGCCGGGCAGGCGCGGCGGCGCCGCGGGCGCGCCCGGCTCCGCGCGCGCCGACGCGCGGCAGCGCGCGATCCCGTCGCGCAGCGCGCCGGGCGTCTCCTCGGGATCGAAGCCCGTCAGCATGCGCCCGCAGAACACGAACGCCGGCACCGCGCGCGCCTCCTCGCCGGCGGCGGCGGCGAGCGCGCGGAAGCGTTCGACGTGCTCGGGGTGCTCGGTCAGCTCGAGCGCGTGGAGCGCGACGCCGGGCTCGGCGCCGAGCGCCTCGACGAAGGGCTTCGCCTCGAGACAGTGCGGACAGGTGAGCGTCCAGAAGAACCAGAGATGGACGGTCGCCTCGCCGCCCGGCCCGCGCTCCACCCACGCGACGTCGGGCGCCTGCGCGCGCGCGGCGCCGGTGAACGGAGCCGCGACGAGGAGCGCCGCGACGACGAGCGCGGCGCGTGCGGCGGATCCAGGCGACATCGGAGCGAGAGAGTAGGGCGCGCGCCCGCCGCCGCGACGCGACCGCTACGATGCGAGCGGCGGGCACGCACGATGGAACGGACGCGCATTCCGAAGCTCCCGCATCCCGACGAGGTGATGGGCGTCCTCGCCCGCGCCGCGTCGGTGCTGCGGCCGCGCGCGCGCAACACCTGCGACCGTCTCGGCGTGTACGAAGGTCTGCCGCTCGCGAAGATGTTCCCGGCGCCGCGTCGGGTGCCCGACGTCGAGCGCCGCACCCGATGGCGGATCCGCGGCATCGAGAGCGAGGACCTCGTCTTCCCCTCGCAGCACGAGCCGCTCGAGCCGGCGTTCGCCGAGTACTACCGCGCGCGCCGCCGCCGGATCCACACCGTGTACGCGCGCCGCATCCGGCCCGCCGCGTGCTCGGAGCGGCCGCGCCTGCTCTACATCCACGGCTACATGCAGCCCGAGACGCTGCTCGAGGAGCTCGCGCTGCTCGCGACCATGGCGGGCACGCTCGGCATGGAGGTCGTGCAGCTCCAGCCGCCGTATCACGGCCGGCGCCGGCCGCGCAGCTCGCGTCTCGACGGCGAGCTGTTCTGGACCGCCGACCTCGTGCGCAGCGTCGAGTCGCTGCGCCAGACGCTGCTCGACGCGCGCACGCTGCTCGCCTGGATGCGCGCCGAGTCGCCGCGCCAGCCCGTCGGGATCGCCGGCCTCTCGCTCGGCGGCGCGCTCGCCGCGACGCTCACCTGCATCGAGCCGGGCTTCGCGTTCTCGGCGCCGCTGATCGCGCACATGGACCTCGGCGCGCTGGTCGCGCACGCGCCGGTGCTGGGCGCGATGCGCGCGGACCTCGCGCGCTTCGGCTGGACGCTGCGCGACTTCCGGCGCTTCACCGAGCGCATCGGCTGGGGCGAGCTGCGCGCCGTGATCCCGCCCGAGCGCATCCACCTGTTCGCGGCGAAGGACGACCGCTTCTTCCACCCGGCCGACGTGCGCGCGATGTGGCGGCGCTGGGAGCGCCCGAAGATCCGCTGGTATCCGGGCAGCCACATGGGCTTCCTGCCGCACCTGCCCGACGCGATCGCGCGGCTCGGCAGGTTCGCCGACGCGCTGCCGGCGCCCGCGTGAGGCTCGCGAGCGAGGCCGCGCTGCTGCTGCGCATGACGCGCTGGGCGATCGCGGCCGCGCGACACGACACGGCCGCCGCGACGCGCGTTCCCGGCAACGCGAAGTTCACGAGCGCGCGCGAAGCGGTGGCGCGCATTCCGGACGGCGCCGTCGTCGCGGTGTCGGGGCTCGGCGCGCACCAGCGCGCCGCGATCCTGCACTGGGCGCTGCGCGAGCGCTTCGAGGCGACGCGCCGCCCGCGCGGGCTCACGCTCGTGAACGTCGGCGGCCACGGCGGGCGCGGCTTCGTGCCGGGCACGCTCGAGGAGCTGGCGCGGCCGGGTTTGGTGACGCGCCTGTTCACCAGCCACTTCGAGACCTTCCGCGCCTTCCTCGAGCTCGCGGCCGGCGGCCGCTGCGAGCTCCAGTGCCTGCCGCTCGGCGTGCTGGCGGAGCTGTACGCGGCGCAGGCGCGCGGCGAGGACGCGGTGGTGTCCTCCGTCGGTGTCGGGACCTTCCTCGATCCGCGCGTCGGGCGCGGCTCGCCCGTGCAGGGCGGCCGGCGCGAGGCGTGGATCGAGGCCGACGGCGAGCGGCTGCGCTTCCGGCTGCCGCCGATCGACGTCGCGATCTTCAACCTCCCCGCCGCCGATCGCCGCGGCAATCTCTACGCCCGCGGCGCGGCGATGGTGGGCGACAGCCGCGAGATCGCGCGCGCGGCGCGCCGCAACGGCGGCCTCGTCGTCGCGAACGTGGGGCTGCTCGTGGACGAGGACCCGGCACGCGCCTTCCTGCCTGCGGACGACGTCGACGCGATCGTCTGTCACCCCGACGCCGAGCAGACCGCCGGCTTCTTCCACCGCGACCCGTGGCGGCTCGTGACGGCGGAGGGCGAAGGCGACGTCGCGGACGGGCTCGCGCACGCGCGGCTCGTGCGCCGGCTCGGCGAGCTGGTCGGCGGCTTTCCGCGCCGCGGCGCGATGGACGCGGTGCTCGCGCGGCTCGCCGCCGCGACGCTGGCCGCCGAGCTCGCGCGCGGCGCGCACGTCGCGATCGGCACGGGCCTGCCCGAGGACGCCGTCGCCGCGCTCCACGAGAGCGGGCGCGCGCGCGACTTCACCTTCCTGGTCGAGAGCGGCGCGATCGGCGGCGTGCCGGCGTCCGGTCCGTACTTCGGCGCCTCGTTCGGGCCCAAGCAGATCGTGTCCACCGCCGAGCTGTTCGCGCGCTGCCGCGCGCGGCTCGACGCCGCCTGCCTCGGCGCGCTCGAGATCGACGCGGCGGGCGACGTCAACGTCTCGCGGCGCGGCCGCGGCGTGCGCCACGCCATCGGGCCGGGCGGCTTCCTCGACTTCGCCGAGGCGGCGCGCACGCTCGTCTTCGTCGCGCGCTGGATGCGCGGCGGCGAGATCGCGCTCGAGGGCGGCGCGGTCCGCGTGCGGCGGCGCGGGCGGCCGAAGCTCGTCGCGCGCGTCGCCGAGCGCTGCTTCGACGCGGCGCGCGCGCTGCGCGCCGGCAAGCGGATCTTCTACGTGACCTCGATCGGCGTCCTGCGCGCGACGCCGCAGGGGCTCGCGCTCGCGAGCGTGCTGCCGGGCGTCGACGTGCGCCGCGACGTCCTCGCGCTGGCGCCGTTCCCGATCGCGCTGCCGGCGTCGGGCGCCGTGCCGGTCGTGGACGCCGCCGTGCTCGCGCCGCCGCGCTGAAGCGGTCCGCGCGCGCGGCACGCAGCTCGCGGCATTTCGCGAAGCGAGGTCGCGGCGCCGCGCGTCGCCGCGCGGGGTATGTTGCCGCGCGTGCCGAGCGCGGAGAAGGACGACGCGAGCGCCGCCGGCGAGGCGATCTCTCCGCTCGAAGCGCGCTTCGAGCGCGCGCGCCGCACGGCGGGCCTGTTCGCCGGCCCGCTCCTCTTCGCGGTGCTGCTCGCCGCGCCGGTGCCGGCGCCCAACCCGGAAGCCGCGCGCCTCGTCGCCGTGCTCGGCTGGGTGATGGTGTGGTGGCTCAGCGAGGCCGTGCCGATCCCGGTGACGGCGCTGCTCGGGCCCGCGCTCGCGGTCGCGCTCGGCGTCGGCACGCCGAACGAGATCTTCGCGCCGTTCGGCGACCCGATCGTGATCTTCTTCATCGGCGGCTTCGTGATCGCCGAGGGCATCTCGTCGTCCGGGCTCGGCGCGCGCATCGCGCGGGCGCTGCTCGCGCAGCGCGCGGTGGCGCGCTCGCCAGTGCGGATCCTGGCGGCGTTCGGCGTCCTCGCCGGCGCGATCTCCGCGTGGATCCCCAACACCGCGACGACCGCGATGCTCTACCCGATCGGCCTGAAGGTGCTCGCGACCGCGCTGCCGGGCGACGTCCCCGACGCGGCGCGCCGCCGCTTCACCGTCGCGCTGCTGCTCACGATCGCGTACGCCGCGTCGATCGGCGGCGTCGCGACGCCGATCGGCACGACGCCGAACCTCGTCGTGCTCGGGCAGCTCGCCGAGCTCGCGGACGTGCGCATCCCGTTCTTCCAGTGGGCGAGCGTCGGCGCGCCGGCGGCGGCGGCGATGATCGCGGTGCTCTTCCTGTACCTGCGCAGCACGCTGCCGCGCGCGCTGCACGGCGGCGAGGCGGTCGCGCGCGCCGTCGCGCCGCGCACGCCGCTCTCGCCGGCGGAGCGCAACGCGCTGGTCGCGTTCGCCGTCGCGGTGACGGGCTGGGTGCTGCCGGGCGTCTTCGCGATCGCGCTCGGCGAGGCGCACCCGACCACGCGCGCCGCGCAGCGCGCGCTGCCCGAGGCGGTCGTCGCGGTCGTCGCGGCGACGCTGCTGTTCGTGCTGCCGGTGGATTGGCGCGCGCGCCGCTTCACGCTCGGCTGGCAGGACGCCGCGCGCATCGACTGGGGCACGCTGCTGCTCTTCGGCGGCGGCCTCGCGCTCGGCGGCGCGATGTTCCGCAGCGGGCTCGCCGAGGCGCTCGGCGGCTGGCTCGTCGAGTCGACGGGCAGCCGCTCGGTGGTGGCGCTCACCTTCCTGTTCGCGGCCGCGACGCTGGTGCTGACCGAGCTGATCGCCAACACCGGCGCGGCGACGATGCTGGCGCCGCTCGCGATCGCGTCGGCGCAGGCGGCGGGCGTCTCGCCGGTCCCGCCCGCGCTCGCCGTCGCGATCGCTTCGAGCATGGCGTTCATGCTGCCGATCTCGACGCCGCCCAACGCGATCGTGTACGGCTCGGGCCGCGTGCCGATCGGCGCGATGGTCCGGCACGGCGTGCTGCTCGACGTCGCGAGCGCGCTGGTGGTGCCGGTCGTCGTGCTGGCGACGTGCCGCGCGCTCGGGCTCGACTGAGCGAGCGGCTCAGGCGGCCTTCGCGGCGGCCGGCTCGCGGAAGAAGCGGTCGCGCGCCCAGAGCGCGACGTTGACGAGGCCGATCAGCACCGGCACCTCGACGAGCGGCCCGATCACCGCCGCGAACGCCACGCCGCTCTCGATGCCGAAGGTGGCGATCGCGACCGCGATCGCGAGCTCGAAGTTGTTCGAGGCGGCCGTGAACGAGAGCGTCGCCGACTGCGGGTAGCTCGCGCCGGCGCGCTTCGAGAGCGCGAACGAGACCGCGAACATCAGCAGGAAGTAGAGCAGCAGCGGCGCGGCGATGCGCAGCACGTCGAGCGGCAGCTCGACCAGCGTCTCGCCCTTGAGCGCGAACATCACCACGATCGTGAAGAGCAGCGCGACCAGCGTGATCGGCGCGATGCGCGGCACGAAGCGCTCGTGGTACCAGGCGACGCCGCGCGCCCGGACCAGCGCGAAGCGCGTCAGGAAGCCGGCAGCGAACGGAATCCCGAGGTAGATCGCGACGCTCTTCGCGACCTCGGCGATCGTGATCTCCACGACGGCGCCCTCGAGCCCGAGGCGCTGCGGCAGCCACGTCGCGAACAGCCACGCGTACACCGGGAAGAAGAGCATCTGGAAGATCGAGTTGAAGGCGACGAGACCCGCGCAGTACTCGGTGTCGCCCTGCGCGAGGTCGTTCCACACGATCACCATCGCGATGCAGCGCGCCAGGCCGATCAGGATGAGGCCCAGCATGTAGTCGGGCCGGTCCGCGAGGAACAGCACCGCCAGCCCGAACATCAGCAGCGGGCCGATGACCCAGTTCTGGATCAGCGACAGCGCGAGCACGCGGCCGTTGCGGAAGACGCGGCCCAGCTCCTCGTAGCGCACCTTCGCGAGCGGCGGGTACATCATCAGGACGAGGCCGATCGCGATCGGGATCGAGGTGGCGCCGACGCTCATGCGGTCGAGCGCGGCGTCGAGGCCGGGCACCAGGAAGCCGAGCGCCACGCCGAGCGCCATCGCTGCGAAGATCCAGAGCGTGAGCCAGCGGTCGAGGAAGGAGAGCCGTCGCGTCACGGCGGTCACGGGCGCACCTGCGCGAGCCGCGCGAGCAGGCCGCGCACGCGGCGCTCGATTTCGTCGCGCACGGCGCGGAAGGCGTCCGGCGCGAGGTCGCGCGGGTCGGGCAGGGCCCAGTCCTCGCGTGCCTTCGCGGGCACGTGCGGGCAGGCGTCGCCGCAGCCCATGGTGACCACGGCGTCGAACGGGCCGGGCGGGATCTCGTCCAGCGACTTCGAGGCGTGCGACGCGAGGTCGTAGCCGCACTCGCGCATCGCGGCGATCGCCTTGGGATTGATCAGGCGTGACGGCCGGGAGCCCGCGCTCCACGCCTCGACGGTGTCGCCGCCGTGCATGCGTGCAAAAGCCTCCGCCATCTGGCTGCGATTGCTGTTCTCGACGCAGACGAAGAGGATCCGCAGGGAACGCATCGACGGAACTCTATCCGTTGTGGCAGCCGAACGGAAGGGTCTGCAGCGCCGAGATTGCACTGTTGTAGAACTCACAATCCCACGTCGGCAATTTCTTCGCCGGGACTTCGCCGCGGAACAATTCGCAGCGAGACTGAAAGGCACACAACTTGCTCGGGCCGGGGACATGGGGACGTCCGCGGGGAGCGTGCGCCTGGCGATGGCGCGGTTGCGCCGGTACGGCGCGCGCGAAGCCGCATCGCGTCCACAGTCGGGACCCGCGCGGGAGCGCCCACGCCCCGCGTAGAGCACGGAGTTCGCGCCGCTCCGCAGCCGAGCCGAGAGCGCCGCCCCTCTCGGCCTCCGCCTCCCGCCCCGTCTTCAGGAGTCCCCGACGAATGAGCACCGCCCCGGTGGAGACGCGCGCCCGGACCACCTCCCGCAAGCGCAACGGAGCCGCCACCCCGCCCGAGCCGCCGGCCGCGCTCGACCGCAAGCAGCTCCTCCAGGCGCTCAACGCGCTGCGCCGCGGCGACTTCACGGTGCGGCTCTCCGCCGACCTCACGGGCGTCGACGGCAAGATCGCCGACGCCTTCAACGACGTGATCGACCTGAACCAGCGTTTGTGCGGCGAGCTGCAGCGGCTCGGCGTCGTGGTCGGCCAGGAGGGACGCATCGGGCAGCGCGCGTCGCTCGGCGACGTGCGCGGCGGCTGGGCGGCGTCGGTGGACGCGGTGAACCAGCTCATCGCCGACCTCGTCCACCCGACCCACGAGACCGCGCGCGTGATCGGCGCGGTCGCGCGCGGCGACCTCTCGCAGTGCATGGCGCTCGAGACCGACGGCCGGCCGCTGAAGGGCGAGTTCCTCCGCACCGCCAAGACCGTCAACACGATGGTGGATCAGCTCGGCTCGTTCGCGTCGGAGGTGACGCGCGTCGCGCGCGAGGTCGGCACCGAGGGCAACCTCGGCGGCCAGGCCGAGGTGAAGGGCGCCGCCGGCACCTGGAAGGACCTCGTCGACAACGTGAACGGCATGGCGCACAACCTGACCGCCCAGGTGCGCAACATCGCCGAGGTGACGACGGCGGTCGCGAACGGCGACCTCTCGAAGAAGATCACCGTCGCCGCGAAGGGCGAGATCTACGAGCTGAAGGACACCCTCAACACGATGGTGGACCAGCTCAACTCGTTCGCGTCGGAGGTGACGCGCGTCGCGCGCGAGGTGGGCACCGAGGGCAAGCTGGGCGGCCAGGCGCAGGTGAAGGGCGTCGCGGGCGTCTGGAAGGACCTCACCGACAACGTGAACCTGATGGCCGGCAACCTGACCGGCCAGGTGCGCAACATCGCCGAGGTGGCGACGGCGGTCGCGGGCGGCGACCTCTCGCGCAAGATCACGGTGGACGTGAAAGGCGAGATCCTCGAGCTGAAGAACACCTTGAACACGATGGTGGATCAGCTCAATTCGTTCGCCGCCGAGGTGACGCGCGTCGCGCGCGAGGTGGGCACCGAGGGCAAGCTCGGCGG
>QEVM01000363.1 GCA_003576805.1 Pseudomonadota bacterium | reverse complement strand
GATCGCGCAGCCCGGCGCGGCGCAGCGTCTCGCGCAGAGCGGGACCGTCGTCTACCTGCGCGCGCGCCCCGAGACGCTGGCCGCGCGCGTCGGCGACGACCCGAATCGCCCGCTGCTCGCGGGTCTCGACGGCGCGGGCCGCGTCGCGCGCCTGCGCGAGCTGCTCGCCGCGCGCGCGGCGGCCTACGCCACCGCGTCGGTCACGGTGGACACGGACGACGTCGGCGTCGCGGGCGTCGTCGAGCGCATCCGCGCGGCGCTCGCGCGCGAGGAGGGCAGGGCGGTGCGCACGGTGGAGGTCGCGCTCGGCGAGCGCAGCTATCCGATCCGGATCGGCTTCGACATCCTCGACCACGCGGGCGCCGCGATCGCCGAGCGCACCAAGGCGCGCCGCGCCGCGATCGTGACGGTGCCCGAGGTCGGCCGCCGCTACGCGCCGCGGCTCGAGCGCTCGCTGCGCGCGGCGGGCGTCGCGACCACGCGCCTCGTCGTGCCCGACGGCGAGCGCAGCAAGAGCTTCCGCGTCGCGATGCAGCTCTACGAGGGCCTGCTCGACGCGGACGCGGACCGCGGCACCGCGGTCGTCGCGCTCGGCGGCGGCGTCGTCGGCGACCTCGCCGGCTTCGTCGCCGCGACGTGGATGCGCGGCGTGCCGTTCGTGCAGGTGCCGACGACGATGCTCGCGATGGCCGACGCCAGCGTCGGGGGCAAGGTCGCGATCGACCTGCCGCGCGGCAAGAACCTGGTCGGCGCCTTCCACCAGCCGCGCCTCGTGTGGATGGACCTCGCGACGCTGCGCTCGCTCTCGCCGCGCCAGCGCGCCAACGGCCTCGTCGAGGTGATCAAGCACGGCGTCATCCGCGACGCGGCGCTCTTCGAACGCTTCGAGCGCGACGTCGAGCGCGTGCTCGCGCTCGAGCCCGGCCCGACGCTCGACGTGCTCGAGCGCTCGTGCGAGATCAAGGCCGACGTGGTGGCGCGCGACGAGCGCGAGTCGGGGCTGCGCATGATCCTCAACTTCGGGCACACGCTGGCGCACGCGATCGAGACGTTGCTCGGCTACCGCCGGCTGCTGCACGGCGAGGCCGTCGCGATCGGCATGGTGTTCGCCGCGCGGCGCTCGGAAGCGTTGGGTCACGCCCCCACCGGGGTCGCGGACCGGATCGAGGCGCTGCTGCAGCGGGCCGGGCTGCCGACCGAGCCGCCCGCGCTGCCGCGCCGCGCTTATCTCGACGCGCTGCGTGTCGATAAGAAGAGGCAGGACGCCCACGTCCGTTTCGTCGTGCTGCGGGCGCTCGGGGAGGCCGACGTGGTGCCGCTGACGCCGGCCGAGATCCTGCCGCCCGGCTTCGGATCCGGGCGCGCAACGAAGCAACGCGGGCGCCGCGCGCGCTGAGGGGGAGTTCGAGGTGGACCTGGATCTGGTGCACCGAGAGGATGGACGAGCGATCGACGAGGCGACGGCGCTCGCCGCGCAGGCCGAGGGCCGGCGCCGCGACGGCGACGCCGACGGCGCGCTCGCGCTCGCCCGCGAGGCGCTCGAGCACGAACCCGAGCACGCCGCGGCGCGCGCCACGCTGGCGCTCGCGCTGCTCGACCTCGGCCGCGACGGCGAGGCGCGCCGCGAGCTCGAGATGCTCACGGCCGAACCGGCGCCGGCGCCGATGGCGGCGCTGCCGATCGACGAAGACGAGCTCGACGAGGCGTTCGCAGTCGCCGCGCCCGAAGAGGACGCGATGCACGACGCGAGCGAGGTCGCGTACGAAGCGATGCGCGCCGCCGACCTCGACGCGCCCGAGCTCGGCGACGCGCCCGCGCCCGACTCGCCGTTCCACACCGCGACGATGGCGGCCTTGCTCGAGCGCCAGGGCGACGCCGACGGCGCGCGCGCCATCCGCGCGGCGCTCTCGCAGCGCGCGGCGCCTGCCGATCCGACGCGCGAGAACGCGGAGTCCGGCCGCGGTCGCCGCAAGGGCCACGTGATCCGCACCCTCGAGCGCTGGCTCGAGCGGCTGCAACGAGGTGACGCATGAGCTTCGAGCCGACGCTGCACAAGATGATCGACGGCTGCCCGGGCGCGCTCGGCATCGCGCTGATGGGCTCGGACGGGATTCCGGTCGCGGAAGCGGTCGCCCCGGACGGCGAGGGCGGCGACGTCGTCGGCGGCGCCGGCGTCGAGTTCGGGCGCATCCTCGACGAGGTGCGCAAGGCCTCCGACGCGGTCGGCGGCGGACGCCTCGAAGAGCTGGTCGTCGCGCTCGCGCGCTACACGCTCGTCTTCCGCGGCGTGGACGACGAGCTCTTCGTCGTGGCCGCGCTCGCGCCCGACGGCAACCTCGGCAAGGCGCGCTTCCTGCTGCGGCGCCATCTCTCGGAGCTGCGCGAGCAGCTCTAGCGCCGCCGCGCGAAGCGGCCCGGCTAGACTGCGCGCGATGGCTCGCGCCTGGCGTCTCGTCGTCGCATCCCGGCCCGCCACCGGCTGGTGGAACATGGCGCTCGACGAGGCGTTGCTCGCGAGCGCGTCGGCCGGTGCGCCGCCGACGCTGCGCCTCTACGGCTGGCACGGGCCTTGGCTCTCGCTCGGCTACGCGCAGCCCTTCGACGAGGCCGCGGCCGCTGCATGCCGACGCGCCGGTGTGTCGGTGGTGCGGCGCGTCACCGGCGGCCGCGCGGTGCTGCACGGGCGCGATCTCACCTACGCGGTGGCGGCGCACGAGTCCGCGCTGCCGGCCGGCCTCGACGCGTCGTACCGGCTCGTGTCGGACGCGCTGATCGCCGCGCTCGCGGCGATCGGCGTCGCGGCGGAGCGCGCGGCGCCGGCGGCCGCGATCGCGCCCGGCGGCGCGTTCGACTGCTTCGCGAGCGCGGCCACCGACGAGATCGCGGTCGGCGGCCGCAAGCTCGCCGGCAGCGCACAGCGGCG
>QEVM01000073.1 GCA_003576805.1 Pseudomonadota bacterium | reverse complement strand
GCCAAGCCTCCGACGCAAACGTCCTCTGATGAGCCACGTCATCCCCCCCGGCTCTCTTCTACCATGCCGGGCGGCTTTTTCAGAGGTTCCCTAGCGCGCTCTACCCCCGCCGCGCCCGACCATGCCGCGTAGCACCTCCGTCGCCCGCCTGAGCGAGCCGCCGTAGGGGCCTAGCCAGGCCGGAATCGCCAACGGGTTCACTTGCAGCCATGCGGTGTCGCGGCCGCGGGCACCGCCGTGCTGCGGCGCGAGCCCTTCGACCTTCCCGATCCCCGCCATGATCACGGGCTTCGGGATCGCCCAGCAGTGGGCGTCGAACGGGCTCAGGCCGAGGCAGATCGCAACCGCGTAGTTCTGGTCGCGAAGCTGCTGGAACATGTAGAAGCCCTCGCGCCACAGCGTCGAGAACTTGATCTCCGCGCGGACGCCTGACACGATGCGGTCCGCGTCGCTGTCAGGGCACTTTACGACGTCGAAGTCCTTCGCGGCGAGGTAGCCCGCCAGCAGCTTCTCGCCGATCGTGCCCACCTGCCGCGACGGACGCGTCTTGATCCAGCCGAAGGGGCTGCCCGCCCATGCCAGGTCCTCGGCCGCGTACTCGACGCTCAGCGTGCTGGCGATGCCGGCAAGAAGACGGACGTCCTCATCGACAATCTCGCGGTTGGCCATCGGGCTAGGCCGGGCCGAAGAGCGTGGGCGGAGGCGGCTGGGCGTCGTCGACGAGACCATCGCAGTTCTCGTACTCGACGCCGTAGGGGGCTAGGCGCTTCGCCATCGTCTTGATGGCGACCGGGTTGTTGTCGATCAGGAGAAAGCTCCGTCCTAGCCGTGCGGCCGCCTCGCCTAGCGTGCCGCTCCCGGCGAAGAAGTCGATGACCAGGTCGCCCGGGTTCGAGTGGATCCGCACGATCCGCTCGATGATGGCAAGGGGCTTCTGGGTCGCGTAGCCGGTCTTCTCCTTGCCATTCGGGCTCACAATCGTGTTCCACCAGACGTCAGTCGGGGTCTTCCCGCGCGCCGCCTTCTCGGGGCCCACGAGGCCCGGAGCCATGTACGGGATGCGGTCCATCTCGTCGTAGCGGAAGACGTAGTTCTCGCGGTCCTTCGCGTACCAGAGGATGTTGTCATGTTTCGCGGACCAGCGGCTGCGCGAGCGGGCTCCGTAGTCGTAGGACCAGATGATTTCGTTGATGAACGACTCTCGGCCGAAGATCTGGTCGAGGAGGACCTTGCAGTAGTGAACTTCGCGGTAGTCGACGTGGAGGAAGAAGGAGCCGTCGGCTCGGAGGATCCGGCGCGCCTCCTTGAACCTGGGCTCCAGGAAGCCGAGGTAGTCGTCGAACGAATCCTCGTAGCTGGACGAGCCGAGCTTGATCGTGCGGTAGCGCTTGCCCTGGAACCCCGTGCGGTCACCACCATGCTCGTCGCGCACGGTCTTGATCGAGGTTCGGACCTGGGCGCGACCCGTGTTGAAGGGCGGGTCGATGTAGACTAGCGCCGCGGCCCCGTCCGGTACGCCAGTGAGCAGATCCAGGTTGTCCCCGAAGGCGATCTTCCTCACCGTCTTCCTCTCCGGTGGTGCTGCACAGGACATCACAGGGGGGTGGTCACGTAGATCAAGGGCCTCATGATTCGGTGGCTTGGTCTGAGCGTGGGGTCGTTGAAGAGCGAGATGTTCATCAGCTCGGAAGACCGAACCGGTCGCAGGGAGGCCAGTCGGAACCAGACCCCGCAAGGCTGATCTCTGTAGTACTTCGGGATGTACTTGGTGTCTCTCGGCAAGCACTTGCCGTGGTAGCGACCGGAGAGGATTTCGACCACTCGCCCGCAGTACTGCACCCGGGCACGTTGGGACAGAAAGAGGACCGTGGTCTGTCCGCTCTCCAGCTGGCGTCGGCTGATTTCGGAGATGCGCCGAGAAAGGCCGGTGCCGAATTTCCCGAACCAGACGGTCCCGAGCCGGTCCAGGACGGTCTTGTGCTCGGCGTAGGTGTCAACTCCCTTCTGCGCATCGTCCACCTTGAGGAGAAAATGCAACCGAGGAAGCGCAAGCACCTCCGGGTGCTGGAGGACCGGGGCGGCGGCCGCTCGGCTGGCGCCTCGATTTTCCCTGGCAGGACGGGCCACTTTCATCGCCAGCCTAGATGCCGGAATTGCGCGAGGACATCAAGGGCGATGCGTCGTCCCGCCCGCCAGCCGCCGAGACACGACCGCGCGGGACCAGGCAGGTGGGGTGGGCGGGGACCCACACGCGTCGTGCTACTGCCGCGGGGCCGCCCTCCAGCGCCGCCTCGGGTGCCCCGACCGGCCCGGGGAGCAGGGCCGCCAGGGACGTCGGCACTCACGTCACCTTGGCCGGGACATCCCGTAGACGATCGGTGCGCCGTACGTTGGTCCCGCTGCGCGCTCACGGCCACTCCTTCTTGAGCCGCGCTCCGCGCGCATGCTCTAGCACGGCGATCGCGGCGAGGTTGACGTCGAAGTAGCCGTTGAAATCTCGGTAGTCGCCGCGCACTCCCTTAGACACGAACTGCTTGGAGACCTGCGACGACGTGTTCAAGAGGGCCTTTTGCTTCGCAACGGCCTCATCGAACGATGAGGCGGCGAGCAGCGAGCACTGCCCGCGAAGGCACGTGAGGTAGTGCCTGAACGCTTCGGGCTCGCGCCAGTTGACGGTCGAAGGATCCGGACCAGCGAAGAGCGGGTCGGCGTAGCTCGATCCGAATGCCGGATCTGGCTTCATCAGAGGGAGGACACCGACGCGCTTCGCGATGTCGAGAAACGGCAGCTTGTACTCCGACAGGCTTTGCGGACAGTAGTACCAGATGGTGCGCCGCGACTCCTCGTCTTCTGCAGGCTGGTAGAACTTGTCGATCGGAAACGCGCGGACGTTGAGCCAGGTGCCCGACGCCATCACATCAGCCCCCGCTGCGGCGAGGCACAACAGTTGGTGGTTTGAGTAGCCGACCAACACGGGTTTCTTGTGGAGACGCAGTCCCGAGACCAGCAAGAGTACGTTCGCCGTCCAGACCGGATCGTCGACGAGGTACACGCTCGGCGACTCGGCCACGACGTAGAAGCCCTCGACCGTCCACTTGGCGGCAGCCTCGATGACAGCTTCCACATCGGCTTCTGCGCGAACCGAGTCACTCGAGAGCGCTACCGTCGCCAGGAGAGGGCGCCCGGCCGCCTCTTCCTTCGCAATCGCGATGAGATGCGTCTGCATCGACACCCAGTCCTGCGACACCGGCCGCGCGAGGAGACCGGGGACGATGTGTCGCTGCGCGCCAAGCTCCACGCCGAGCGCGAAGAGCGGCTTGATGACGTCTCGCGCGCCCTGCGGCGTGAAGAGGCTAGTCGTAGCGCACGCGCTGAACGCCTTGAAATGCTCGTGCGTCATGAGGCGATGATGATCAGCATCGTGAGCGAAGCATTGCGGATCGAGAAGCGCCTCACGACCAAGCTTCGTGACGGCCTGGCCCACGTTGACGATCTGGTCCCTCGTTAGATCGCGAGGGCTCAACACGACGCCACCGTCTCCCCAGCTCTTCAGCAGGGCCTTGGTGTGCTCGATCATTCCGTGGCCGAACTGCAGGTAGAGCTGCATCTGCTTGCCCCCCCTACTTCGCTGGAGTGGCATTGGTAGCTTCCAGGAACCACTCCAGCGCTTGGCGCGCGGTCTGCGGTCGGCGGCTGGCGAATCGCGCGCAGAGCACCATCACGAAGTCGACAAACCCCTGGGCCTGAGGCAACACCAGCGGCGTGAGGTCCTGGTCCGTCACGTGTCGCACGACATCCATCTGGTCGTGTTTCCCTTGGTAGTAAGGCTGGAAGCCGCAAAGCGACTCGTAGAGGATCACCCCGATCGAAAAGAGGTCAGCACGAGCATCGATCTGAGGCTTTAGGTTTCGCATCTGCTCAGGAGCACCGTACCCCAACGTGAACTTCCCAAACGCACGGTGGGTCGGCGTGATGGACGTGGCATCAAGTACCCGAACGATGCCGAAGTCGATGATCCAGATCTTGCCTTCAACGCCGATCAGCAGGTTCTCGGGCTTCAGATCGCGATGGACGATTCCCTGCGCTTCGAAGTCACAGCAGGCTCGCAGCAAGACGTCAGCTAGCCGCACCACGAAGTCCAGCGGCGGCTTCGGTTCGCGCTGCAGCTGCTGGCGGTACGACTCGCCCGCGATGTAGGGTTCGACGATGAACAGCCGCTCCTCGGAACCAATCTTTCTCTTGCCCGAGTCGAGTACCTGCGGGACGTAGTCGCAGTTCAGATTCGCTACGGCCTGGATTTCGCGCTGGACTGCCTCAGCCTCCTGGCCGGGCTTAATCAGCTTGAGAACGACGTCGGTGCCAGCTCGGCTTGCGCGCAGGACCTGCTTTTGGCCGCTCTCCGCGAGGACGGCAAGGTTCTCCAACTCGGCGAACGCCTCTCGCAGAGCAGCCAGGTCGATCATTCGATGGCGGGTCTCCCCGCGTGGCGGAGAGTCCACTCGTTGACAAGCCACGACCCGTACGAGGCTGGGATGGCGCGCTCTTCTGCTCCCAGGCGGATGGAGCTGGTCTGTCCATCGTAGACGATGACGCCGACACCGTGCTCGATGGCTCGATCGCGGAGGGCTGGGCTCCAGCTCTTCTCGGGAAGAAGTACGTAGCTGTGGGACGCGAACCACGTGTTGGCGACAGCCTGCTCGATGGCGCGATGCCAATCTCGGATCTTCGCCTCCACAGCCACGATGTGCCGGGCTACGAAGGCGCGCGCAAGGGAGCGGGCAGCGACTCGCCGGTCGGCGCGTCTGATCAGTCCAGCGGCTTCAAGGTCCACCAGGAGGTCTGAGAGCTTGGCCGGCTTCAGGCGGAGCGAGGTGGCCAGGCGGCTCTCTGAGGTTCGCTGCACCGCATGGACGTGGTGGAGCAATCGGAGGTGCTCCTCGCGGAGCTTCAACCTCGCCGGGTTGAACAAGAGGTTCCTGTCGCGGAGCAGCACGGCAATCACGTCGGGGAAGCCGGTCGGCATCTGCGGCTCGCGGAAGACCACAGGCGCCCGGCCCTCCCAGTCGTAGGACGCTAATGCGGCGTCCAGCAACTCCGCCTCGGGGCCAGGCGTGGGCTTTCGGCCACGAGGTGTCCACGTGTCACCGAACGCGAGCGGGATTGAAGCCCCCATCTCCGCCTCCGTTTTGACTCTACCCGGTGTGGACCTGGTGTGCATCAGTACCTCGCCTTCCGACGACCCGTGCGAAAAGCGTCCCCCGGGGAGACTGGACGGACCGAGCAACCGCGTCCGCCGGATTGCCCCGACGGTTGGACTGCCGACCGGCTTACCCCAGGATCGGGCGCAGCCGGCCCGCGTTCCTCTGGATCGCGTTCAGGATCACTTCCTCGCCGGCGCGCGTGGCCATCGCCGCGGGGATCTCGGACGCGTCGCCGACGTTCACCACGGTGACGTTGGCCCCGCCGCCGAGCGCCTCGTTCGGCACGATCGAGCCCCGAGTCGGCGGCGTGAACAGCTCGGGCCCGCGCTCGCCGACCAGGTAGGGCCTGCCCGCCGAGACGGGCCCACCGTCCGCGCGGGCGCCAGCGATGCCGTTGGCGACGGCCGTGAGGAACCCGCCGAAGCCGCTGCCCGCACCGACCGCGCCGGCGAGCGACCTCAGGCTCTGCACGAGGAAGAGCTTGATGATGATCTTCTGCAGGTCGTTCACGGCGCTGCTCGCGAACTCGCGGATGTTCGCCTGGCCGGTCTGCGTGAAGTTGACGAGCGAGTCGAGCGCGCGATCGAAGGACAGCACGACACCGTCGAGCAGCGGCTTCGTGCCGCTCTGCAGCTGCTCCAGCGCCTTCTTCTGCTGATCGGTCGCGAGGCCGACGAGGCGCGCAGCCTCCGCCTGCAGCGACGGGTTGGCAGCGAGCGCGGCGTTGATCGTCTGGATCGCGCTCGCGTACTCGTGGCCGATGGCGACGGCCGGATCGAGCCGCGCACGCAGCTCCTCGAAGCCTTCGAGCGCGGCGCGCTTCGACTCGGAGCGGGCTCTCTCCAGCTCCGTCGTGAGGCTCTTGACCGCAGTCGCCGCCTCGGTCTGGTTCGTGAGGCCGAGCTTCAACGCCTCGTTGACCACGCGCAGCCCTTCGGCGTACGTCTGGCCCGCCGCGATCAGCGGGTCCTGCTCAGCGCGAAGCCGGGCGAATGCTTCGGCCGCGGTCTGGGCCGCCTTCGCCTGCTCCAGCATCTCCTGGGCCTGCGACTTCCCGGTCGCGAGCAGCGAGCGCGGGTCGGGACCACCGCCGCCTCCGCCAGTCGGGACGTTGCCCGGAGCGGCAGCCGCGCCCCCGGGTCGCGAGAAGATCGGCGCGACCGAGAGCCGCTCCAGCTCGGACACGAAGCTCGGGAACGCCTTGATCTGCTCCTTGAGCGGGCCGAAGCCCTCCGAGAGCACGTCGAGCGGGTTCTTCCCCTCCGACAGCAGGTTCGCGAGGCCGGCCGGGTTCAGTACCTGACCGAGGCTGCTGCCCGCCTGGCCGAGGGTCAGGATCGTGGTGCCCACCTCCTGGAGCACGCGAATCACCACGCGGCCGCGCTGGATCACGTCCTCCAGGAACCCGAGCGTCGCCTTGCCCGCGCGATCCATGCGCTCGGCGTCGCCGGCGAGCGTACGAATCTGGCCAGCCACGTCCGAGATCGTGCCCGTCACAATCTGCCCGGTCTCGGTCGTGTCGACGAATCGCCCGATCAGCAGCCCGACCGCGTCGGACGCCTCGGTCATGCTCTCGCTGATCGTCGCCCGCGTGAGCCCGAAGGTGGTGTCGGTGGAGGACTTGATGCTCTCCAGGGACGCGATGAACGACTCGGCCGTGAGCCGACCGTCCGCCGCGAACTTCTTCAGCTCCTCGGCGTTCGTGCCGTAGCCCGCGGCCACGGCGTTCGCGAAGTCCAGGTTGGTTCGCAGCAGCGTCGAGATGCCGCGGGAAAAGTCGTTCGACGCGAGGGCGGCGCCCAGCGCCCGCACGGACCCAGCGGCCTGACCGGCGTCCTGTCCGCCGATGCGGAAGAGCTTGAGCGCGGTCTCGGTGACCGGCAGCAGGCGCTGCTGGCTGATGCCCAGGCGCTCCGTCGCGTCGACCAGGGTGTCGAACGTCTCCACGGTGGAGCCCAGCCCGCTGCGCGTGCGCGCGGCGATCCCGGCCAGCTCGCTGAGCATCGAGTTCACCTGGCCGATGCCGCTCGGGCCCGCGTTCGTGCGGAGCGTGTTCGTCATCCGCACGAACTCGTCGTTCATCTGGACGAGCTGGCGAATCGTCGCCGCGGCACCGAGGCCCACGAGCGCCTTCTTCAGGAACGCCACGGACGACTCGGCCTTGCTACCGGCCTTGCCGAGGTTCTCCAGGTTCCTGGCGACGACTCGCGCGGAGCCGTCGTCGGTGACGCTGATGTGGAGGACTTCCTGGGCCATCTACTACCTCATCGTGTTCGGGAGCGAGATGCCCCGCCGCCGGCCCGGCGCATGCGACTACACCAGGCCGGCGGCGAGGCGCGACGTGGAGCACGTCGCTCAGGGGTTGCTGAGATGGGCGTTCACGACGCCCATGTCCTGGCCGTCGACCGGCTGGCCGCCGCCGAGCTTCTCGACGAACGACGGGTTGTGGGGCGAGCAGGTGCTGCGCCAGTACGCCTCGTTGCACTCCTGGAGGCTCGGACCCTCGGCGCCGGCGCCGAGCCGCCGCAGCTCCTCCTCGCACTCGGCCAGCTCGCGGCGGGCCGCCTCCACTTCCGCCTCGGCGCGCATCACTCGCTGCGTCGCGGCTTCCAGCACCTCGCGTGCCGGGCTCGGCTGCAGCTCGCGGTAGCGCTCCGGGTTCAGGTTCACGGTGGGCATGCTCTGGTACTCCTCATCGCGGCCAGGGCTTCGGCCCGTGCAGCCGCTGCTCGTTGTTCGTGTTCTCGGGCCTCCGCGAGCATCACGCGCACGTAGCCACTTGAGTCCACGCCGAGTCGGTCCATGACCGCCTGGCGTGATTCGTCGGTCTGGCGCTTCGCCGCTGCGAGCGCATGCTCTGCGGCGCGGACGCGCTCCTCCGCCTTCTTGAACCTCGCCCTAGCCGTCGCTGCGGCATCTCGTGCCGCGGACACCGAGATGCGCGAAGCGGGATCCGGCGGCATCACGCCACCGACGACCCTCTTCCGTGCGGCCAGCGCACGGCTCAGGTCGCGCTCCGTCACCTCGATCGAGAGGCGCAGGGCGTCGCGCGCGATGATGGCCGCCTCCAGCTCGCGCTGGGCGGCAGCCTCTCGTTCGCGCGCTTCTGCGACGGTCACCCGACGAGCCGGATGGCCGCGGCCACGTCGGCGCGCATGCGCTCGATCGTGGTGAGTGCGGCGTGCTGCTCGGGGGCCAGCAGCCGCAGCACGTCGTTCCGGATGCCCGCGAAGTCCTCGTCGCGGACGTCGTCGAGGCCGGAGAGGAAGCGCTGCCCGCGGAAGACGGCGGCCACGCTCGCGCGGTCGCCCTTCTCGGCGAGCTTCCGCAGGAACGAGACGCGGTCCTCGACCGTCGGCAGGTCGCGAACGTGCGCGCGCACCTCGCGATCCACCTCGGTGGGCGCTTCCTTCATCCCGGCCGCGGCGTCGAGCTTGCCCTGGAAGTACGTGACCGCCCCGTCCAGGTCCTCGACCAGCTTGCCCAGCGTCGCGGCCGCTTCGGCCTTCGCGGCCGCGCGCGTCTCGTCGATGAGGCGCTGCTTCTTCTCCAGGCTCCAGTCGCGGTTGTCCTTGATGGCGTGCTCCTCGCTGGGCACGGCGCTCAGGCGCGCGTACGCCTGCTCGAAGGCCCGCTGCGCCGCGCGCGCGCGGCCGGCGATGGCCGGATCGGGGTGCGAGGCGAGCCTGTCGAACCTGCTCGGATGCAGGTCGAGCGGCACGTTGACGTTCACTTCGGTCATGCGGACTCCTTCTGGTTGACGGGGCGCGCCTCTTCTGCGAGGCGCCTGAACTCCTCGACGGCCGCGAGCCACGTGCTGGCGTCGTCGCCGGGCTCGATGCTCGCGACCAGCAGCACGAGCCCGATCGCCTCGGCGGCCGAGACGCCGTCCCGCCGCGCCGCCGCGGCGGCTTCAGCAAGGTCCACGGGCCGGCGAACCCGGCTGTCCTTCCGCGCGGCGCGCGACAGCGCGCTGAAGGTGGGCACGCCGGCCGGACGCTCGCGCTCGTAGCGGATCGCGCTTCCGGTCGCGGCGCGATGCAGCGCGCCGAGCGCCGCGATCTCGAATTTCACGACTGACCCGCCGACGGCGGGCGCTCCAGGCTCGCCATGTACATGTCGAGTTCCTCGACCTCGACGCGGTTGGCCGCGTCCGTCACAGGGCGGCGGAACACGTTCTGGACGACGGCCGCAGCGGCGGGGCCGCGCTTCACCCAGCCCTGGATGGCGCAGATCAGCTCCGCCACGCGAACGGGGTCCACCGTCTCCACGATCAGGTCGACCACGTGGGCGCGCTCGCCGGTGACGCTGCGGCGCACCTTGCCCTGGAGCTTGCGGAAGGCCGCGCGCTGGCCGCGCGACATGCTCGCAGGCTCCCTCACGCCGATCGGGTCGCCCGAGGCGTTGCGGATCAGGAAGTCCTCTTGCGTCGCGAAGAACATCGCGGTGAGGAGGTGAAGCATCTCCTCCTTCGTGATCGGGGCAGCGTCGGCGCTGCGGAGCTTCGCGCCGGCCTCAATCGCGGCCTGGACGCGCGGGTTGCGGCGCAGTCGCGTCAGCTCCTGCCCCACGCGGTCGAAGCCCGCGGCTTCGGCGGCGTCGCGCCAGTGGCCGCACTGCAAGTAGCCCTCCACGAAGGCCCTTTGCTTGGGGGTGAGCTGCGCGAGGGCGCGCTCGTAGTCGACCTTCGCCGCCTCTACCTCGCGGGCGATCCGCTCTTCAGCAACGAGCGCCGGCTTGCTCACGCGCTCTCCTTGCGCGCCATGCGCCAGACGCCGTCCACCGCCTTGCGGTACTGCGCGTCGTTGCCGTCCGCCGACGTGAGGAGCACCTGCGCCATCGCCCAGACGAAGTCGTCGTCGCGATCGACCGGCGAGAGGCCCAGCTCACGCGCGGAGTCGAGCAGCCGGTCGACGCAGCGGTCCGCCTCGCGCCAGCGCTGGATCTGACGGCGCTGCACCTGCGAGCGCGACTCGGCTTCTCGCAAGCTCAGCCCGGAGGCGAGAGCCAGCGCGTACTGTTTCACCGAGGGCCAGTCGATGGCGAGCGGGCGGCCAGGGCCGCGGCGCTTGTTGGGCATGCGTCGTCTCCTACTTGCGCTTCGAGCGGTACTTCGCGCGCGCGGCGGCGAGCTGGCGCTTCGCCTCGTCGAAGTCGTTGCCGACGAGGACCATCGTCTCGAAGGTCCGGATCCAGAACGCGCCGCCGTGTCGAACGATGCGCGGCGTCGACTCGGGCGGACCGAAGAGCTTCACCTGGCTGATCGGGTCCGGCGGATCGAGCGCGGGCATCTGGGCGCACTCCTGACACCATATAGGATCGCATAGACCCCGCCGCCGGAATCTCCACCTAGGGCCGATACGTCCCCGACAACTCGATGGAAAGTGCCATTCAAACCTGACGCACTTGATGCGCAGAACGAGCATCGGGTACTGAAATACCACGAAAAATCCCGGACTTGGCGCATCGGAAGTTGACGACCGGGCAGTTGAGCCGCCGGAAGAGCATCGGATAGCCGGCGATTCTGTCCCCGCACCTCTGACCACCTACAACAGGATGCCATGACCTCGTCCGGTTTCGGTCGTATACGCGACGGCAAGGCGGGGCGGAAACATCCTTCGCGGCTGGTCGGCAAGTGGCCGTGAAGTGGCACTCCTGGCCAACAATCGTGGTCACCTTCCGCTTGAAGTTCCCTCGTTGTGCGCGGACGTGCGCCGTCGCGGTTGGACCGCTTCACGCAACGTGGTGTCGGGCGAAGGAGACCGACACGATGGCGAAGCGGACTCGGAGCGAAGCGCCCTACACGGCGGGCGGCCTGAAGGCTGCGATCGAGCACCTGCGGACCGCCTGGCTGGAGCTGGGCACCACGCGCGGCGAGGCGCTCGGCGGCGCCGACACCGAGCGGGAGCAGATCGCCCGCCTGGCCCTGGCCCTCTGGGAGCGCCGCGAGGCGATCCTGCGCGAGGCCCGGCTGGAGAGCGACGACCGCGAGCTGCGCGAGGAGCTTCTGCCCGAGCTGCGGGCCTGGCTGGCCCGGGCGCAGGGCTGAACACGAGCCGGCTGCGCCGGCTCGACAACATGGGCCTCGCGAGGCCCACATCGAGGAGACCGAGATGTTCGAGACGATCTACGCGAAGGTGAACTTGGCGAAGGAAGCCCTCCGGGCCATCGAGCGCGGCGTGCCCGAGGACGGGCTCGTCGGCGAGGAGGAGCTGCGCGAGCGGGCGAAGCGGCGGCTCACCGAGGCGCTCGCGGCCTTGGAGTCCGACCACGTGCGCCCGCTGGGGGCCGCCTGATGGCCCGCGCGGCCCTCTACTGCCGGGTGTCCACGCCCGAGCAGTCGATCGACCCGCAGCTTGACGCCTTGCGCGCCTGGGCCGCCACGCGCGGCCACGAGGTCGAGGTGTTCACGGACGAGGGCGTGTCGGGGTCTCGGGCGAGTCGCCCGGGCCTCGACGCGCTCCTCGCGACCGTGAGGGCGGGCAAGGTCCAGGTGGTGGCGTGCGCCGCGCTCGACCGGCTCGGGCGCGATCTTCAGCACCTGCTCGCGGTCGCCGGCGAGCTGCGGGAGCGCAACGTGGAGCTGGTGTCCCTCCGCGAGGGCATCGACCTGCACTCGCCGATGGGCCGGGCGATGCTCGCGATGCTCGGCCTGGTGGCGCAACTCGAGAAGGACTGGATCACCGACCGCGTGAACGCGGGCATCGCGGCCGCCAAGAAGCGCGGCGTCCGCTGCGGCCGACCGCCGCGGCTCGACGGCGAAGCGGTGAAGAGGGCACGGCGGATGCGCGAGAGCGGGCAGAGCCTGCGTCACGTTGCGCGCGTGCTCGGGGTCAGCCGGGCGGCCGTCGCGACGGCGCTTGCCACGTAGCTCGGCTCGCCGGCGGAGCCCCGATCGCCAAGTTGCGGTCGGGGCTTCGAGTTGTCGGCGAAGTTGATGTTGAAAATCCGGCGGCTCGGTCGAGGCGCCGCGTCAAGTTGCGGCCGCGCTCGAGTTGTCGGCCGAAGTTGATGCTCGCGGGCGAATGGGTGGCCGCCTCGATCTGCGCTTCGGATTGAACCCATCCCCGGGGTCGACCTTCCGCTGTTCTTCCGACGCAACTCCGATGATCGTCGCGTGCGACGCCAGCGCCGCGCCGCCGGCTCGCCACCTCCCAGCTGGCGAGCGCCCAGCGCGCGGCCCTCCGCGCCGTCCCGCCCGCCTCGCCCACGTCGGCCCGCTGAGCCCCGCTGTGGCCGCACGTGGCGCCTCAGGCGCGCTGGTGGCGGGGCAGGGCCCAGCTCCCGGGCTCGTGGGCGGCGGGGCGCTGCGCCCGGCCGGGAAGGTGGTGGTTCAGGACCGCAGAGTTGCCGGTGCGAGGAGCGCGGCGCGGCGGGCGGTTGGGGCGCTCCGGGAGCCAGGTGGCTGGAGGGGCTTTCCGGCCAGCTGGGTCGAGGCGAAGGACGCGCGAAGCTTCGGCGTTGCGGGCATGTTGCGGAGCTTCTGCGTGCGCGTGGGCGTAGGGGCCGCCAATCGCCCACGACGGCGCGCCGTGAAGCTCCGGCTGGAATCCCGCGTGCCGTCGTCGGGATCTCGCCGTCGCGCCGTCGTGTTGCGGCAGCGCGTCGACAACTTCGCGCCGGCGCCGCGCTCGTGCTCCGGTGCTGTGCTGCTACACGGCGGCGGCGCGGCGCACCGTCCCCGCGGGCCTCACCTTCCTCACCTCGTCCTCACCTCGACTTGCCGATCGAGGTGAGGCGGGAAGACGCGTTGATCCGGGCGCTTCGGCGCCAACAAGCACTTCCTCACCTTCCTCACCTCGATTTGCCAAGACCTGTGGTTGGTGGACACCGAGCCGGCCGCAACACGAGGACCGCAACACGAAGCAGTGCAGCGCGAGGCTCACGCGAGGGTCTACGGAAATCGAGGTGAGGAAGGTGAGAAGACGCAGGTGGTGGCACAAGCGACCGACATCGGGCTGGTTCCCGCCTCACCTCGCGAGGTGAGGACGAGGTGAGGAAGGTGAGGCGCCGATCAGGAACAGCGCCGGTAGCCCTTCACGGTCTTCTTCAGCACCGGATCATGGGCGCCGTCCTTCCCGGCGTGCTCCCAGCCCAAGCGCGACATCACCACCCGGAGGCGCGCCGAGTCCTCCTGCCCGCAGCGGCCTCCCGGCTTGCCGATCGCCTCGGCGAGGAGTTCACGCACGCCCACAACGACGCGGTCGGGGCGGCCGTCGAGCCACTCGCGGACGAGATCGACCCAGGGGTCCTCGGGCGTGCGCGCCTCCTGCTCGGCCGCCGCGGCCTCCCAGAGCCGCTCGTCCAGCACCAGCACCTTCCACTCGGGCTCGCCCCGCTGGCGGGCCGCCGCCGAGGCCGAGTTCCACTCCGCCACGGCTTCGGCCCAGAGCTGGTGGCGGTCGCGCTCGACGGCACCGAGATCAGCGCGCTTGATCGTGACCGGGAGGAAGCGCCGTCCTCCGGTGTGGTCGCGCAGGTAGCTCGCGTCGTTCGTGGTGCCGACCAGCACGCAGCGGCGCGGGTAGTCGGCGCTGCTCTCCTTGTACGCGAGCCGGGCCCGGTCCTTCCTCCGGGAGAGGAAGGCCTTCAGGGTCTCCACGTCAGTCCTCTTCGTCGCGGCCAGCTCCGGCACCTCGATGATCCACTGGCCCTGCATGGAGTCCACGGTGTCCGGATGCGCCAGGCCACGCTGCGAGATGCCGTCGCTGTAGAAGTCGCCGCCGAGCCGATCCAGCATGCCGCTCTTGTTCTGCCCCTGCGGGCTCTCCAGGACGACCATCGTGTCGAACTTGATGCCGGGCCGGTACGCGCGGGCCACTGCGCCCAGGAAGAACACGCGGGCTACGCCCCGCACGTACGCCGTGTTCTCCGAGCCGCAGTAGGTCGAGAAGAACTCGGCGATGCGCGGCTTGCCGTCCCAGCTGAGCGAGTCGAGGTACTCGACGAGCGAGTCGTACGAGTTCTCCAGCCCGAGCGCGTGGGCCGCCTCGCTGAGCTGGTTGAACTCGACCTTGTCGCGCTCCGAAATGAGCACCTTCACCACGGTCTTGACGTTGTCGTCCCAGATGTCGCCGACCTTGTACTCGGCGAGAGGCCGGAGATCGCCGCGAAGCGCGATGCGGTGGCGGAACCAGTCGTACTGCGGATCGATGCCGAGTGCGCGGATCGCTTCCATCGCGTTCCCGAGCGTCTTCAGGATCTTGCCGTTCGCGTCGCGCGTGAAGGCCGGGCGCCGCGACGACGCATCCGCCTCACCACCTCCCACTGCGTCGAACACCGTCTCCGGCGGAGCGGGCGGCACGTGCCCGTGCTTCTCGATCACGCGGTGGTACAGCGTGCCGACCGTGACGCCGCCCGCGCGGACCTTCAGCGAGTCCCAGCGCTGCCGGATCAGCTCGCCGTGGTTCGTGTAGGCCGGGTCGCTCGTGCTCCAGTCGATGAACACGTCGGCCGCCTCGGCGCTGCCGCCGGTCGCCGAGTGGAACGCCATCATCAGCTCCAGCCAGCGGTCGTGGTCCTGGAAGTCCGTGGGGTCGAGGCGGCGGAGAAGGGCCTCGGCCTCAGTGAGCGGGATCTCCTCCTGGGCTCCAGCCTGGGGCTCCGGCCGCTTGATCGCGTCGAGCAGCTGCTGGGGCCACTCGGGCGCCTCCTTCAGCGGGGGGCCCGCGAGCCAGCAGTAGGGGAAGCCGCACGGGTGGATCGAGCCCGGTGCGACGACCTGGCGGCCGAGCGCCTTGAACTCGATGCCGTGCAGCTCCTCCAGGGCGTTGCGGACGCGCAGGTCGATCGGCGCGCGGCCGTAGGCGTGGAGCCCGCCCGAGCCGGTCCGCACGCGCGGGAAGGCCATCAGGTCGATCCCGTACTTCTGCCGGAACTCGGCCAGCACGTCGCGACCCTCGGGCACGTTGCGCGGGTCGTAGTCGAAGACGATCCAGCCGGGCGGGATGCGGAAGCCGACGTTGCCGCCGGGGTCGTTGTAGCTGCCATTCTCGATCCACTGCTGGATCTCGGCCGGCGTGTACATCCGGCGGCGCCACTGCGGGTCGCGCGGCGTCTTCCCCCGCTCGCCCTTCTCGTCGCTGTGGTTCCAGCGGTGCAGCGGGATCAGCGCGTCGGCCAGGCCGGCGTCGCGGTAGGGCTGCAGCTGGCGAGGGTTGGTCTCCGGAGGCGGCGGCACGTGCGCGTCGAGTCCGTCCAACCAGCGCCCGAGGGCGTCGTACTGCTCGGGGGTGGGGTCGAAGAGCGGATCGCCGAAGGACGGGTCGCTCGCGGGCGGCGCCGGCACGTTGCGGAAGACGTCGTCAGCAGGTCGTCGGCTCATCGGGATCCGCTCCAGGTAGGAAGAGATGCCCCGCCCCGAGTGGCGGCTCGGGACGGGGCGGGACGGCGCGGGAGCGGATTCGCGCCGGTCAACTCGTGGTACTTCATGATCCGCTCCTACCCCCGCCAGGGGCTTCAAGCCGACGCAGGGATGCGTCGGCCCTCAATCCGTGAAGGTGCGCGGCTTCAGCCCTTCGGGTACATCGGCCGGGACGCCGGGGCGCCGAAGCGCGGGCGCCCGCAACCAGGGCGCAAGAAACCGGCAACTCCCGGGACCTGCCCCTGCAGCCGGCCCGCCGGCGCGCCGATCAGGGCCGCATGCCGCGCCGCCGGGCCTCCCGTTCCGCTGGACTTCGCCCCTCCGCTCCCGCTTCATGGGCGGACGTGCGCGAGCTGGGTCGAGTCCTCGAAGAGCGCGTCGGCGGGAGGATCCGCTGGCGCTTGGACTTCGGCTGGGCGCGCGGCCACCGGGTCCGAATCCACGCCGACCGCAGTCCCATCACGGGGCGGCCGCGCCCGTTCGAGAGCCGCAAGCACGCCGAGACCGTGCTGGCGGAGATCCGCGCCGCCGTCGTGGCCGGCGAGCCGCTCGACCGAGTGCTCGACCGGATGCGCGGCCGCACCCCGGTCGAGGACCTGGTCGAGAAGCGCCTGGCGGCCTACGTGCGCGACTTCGAGCGAGCCGTGGACCAGGGACGCCGGAGTCCGAACAGCCTGCGCGAGCTGGCCCGGTACGCTCGCGCGGACGGCCACTTCTCGTGGTGGCATGGGCGGCCCGTCGACGACATCACAACGCCGAACCTCAGGGAGTGGGCCCTCTGGCTGGGCGACCGCGTGAACAAGCGCACCGGCGGCCGCCTGTCGCCGAAGGCCCAGAAGAACGTGGTCGACTTGTTCCGCGCGTTCGTGCGCCGGCTCGTCGACGACGGCGTGCTCGCGAAGGCGCCGAAGTTCCCGTCGATCGACGTGCCCGAGGTGGAGTTCAAGACGATCGACATCGAGGCGCAGGAAAAGGTGCTCGCGGCCATCGCGTGGGAGCGCCGCGGCGCCTTCTTGGCGTGCGCCCGCGAAGCCCTCCGCCCGTCCGAGGTCCGCGCGGCCGACCTGGCCGACTACGACCCGGCGAAGGGCACGCTGCGCGTCGACAAGACCACGCAGGGCGCGCGCCTCGACGCGCGCGTGGCCCACACCAAGAACCGCACGGCTCGCGTGAAAGAGGTCTGGGATGCCCAGCTCCGCGAGTGGCTCGACTGGCGCCTCAAGCAGGCGACCCCCGAGCGCCGGCTGCGCGGCGAGACCGCTCTCTTTCCCAACCCCACGGCGCGCCACGCCGCGAAGCGCTGGACCGTCTCCGGCCTGGAGCGCGAGTGGAAGCGGGCGTGCGCGCGGGCCGGCGTCGAGTACATCCCGCTCCAGAAGGGCACGCGGCACTCGATCCTGACCGCGCTCGGCGAGGCGCTACCCGAGCGCGTGCTCCAGGACTTCAGCAGGCACCGGGACGCCCGGTCGCTGGACCGCTACTCGAAGCCGCGGGCGAAGCGCGGCGCGATCGTGCGCGCGCTCCCGGGCCGTGAGCGACCTGGTGGTCCCTGTCTGGTCCCTGCCGCGACTTCAGCCCAAGATGCCGAGCCGAATTCCAGCGACAAGTCCGGCGAGTAGGGGACCCGGGTGGTGGAGCCGAGCGGGATCGAACCGCCAACCTCTGCGTTGCGAACGCAGCGCTCTCCCAGTTGAGCTACGGCCCCACGCGCTGGGAATCGGTCTTGCGACCGGAGGGCGGACGGTAGAGCCGGCCTCTGGCAGCGTCAACCAGCGCGGCGCGCCGCGCGAGCGCGCATTTCGCGCGCCGGGGCGGGGACTTGCCAGACGGCACCCGGCAGCGGGATGCTCCCCGCCATGCCGATCGAAATCCGAACGATCCTCGTCCCGATCGACTTCTCCACGCACGCCGAGGCGGTGCTCGAATGGGCCGCGCATCTCGCGGAGGAGCACGGCAGCCGCCTCGTGCTGCTGCACGCCTATCACCTGCCCGTCGACTTCCAGCAGCTCGAGGGCGCGTATCTGCCGCCCGACTTCTGGACGCAGGTGAAGGCGGACGCGGCCGAGAACCTCGAGCGCGCCGCGGCGCCGCTGCGCGCGCGCGGGCTCGCCGTCGAGACGGTGGTGCGCGAAGGCTATCCGGCGACGGCGATCGAGGAGGAGGCGCGCGCGCGCAACGTCGATCTGTGCGTGATCGGCACGCGCGGGCACTCGGGGCTGAAGCACCTGCTGCTCGGCAGCGTCGCGGAGCGCGTCGTGCAGAAGGCGCCGTGCCCCGTGCTCGCGGTGAAGACGCCGGAGTAGTGGAGCCGGCTCCGCGGACCGCTCCGCGCGACGAGCCGTCGCGGGGGCCGCTGCCGACTTCCCTCCCGAGCGCCGGCGCGCTGGCGCTGATCGCCGCGCTGCTCGGGCTCGCGCTGCTGCCGTGCTTCACCGAGTCGCTCTCGGCGCTGACCGGCGACAACGTGACGTTCAGCCTGCCGATGCACGCGTCGCTGCACCGCGCGCTGCACGACGGGTCGTTCCGGTTCTGGGATCCCGCCGTGTCGTTCGGCTTTCCGCTCTACGCGGAGGGCCAGCTCGCGTGGTTCCACCCGTGGAAGCTCGCGTTGCTCGGCGCCCTGCCGCTGCTGGCGGCGCACGACGCGATCTATCTGTCGAGCTTCGTGCTCACCGCCGCGTGCAGCTTCGCGATCGCGCGCACCTTCGGGCTGGGCGTCGGGCTCGCGCTGGTCGCGGGGCTCGCGCTCGCGTTCTCGCCGGCCGTGATCGGCAACCTCTACAACGCCAGCTACGCGCACTCGATCGCGTGGAGCGCGCTCTGCCTGCTCGCCTTCGAGCGCTGGTACGCGCAGCCGACGCGCGCGCGCTTCGCCGGCTTCGCCGCGGCGACCTCGCTCGCGCTTTTCGCCGGCTACGTCCCGACGGTCTACGCGCTCTTCCTGTTCCTCGGGATCGCGTTCGCGATCCGCCTGGCGTGGGAGCCGCGGCGCATCGTGCGCCTCGCGCCGGCCTTCGCCGCCGCGCTGGCGCTCGGCGTCGGGATCGCAGCCGTGCAGGTGCTGCCGCTGCTCGAGCTCGCCGCGCACTCGGTGCGGCAGGACTCGGTGGAGGTCCTGAACGCGTTCCCGTGGCAGAACTTCCTGGCGGGCCTCGCCTTCGATCCCGCGCCCGCGCGCTACGCCGCCGACCGCTACGTCTACTTCGCGGCTCCGCTCGCGACGGTGCTCGCCGCGATCGCGTTCCCCTGTCTTCCGCTGCTGCGCGATCGCCGCGCGCTGAGCTACGCGGGCGCGATCGCAGCGTGCGTCCTGCTGGGCGCGGGGCCGGGCGGCTGGGGGTTCGAGCTGGCGCGCGCCGCGCTGCCCGGCTTCGACCGGCTGCGCCTGCTCTCGCCGTTCCTCTTCGTCGTGCTGGTGCCGAGCGGCGTGCTGCTCGCCGCGCTGCTGCGCGAGGCGACCCGCACGGGCCGCACGCGCGCGCAGCTCGCCGCTTGCGGCGCGGTCGCGCTCTTTCTCGCGCTGATCTGGTCGGGGCCGCTGTGGACCGCGCTGCCGAGCCATCGCGCATGGGTGCTCGGGCTCCTCGCCGCGACGCTCGCGGCGCTCGCCGCGCTGCGCGCGAGCGGACGGCTCGCCTGGGCGCCCGCGCTGTTCGCGGCGGTCGTGCTCGCCGAGATCGCGGCGCTGCGGCCCGCGCACTTCAGCTGGATGCCCGACTCGGTGCTGGACGAAGGCGCCGAGCTCGGCGCGCTGCTGCGCGAGAAGATGCGCGACGATCCCGACGCGCGCGCGATGCACTTCCCGAGCCGCGCCTACGACGCGGCGTTCAAGGGCATGGTGCTCCAGCACTGGACGTCGCCGGGCTACGCAGCGTTCGTGCGCAGCTCGATGGCCGCGCGCACGCCGTTCGCGAACCTGCTCGACGATCTCCCGTTCGCGGAAGCGAACGGAGCGCTGCCGCTCGCGGGCTTCCCCGAGCTGCTCGCGACCATGCAGGACGAGGTGCGCGGCCGCGTCGCGACGCCGCCGGGCGAGCGCGAGATCGACCGCTTCCGCGTGCGCTGGGTGGTGCAGCTCGGCGACGTCGCGCGGCTGCCGGTCGCGCCCGCGCTGCGCGTGATCTGGAGCGCGCCGTCCGGGCGCCTCGCGCTGCTCGAGAACGACGCCGCCCGCCCGCTTCTGCAGTGGCGCGCCGCGCCGCCGCTCGCCGCGGCGAGCGAGCCCGCGCTGGTGCGCATCGCGCGCGCGCTGCCCTGGGTCGCCGGCGAAGCGCACGGCGAGCGCGAAGTCGACGCTCCCGCCGACGGCCGCCTCTTCGTCCCGATCCCGCACTACGCCGGCTGGATCGCGCGCGTCGACGGAACGGAGGTCGTGCCGCGACCCGCCGACGGCTTCGGCATGGAGCTGCCCGTCGCCGCGGGGCGGCGCCGCGTCGAGCTGCGCTTCGTGCCGGCCGCGTTCCACGTCGGCGTCTGCGTCTCGCTGGCGAGCGCGCTCGCCGTCGCGGGCGTGCTCGCGAGCGGGCGGCGCGCGGCGTGAGCGCACGCGCGGCGGATGCGGAGCGCAATCGCGCCGCGCGCGGCTGGACGCTCGCCGCGACGGCGCTCGTCGCCGTCGCCTGCGCCGCGCGCGTCCACAACGCCTTTGCGTTTCCTCCGCTGCTCGACTTCGACGGTCCCGCCCACGCGCTCTACGTCTACGAGCTGTACGAGGGCCGCCTGCCCGACTGGCGCACGTGGGCCGGCTTCCATCCGCCGCTCGCCTACGCGCTCGGCGCGGCGCTCTGGCACGTGCTGCCCGACGCGGTGCCGGTGCACGCGGCGCTGCGCCTGCTGTCCGCCGCGTTCGGACTCGGCACGGCGGCGATCGTGTGGCGCGTGCTGCGGCGCTTCACGAGCGCTGCCGACGCCGCGGTCGTCGCCGCGTGCGTCGCGACCGCGCCGGTCTTCGCGCTCGCGAGCAGCATGCTCGGCAACGAGCTCGCGTGCGCGTTCTTCGCGACGGCCGCGCTCGCGCGCCTGCTCGGCGCGCCGGACGCGCCGCGCGCCGCGCTCCGACACGCGATCGCAACGGGCCTGCTCGCCGCGGCGGCCGCGCTCGCGAAGAGCACGGGGCTCGCGGTCCTGGCGGTGGTCGCGGCGACCTACGCGCTGCGCGTACGGCGCGCCGGCGCCGGCGCGGTGACGCGCGCGTTC
>QEVM01000362.1 GCA_003576805.1 Pseudomonadota bacterium | reverse complement strand
CACGCGCAGCGGCGCGGCGCCCGGCGGAAGCGGCGCCTCGCGCGCCGAGAACGCGCCGCCCGCCGCGCGCACGAGCACGTGCGTGCGTCCGAGCGCCACGACGCGACCGTCACCACTCCACACGTCGTACGCGGGGCGCAGGTCGATCGGCGCCGCCACGCGCTCGGCGCGCAGCACGCCGGCGCCGTCGCGCGCGGCCAGCGCCACCGAGAACAGGCCGCGCTCCGTCGCGATCCACAGAACGGTGTCAGCGTGCGGCCCCGCCTCGAGCGCGAGGCCGCTCGCCGGCGCTTCGCCCGCCGCCACCTCGACGCGCGCGAAGCGCTGGCCGTCGGTGCTCCAGAACACGCCCGCCGCGCTGGCCGCGGCCACGATCGCGCCCGACGTCGCGACGCGGCGCACGTCGCGCGCGGCCTCGCCGGGCGCGGGGGCGCGCAGCTCCTTGCGACCGCCGGCGACGCGCAGCAGGCCGGCGTCGCTCGCGACATACAGCGAAGCGTCCGCGGCGAACGCGAGATCGCGCACGCCGCCGCGCAGCTCGACGCGCGCGAAGCCGCCTTCCGCGTCGCCGAGCCACACGCCGCGCCCGTCGCCGACTGCGACGCGGCCGTCCCCGCTCACGGCGACGGCCGTCGCGCCCGCTTCGTCCATCATGAGCGGCTCGAGCCGCCACGCGCGCGCCGCGGGCGCGACGAGCAACAGCGCGAGGAACGCCGCGAGGTCGCGAAGGGATCGGGATCGCATGCGCGGCCGAGGGAGCAAGCGGCATGCCGCGCGCCGCGCGACGTGCTGCGCCCGCGCGCCGCGACGTGAACGCACGGCGCATCGCAGCGGCGAACGCGCGGCCACGCGCCGCCAGCTTGACGCGATCGGACGGCTCAAACAGAATGCGCGCCATGTCGCTCCGCAGCCGCGTCCTCCCGCACGCCGGCGCACGTTTCCGCCGCGCGTCCCGCCGCGCGTCCCGCCGGTTCGGCTCGCTGCTCGGCAGCGCCGCGGCGACCGTCCTCCTTCTCGGCGCGCTCGCGACGGCGCACGCCGAGCAGCCCACCATCTACAAGTGGATCGACGAGAACGGCGTCGCCCACTACACGACCGACCGCGATCGCATCCCCAAGGCGATCCGCGACCGCGTCGAGCGCGCGGCGCCGCGCGAGCCGGAAGTCGCCGCCGAGCCGCATCGCGAGGACGTGATGCGCGACGCGATCCGCACCGCGCCTGCGCCTGCGCCCGCGCCGCGGACCGCGCCGGTCGTGCGCGAGCCGGTCGTCGAAGAGTCCGTTGCCGAAGAGTCCGCGCCGATCGCGCCGCCCGCGCCCGTCGCAGCGGTGCCGACCACGCCGGAGCCGGCGCGAGAGGTCGAGCCGATCGAGGAGTTCGAGGACGTGGCGGCGCCGCTCGAGTCGGACGTGCTGCCCGAGCCGGATCCGGTGTCGGCGCCGCCGCCGGCGCCCGTCGTTCCGCTCGAGCCGAAGCAGGCCGCCGAGCTGGCGAAGCTCGACGGAGCGATCGAAGAGCTGGAGAGCGAGATCGCGCAGCGCGAGGAGAGGCTCGCGGCGCTGATCAGCACCGCCGACGAGCAACGCACGACGCCGCTGGTCGACGACCCGGCGTTCCGCGAGATCTCCCAGAAGCTGCCCAAGCTGCAGTCCGAGCTGCAGGCGCTGCGCGAGCGCCGCAACAAGATCCAGCCCGCCACCGCGACGCCGTGAGCGCCGCGCCCGCCGCAGCCGCGCGCGTGGTCGCGCTCGCGGGCGGCGTCGGCGCCGCGCGCTTCCTCGCCGGCCTCGTGCGCGTGGTCGATCCCGCTTCGCTGACGGCGATCGTGAACACCGGCGACGACCGCGTCTTCTACGGCGTGCACGTCTCGCCCGACCTCGACATCGTGACCTACACGCTGGCGGGTCGCGTCGACCGCGAGAAGGGCTACGGCCTCGCCGGCGACTCCTTCGCGGTGATCGACGCGCTCGCCGCGCTCGGCCATCCGACCTGGTTCCGGCTCGGCGACCGCGATCTCGCCACCGGCCTGCACCGCACGCTGCGCCTCGCGGACGGCGCCGGGCTCGCCGAGATCGCCGACGAGGTGCGGCGCGCCTACCGCGTCGACACGCGCATCCTGCCGATGTCGGAGGATCCCTGCCCCACCTACGTCGAGCTGCGCGGCGGGCGCCGCGCGCACTTCGAGGAGTACCTCGCGCGCGACGGCGCGCCCGACGAGGTGATCGCGGTGGACTGCCTCGCCGCGCGCCGGGCGCGGCCCGCGCCCGGCGTGATCGACGCGATCCGCGGCGCCGACGTGCTGCTCGTGTGCCCGAGCAACCCGGTCGTCTCGATCGGCCCGATCCTCGCCGTGGCCGGCGTGCGCGACGCGATCGCAGCGTCGCGCGCGCCCGTGGTCGCGGTGTCGCCGATCGTGGGCGGCGCGCCGGTGAAGGGGCCCGCCGACCGCCTGCTGCGCGGGATCGGCGTCGAGGTCTCGGCGCGCGGCGTCGCCGGCCTCTACCGCGACTGGGTGGACGGCTTCGTGCTCGACCAGCGCGACGCCGAGCAGCGCGCGGACGTCGAGGCGCTCGGGCTGCGCGCGCACGTCACCGACACCATCATGCGCAGCCCCGAGACGGCCGCGCGCCTCGCCGCGGAAGTGCTCGAGCTGGCGCGCGCGCTGTGACCGCGGCGATCGTGCCGGTGAAGCAGCTCGCGCGCGGCAAGTCGCGGCTCGCGCAGGCGCTCGGCCGCGAGGGCGCCGAGCGGCTCGCCGTCGCGATGCTGGAGGACGTGCTGGCGGCGCTGCGCGGCGCGCGCGGGCTCGACGTCGTCGCCGTCGTGACGCCGGACGAGACGGTCGCGCAGGTCGCCGAGCGCGCGGGCGCGCGCGCGCTGCGCGGCGACGACCCCGGCCTGAACGAGTCGATCGACGGCGCGGCGCGCGAGCTCGGCGCGCTCGCGGACGAC
>QEVM01000072.1 GCA_003576805.1 Pseudomonadota bacterium | reverse complement strand
CTGCTTCCGCGCCGCGCGCGCGGCGGCTTTCCGATCAAGCTGCTCAACTACATGGAGGCCGGCTGCGCGATCGTCGCGCGCGCCGGCATCGCGGATCCGCTCGTGCACGATCGGTCCGGATGGCTCGTCGCCGAGGACGCCGCGCCCGCCGTCTGGGCGGACGCGGTTCGCGCGCTGCTCGCCGATCGCGCGCACGCCGCGCGGCTCGGCGAGAACGCGCGCGCGGCGCTCGTCGCCGAGCACGCGCCCGCAGCGCTCGCGCGCCGGCTGCTCGACCACATCGCGTCTCTATCCAGATCGAGCAGTTGAGGCGCGAGCTGCGGGCGTCGCGAGATGCCTCCTCGGACGCGCGCCGCGTCGTGATACGGTGTCCTTTCGGAGCCCGTCATGCGCTGCGTCCGCCGCCGCCTTCCCGCGCTCGCCCTCGCCGCCGTCCTCCCGCTCACGAGCTGCGGCTGGGATCTCGACGCGAGCGCGCCGGCGCCCGCGCCGAGCGTCTCCAGCGCACCGCCGACGGGGCTCACCGCGCAGGTCGCCGCAGCCGATGCGGGCCGCGCGAGGGAGCCGGTCGCGGCGCCCCTCGCGACGGCGAAGCAGGTCACCGCGGACGCGACGGCGGCGGACGAGCCCGCGCTCCCTTCCGGCGGCGGCGGCGCGACGACCGCGCTCGGCGGCGGCGCGAGCGCGCCGGTCGTCCACGAGCGCGCCGTCGGCTCGGCGCTCGTGCGCTTCTGGCCGGTGCGGTCCGTGCGCACCGGACGCGACGTCTTCGAGTACCACTTCGAGGCATCGATCGAGAACCGCGGCACGGGCCTGCTGCGCGGCGCGTTGCGAGTCGCGAGCAGCGCGGCTGCGACGCGGGTCGTGGCGGACTGCGTGCCCTTCGGAACGACCCCGCCCGGCACGACGCGCGCGGGCGACGCGCGCTTCGCCGTCGCGCAGCAGCGGCGGGCGGCGTTCGATCCGCAGCAGCTCGCGTTCACGCTGGCGCCGAGCGACGCGGGCTGCGCCGACCCCGGCCGCGTCACGCTGCGCAGGCTGAACCGCACCGAGTACGACCACACCGTGCGCGACCTGCTCGGGACGTCGTTGCGCCCCGCGGTCGACTTCCCGGCCGACGACTCGACGTACGGCTTCGACACCGTCGCGGAGACGCTCTCGCTCTCGCCGCTGCTGTTCGAGAAGCTCGACGTCGCGGCGGTGAAGCTCGTCGCCGACGCGCTCGGCGCCGAGCCGCCGTCGCCGCAGATCGCGGCGCTGCGCGCGCTCTGCGATCCCGCGCTCGAGAGCGCGCCCGGTTGCCATCGCCGAATGCTCGCCGCGTTCGCGCGGCGCGCGTGGCGGCGGCCGCCCGCGCGCGACGAGGTCGAGTCGCTCGCGCGCGTCGCCGATCGCGCCGTCGCCGCCGGTCACGACTTCGAGGCGGCGCTCGCCGACGGCATGGAGGCGGTGCTCGTGTCGCCGCACTTCGTGTTCCGCGTCGAGCGCGATCCGCACGCGCGCTCGGCGCAGGCGCACCCGCTCGGCGACCACGAGCTCGCGGCGCGCCTCTCGTACTTCCTGTGGGCGTCGATGCCCGACCCGGAGCTCGACGCGCTCGCCGACGCCGGCGTGCTGCACGAGCCCGCGACGCTCGCGGCGCAGGTGGCGCGCATGATCCGCGACCCGAAGGTGCAGGGCTTCGTCGAGAGCTTCGGCGGGCAGTGGCTCGCGACGCGCGCGCTCGACGACGTGAATCCCGACGTCCCGTACTACTACGACTGGAGCGACGAGCTGCGCGAGGCGATGCGCCAGGAGACGCACCTGTTCCTGCGCGACCTCGTGCGCAGCGAGGGCAGCTTCCTCGATCTCCTCGACGCCGAGTTCACCTACGCGAACGACCGGCTCGCCGCGCACTACGGCCTGCCGCTACCCGGCACGACGGAGCTGGTGCGCATCGATCTCGCCGGCCACGCCGAGCGCGGCGGCATCCTGACGCACGGAAGCGTCGCCTCCGCGGGCTCGTTCCCGCGCCGCACCTCGCCCGTGAAGCGCGGCAAGTGGATCCTCGACCAGCTCCTTTGCATCGAGATCGACCCGCCGCCGGCGGGCGTCGAAGGCTTCCTCACCGATCCCAACCGGCGCACGCTGCGCGAGCAGCTCGCGCTGCACCGCTCGCGCCCCGAGTGCGCGTCGTGCCACGCGTACCTGGACCCGCTCGGGCTCGCGCTCGAGCACTACGGCCCGATCGGCGCGTACCGGACGGAGGTCGCGGCGGGTGCCATCGACGCGTCGGGCACGCTGCCGGACGGGCGCGCCTTCACCGATGCGCGCGAGCTGGCCGCGCTGCTGAAGACCGACGCCAACACGCCGCGCTGCATCGCCGAGCGCGTGCTCGTGTACGCGCTCGGCCGCGGCCTCGGCGGCGACGACGCGCGCCACGTCGACGCCATCACCGCCGCGTTCGCCGCGGGCGGCTACCGCTTCGAGAGCCTGCTGGTCGCGCTCGTGCAGAGCCCCGCGTTCGCGATGCGGCGCGGCCAGCCCGACGCGGGAGCTCCGTGATGGCGCGCGCCCTCTCGCGACGCACCTTCCTGCGCGGCGCCGGCGCCGCCGTCGCGCTGCCCTTCCTCGACGCGATGCTGCCCGCGTTCGCGCGCGCGCAGGCGACCGCGACGGCGAAGCGCCTGCTCTGCTGGTACGTGCCGTGCGGCATCTACATGGAGAAGTGGACGCCGGCGGAGACGGGCGCTGCGTTCGAGCTGCCGCCGGTGCTCGCGCCGCTCGCGCCGGTGCGCGACGACGTGCTCGTGCTCAGCGGCCTCGCCAACCGCGCCGCGATCGAGGCCAAGCCCGCCGACCACCCGCGCGGCACCGGCTGCTTCCTCACCTGCACGCCGATCAAGCGCACCGACGGCCGCGATCTCCACAACGGCATCTCGGTCGACCAGGTCGTCGCGCAGGCGATCGGGCGCGCGACGTCGCTGCCGTCGCTCCAGCTCGGCGCCGAGGGCGGCGGCTCCGTCGGCAACTGCGACTCCGGCTACTCGTGCGCGTACATGCGCAACATCTCGTGGGCGAGCCCGACCTCGCCGCTCGCGAAGGAGACGAATCCGCAGGCGGCGTTCGACCGGCTCTTCCAGGGCGAGGACGCCGCGCTCTCCGAGAGCGAGCGGCTGCGGCGCCGCGCGCGCCGGCTCTCGGTGCTCGACGCCGTGCGCGAGGACGCGGCGCGTTTGCGCCTCGCGCTCGGACCCGACGACCGCCGCAAGATCGACGAGTACCTGACCGGCGTGCGCGAGCTCGAGCTGCGCCTCGAGGCGACGAGCCAGGCCACCTGCGAGCGCGCGGAGCCCGGCGCGCCCAACGACCTGCGCGAGCGCGTCGAGGGAATGGTGGACGTGATCGTCACCGCGTTCCGCTGCGACTTGACGCGCGTCGTCACCTTCATGGCGGCGAACGGCGGCACCAACAAGACGTATCCGTGGCTCGGCGTGACCGAGTCGCACCATCCGCTCTCGCACCACCAGCAGGATCCCGCGAAGCTCGCCGCGCTCGAAGCGATCAACGCCTGGGAGATCGCGATGTTCGCCGACCTCGCCGCGAAGCTGCGCGCGATCTACGAGCCGGGCGGCTCGCTGCTCGACTCTTCGATCCTGTTCTTCTCCTCCGAGATCGAGGACGGCGACGCGCACCGCCACACGAATCTGCCCGTGCTCGTCGCCGGCCGCGGCGGCGGCGTGGTGACGCCGGGCCGCCACGTCCGCTACGACGCCGAGGTGCCGATCGCGAACCTCTTCCTCGCCTTCCTGCACGCCTTCGGCATCGAGCAGGCGCAGTTCGGCATCGACGGCAGCGCGCCGCTCGCGCTCTGAACGCGCAGCGCAGGGTCGCGATCGAGTCCGCGCCGTGCGCGATCCGAAGCACGACCCGCACTTCGAGGCGAACCGCGCGTGGTGGGACGGCGTCGTCCCGATCCACGAGGCGTCGCGCGGCTACGACCGCGCCGGCTTCCTGCGCGGCGAGAAGCCGCTGTGTCCGGTCGAGCGCGCGGAGCTCGGGCCGCACGATGCTCGGCACGCTGGACGACGATCGCAGCGACACCTCCTCGTCGTGCGCGACCCCTACTTCGAGCACGCGGAGCCGCGCGTGTCGGAGACGGACACCACGTACGTGGACGGGCCGAAGTTCGAGCGGCGCCGCAACTGCGAGTGGAACCACGGAGTCGGCGAGATCGTGACGGCGCTGATCGACGCCGGCCTCGCGCTCGAGTTCGTGCACGAGCACCGCGAAGTCGCGTGGCAGGCGTTGCCGTCAATGGTCCCGGTCGGTCCCGGCACGGTCGGCGCCGACGGCCGCTATCAGTCGAACCGCATGTGGCGGCTGCCCGACGCGCAGCGCGATCTCGTGCCGCTGATGTGGTCGATCCTGGCGCGCCGCGCCGACGATCCGACGGCGAACGCCCGCTAGACTGAGCGCGCTTCCAACACCCTCGATCCCGACCCCCACCCCGGGCGCCGGGCTCGGGGGCGGCTTGCATTGCGGTGATGACTTGCGGCAGCCGGTGCACAACGTGGCCGACCTCCTCGCGCGCGTCGCGGCGCGCACGGGAGCGGTGCGCGTGACGGGGCTGCGCGGGTCGGCGCGCGCGTGGGCCGGCGCGCAGCTCGTGCGCGAGCACTCGCCCGAGGAGACGCCGCGCGTCGCGCTCTTCGTCGCGCCGGACGCGAAGAGCGCCGACGCGCTCGCCGAGGATCTGCGCGTGCTGCTCGGCGAGCCGCTGCCCGAGGAGGGCGGCCGCGTCCATCCGTTTCCGCGCCCCGACACGCTGCCCTTCGACCGCTTCTCGCCGCAGCCCTTCGTCGTGGCGCAGCGCATGGACGTGCTGCACCGGCTCGCGACCGCCGCGCGCGAGCAGGAGCATCTCGTCGTGGTCGCGCCGATCACCGCGCTCGCGCTGCGCGTGCCGTCGCGCGACGCGCTCGCCGCGCACACCATCGCGCTCGCGATCGGCCAGTGGATCGACCGCGAGGCGCTCGTCGCGTCGCTCGTCGCCAACGGCTACGCGCGCATGCCGATCGTCGAGGAGCGCGGCGAGCTCGCGGTGCGCGGCGGCATCGTCGACGTCTTCCCGCCGCACCGCGCGCGGCCCGTGCGCATCGAGCTGCTCGGCGACGAGATCGAGTCGATCCGCGAGTTCGACGCGGCGAGCCAGCGCTCGCAGGAGCGCGTCGGCGCGGTCGCGCTGCCGCCGCCGCGCGAGATCCTGCTCGACCGCGACCTCGTGATCGAGCGCTCGGCCGCGATCCGCGCGGCGTCGGAGGCGCAGGGCGCCGACGCGCGCGCGACCGACGAGACGCTCGACACGTTGCTGCGCGGCGCGCTGCCGCCCGGCGCGGAGGCGCTCGCGCCGTGGCTGCAGCCGAGCGTCGAGAGCTTCTTCGACTACCTGCCCGGCGACGCGCTCGTCGTCGTCGAGGAGCCGGAGGAGGCGGCCGAGCGGCTCGCGCGCTTCGACGCCGAGGTCGCGGTCGGCGCCGAGGCCGCGCGCGGCGCGGGCCGCGTCGCCGCGCCCGCCGCCGAGCTGCTGCTCTCCGCCGGCGAGGTGGAGCGCGCGCTCGCGGCGCGCCGTCCCGTCGCGCTCGAGCGCCTCGACGTCGAGTCCGACGAGGGCGGCGAACGCATTCCCGTGCGCTCCGCCGACCACGACGAGCTGCGCCGCGCGCTCGCGCGCGCGCGCGCCGGCGACGCCGCGCTGCTGCCGCTGGTCGAGCAGCTCGAGCGCTGGCTCGCCGAGCGCTGGCGCATCGTGGTCGCGGCGCCCGCGCTCTCGGGCGCCGAGCGGCTACGCCACATGCTGGTCGAGTACGGCCTCGACGCGCGCGTCGCGCGCGACGCGCGGCCGGTCGCGCGCTGGGGACATCCGGGGCGCATCGAGGTGCGCGTCGCCGCGGTGTCCGAGGGCTTCGCGCTGCCGCTCGCGAAGCTCACCGTCGTCACCGAGGAGGAGATCTTCGGCCCGCGCGAGCGCCGTCGCACGAAGGTGTCGGTGCGCGAAGCGGCGGCGCTGGAGTCGCTCGCGCAGCTCGAGACCGGCGACCACCTGGTGCACGCCGAGCACGGCATCGGCGTCTACCGCGGCCTCGTGCTGCTCGCGGTCGGCCCGCGCGGCGCGACGACGCAGAACGAGTTCTTGCGCATCGAGTACGACGGCGGCGACCGGCTCTTCGTGCCCGTGCACCGCCTCTCGCAGGTGCAGCGCTACGTCGGCGCGGAGGGCGTCCCGCCGCGCCTCGACAAGCTGGGCGGCGCGACCTGGGAGAAGGCGAAGGCCCGCGTCAAGCACGCGCTGCGCGACATGGCGAAGGAGCTGGTCGCGGTGCACGCCGCGCGCGAGCTGGCGCCCGGCTTCGCCTTCTCGCCGCGCGACCGCGCGCTCGAGGAGTTCGAGGCGACCTTCCCGTACGAGGAGACGCCCGACCAGCTCGCGGCGATCGAGGACGTGCTCGCCGACATGCACCGCGAGGAGCCGATGGACCGGCTCGTGTGCGGCGACGTCGGCTTCGGCAAGACGGAGGTCTCGGTGCGCGCCGCGTTCAAGGCGGTGATGGACGGCAAGCAGGTCGCGGTGCTGGTGCCGACGACGGTGCTGTGCGCGCAGCACGAGGAGACCTTCCGCAAGCGCTTCGAGGGCCATCCGATCCGCGTCGAGTCGCTCTCGCGCTTCCGCACGCCGAAGGAGGCGAAGCAGGTCGTCGAGGGCCTGAAGACCGGCGCGGTCGACGTCGTCGTCGGCACGCACCGGCTCTTGCAGAAGGACATCGAGTTCCGCGACCTCGGCCTCCTCGTGATCGACGAGGAGCAGCGCTTCGGCGTCGCGCACAAGGAGCGCATCAAGAAGCTGAAGAAGACGGTGGACGTGCTGACGCTGACCGCGACGCCGATCCCGCGCACGCTGCAGATGGCGATGACCGGCCTGCGCGACCTCTCGGTGATCCACACGCCGCCGGCCGACCGCCTCGCGATCCGCACCCAGCTCGCGCGCTTCTCCGAGTCGCTGCTGCGCGAGGCGATCCTGCGCGAGCTGCAGCGCGGCGGCCAGGTGTTCGTGATCCACAACCGCGTGCACTCGATCGGCGAGCTGGCCGAGCTGCTCGCGAAGGTCGTGCCCGAGGCGCGCGTGCTGGTCGCGCACGGGCAGATGCCCGAGCGCGACCTCGAGGACCGCATGCTGCGCTTCCTGCACGGCGAGGCGGACGTCCTGCTGTGCACGTCGATCGTCGAGAGCGGCCTCGACATCCCGCGCGCCAACACCATGCTGATCGACCGCGCCGACACCTTCGGTCTCGCGCAGCTCTACCAGCTCCGCGGCCGCATCGGCCGCAGCAGCCACCGCGCCTACTGCTACCTGCTGATCCGCGGCAGCGAGCGGCACCTGACGGACGAGGCGCGCAAACGCCTCGAAGCGCTCCAGTCCTTCACCGAGCTCGGCAGCGGCATGCGGCTCGCGTCGATGGACCTCGAGATCCGCGGCGCCGGCAACCTGCTCGGCGCCGAGCAGCACGGCAACCTCGCCGAGGTCGGCTTCGAGACCTACATGGAGATGCTCGAGGAGACCATCGAGGAGCTGCGCGGCCAGACGCGCACCAAGGAAATCGATCCCGAGATCCGCCTGCCGATCGCCGCGAAGCTGCCCGAGGACTACGTCCCCGACGTGTCGCAGCGGCTCGTCCTCTACAAGCGCCTCGCCTCCGCGCCCGACCAGGCCGACGCCGACCGCATCCGCGACGAGCTGCTCGACCGCTTCGGCCCGCTGCCCGACGAGGCCGCCAACCTGCTCGGCGTGATCCGCCTGAAGATCGAGGCGCGCCGCCTCGGCGTCGCGGCGGTGGACGTCGCGAAGGACGACCTCGTCTTCACCGCCGCCGAGACGACGCGCATCGACCCGAAGCGCCTCGTCACGCTCCTCACGCACCCGACGCTCGGCATCCGCGTCGCGCCCAACCAGAAGATCTACGCGCCGCTCCCGAAGGACCGCGAGCCCGAGCGCATCTTCGACGCCGCGCACCAGCTATTGGCGCAGCTCGCGGCGTAGTCACTCGCCGCAGGCGAAGGGGATCTCGCGGCGCGTGGCCGGCGGGGCATTCGCGACGCCGGTCCACGTCAGCTCCAGCGTGAGCACTTCGCAGCCCGTGCCGTAGACCAGGAAGGGCACGGTGTTCCGGACACCGGAATGCAGGAGATACAGGGGTACTTCTTGCTCGGAGAGCGATCTCGTCGGCGTTCTCGCGTGCAGCCGCAGCGCCCCACGCACTCCGTGTTCAACCCGTCCAGACACTTCGACGAGAACCAGCGTGATTCTGCTCGCCTCGGATGCATCGCCGCCGCCGCCAATCGTGTTCCAGAGCGCCATCTGCGTCGTAAGGAGATCGCGCTCGTCGAAGCGGCCGCTCGGTGCGTAATAGAGATGCGCGCGAACGCGATCGATTTTCGGAGCCGTGTCCGCACCGGCGTGGGCGGCCGCGATGAATGAGAAAGCTGCCATCGCCGCGTAGGCCTTGCTACGGAAGCACATCGAGCCCCCTCTCCCAGCGCATTCGGGCCGACTTCAACGACAGTCCGCCTCTGTATTGGAAGTGTGACGGATCGGGGCTGCGCCAGCGTCCGCCCCACTCGAGTCCCGTCTCTTCGCCGAGCTTGCCGGCCCGTTCCACCGCACGATCATCGCCGTTTCGGATCAGCTCTCCATCGCGAAACACAGCAATGTCGTAGGCGAGCCCGAAGTTGTGCCAACTCTCTCCGCCGCGGGCGCGGGTGACCACGTGGCCCGGCTCGCTGCGGCCCTGTGCGTAGAACCGGTCTTGGTCTTCGTAGCTGCGGAACCCGTGCGTCAGCCGCGCGTCGAGGCCGTCGTCCTTCATCGCGACGAGATGCGCGACCGCCAGATGCGCGACGTATGGATCGAGGCCGAGCAGGATCGCGCGATTCTGCGGCGTCGCCCAGGAGGGCTGCGCGGAGCCCGCGCCGACGGCCGGTAGCTCCGACGACGCGCTCGTGCGCTTGAACAGCGCGCCGATCGCGTTGAAGAGCTGGAACGCGCCGAGCTTGCTGATGAGGCCGAAGGCGTCGTCGACGAACTGCGCGTAGCGCGCCTGCGCGGCGGGCCGCCCGGCGACGGTGACTCCTGCGGTCGCTTCGAAGTAGCCGCCGCCGCCGAACGAGAAGCCGACCGTCACGCCGGTGAAGCCGTTCTGGTCGACCTGGCCCGCCCAGGCGTCGAAGTCGAGCGACCACGCGCCGGTGGGATCGACGCGGTTCACGGGGTCGTTGCGGACGTAGGCGTAGGGCGAGAGCTGCTGCGGGTCGAGCGGATCCGCGATCACGGGATCGGGCTGGAGGAAGCGGCCGATCTGGGGGTCGTACCAGCGCACGCCGTAGTCGTACAGGCCCGCGGCGGCGCGATTGCCGTGGAAGCCGAAGCGCGTCGCGAGCGCGCCGCCGGAGGCGAGGCGGCCCCACGGCTCGTAGGACACCGGTGCGCCGAGCGTCGCGCCGCTCGGCGTGGTGACCGCGAGCACGCCGCCGAGGTGGTCGGCGTGGTGGTACACCGAGGCCGGCTGCGCCGATTGCGCGAACGCGGCGCCGCGCTCGCGGACCGGGGCGGGGACCGACACCACGACGAGGAAGGCGACGCCGCTCGACGCGGCGACCGCCGCATCCCAGCGCCGCGGCGCCGGCACGAGCAGGAGCGCGCGGCGCGCGCCGAGCAGGAGCAGCGCCGCGAAGCCCGGTGCGAAGAGCGCGAAGAGATCGCTCGGCGACCCGGGCGCGTGCGCGACGAGCGGCGCGCCGGCGCACGTGGACGGCGCCGCGGCCGGGTCGAACGCGAGCGTGTGCGTCGCGACGCGGCCGTCGCCGAGCAGCACGTGGATGCGCGCCTCCCGCGACGCGCCGAGCCACTCGAAGTCGGGCTCGAGCAGCAGCTCGCGCTCGCCCGCGTCGGCGCTCCACAGCCGGTAGGCGCGGCCGTCCGCGGCGTAGTCCGCGGCGAGCGTGCGCTCGGCGCCCTGCCACGCCTCGACGAGACGTCCGAGCGCGTCGTAGGCGAAGCGCCGCTCGCCGACGGCGACCGTCTGGCCGCCGTCCGCGTACGTGGCGGAAAGGCCGCCGATCGACGTCGCCTGGTGTCGCGTCGCGCGGCCCGCGGCGTCGCTGGGATACGCGAAGCGCGTCCCGCCCGCGCAGTCGGCAGCGCGCGCGTCGCGGCAGAGCAGGTTGCCGATCGGGTCGTACGCGTTCGTGCGCAGCAGCCAGGTGCCGCTCTCGTAGCGGATCGTGCGCTCGAGCCGGCCCTGCGCGTCGTAGCCGAGCTGGAGCGAGCGCAGCGGATCCAGGAGATCGTCGATGCGCGTGACGCGATCCGCGTCGTCGTAGGCGTACTGACGCGACACGAGCGGCGCGCCGGCGCGCACGACGCGGATCGCCGCGAGCCGGCGCGTCGCGTCGTCGAAGCGCCGCTCGTGCACGACGCCGCCGGGCGCCGTCCAGCGCTCTAGCCGGCCCTCCGGACTCCACTCGAGGTTCGCCGCGTCCACGCCGAGGCCGTCGCTGCGCACCGCCGTGACGAACCCGAGCGCGTCGCGATCCCAGCGCACGACGGTGCCGGTCGGATGGCGGCGCGCCGCCGGCTGTCCGAGCCGATCCCATTCGTTCTCGAACTCGAACGCGAGCCGCTCGGCGCCGTGCACTTGCAAGTGCGCGCTGCGGAGCGGGCGGCCGAGCAGGTCGTACGCGCGGATGCGCTGCGTGTGGAGCGAGTCGTCGGCACGCGACGAGAGCAGCCCGATCCCGTGCTCGGCCGCGTCCCAGCGCCACGCGATGCGCACCGACTTGCGGCCGCGCGTCGAGGTCGCGATCTGGTGCAGCGGGCGGCCGAGCGCGTCGTAGCTCCAGGTCACCGTCTCGCCGGCGCCGCGCTGCTCGACCGGGCTGCCCTCCGCGTCGTGCCGCACCTCCACCGTGCCGACGTTCGGGTCGGTGATGCGCGTGCGGCGCCCGAGCCGGTCGTACTCGAACGCGGTGCGATTGCCGTGGTGGTCGGTGATCGCGACGAGCGCGTCGGCGGCGTCCCAGGCGTACGTCGTGGTCCACGCGCCGCCGTCGCCGAACTCCTCGACCCGCGCCACGCGGCCGAGCGCATCCACGTGTCGCCGCACGACGACGCCCGTCGGATCGACGTGCTCGACGACGCCGCGGTCCCAGCGCCGCGTGGCGCGGCGGCCGCCGCCCGGCAGCTCCGTCTCGATCTCGCGGTCGAGGACGTCGTAGCGGTGCGACGTCGCGGGCCCGGGAGCACCGCGTCCCGGCGCGGTCTCGAGCGCGAGTCGGCCGTGCGCGTCCCAGTGCCGCGTCTCGACGAGCGTGCCGCCGGCGGGCGCGCTGCGCTCGACGCGCACCGGGCGGCCGAGGCCGTCGAGATGCGTCGCCGACCAGCGCCACCCCGTCGCGGACGCGCGCTGCGACTCGGTGACCGCCGCCGCCAGCGGCGCGTCGCTGCGGCTCCAGAGCGTCTCGGCGAGCGACGCCGGCGCGACCTCGCGCGCGATGCGCCCGAAGGCGTCGTAGCAGCGCAGCCAGCTCGTGCCGGCGGCGAGGTCGTTCGGGCCGCGCTCGCGCGCGACGAGCCCGGCGCCGGCCGAATGCGCGACCGCGCACTCGGGCGCCGCGGCGTAGTCGAGCTCGCGGCGGTGCCCGAGCGCGTTTCCGATCGCGACCGGGAAGGTGTGCAGCAGCGCGTCGTACTCGATCGACGTGGCGCCGCCGCCCTCGCCGGCATGGGCGCGAGGCGGCGTGATGCGAACGGGATTGCCGTAGACGTCGTACGCGATCGTCGTGGTCGGATCGGGCCGGCCGGGCTCGCCGAGCACGTCGACGCGCATCGTCACGTCGCCGCGCACCGGCGGCGCGCCGCCGCTCGTGTCGCCGTCGTAGAAGAAGCGTGACTCGCGCACGACGGCGCCGTCCGCGGCGCGCACGCGCTGCACGGCGACGCGGTCGAGCAGGTGCAGCGCCGCGTTCTCCGCGTACGCGAGCTGGATGCGGCGCGTGTCCCCGGGCGCGAGGTCGGCGCCCGCCTCGCTCACCTCGCCGTACTCGACGATCTCCACGGGGTTGCCCGACACGGCGACCGTCGCGCCGTAGCGGATGTCGGTGCGGCTGCGGCGCGGCGTCGCGGCGCCGTCGTACTCGAGGCGCTCGATGCGCACCGGCAGCACGGCGTACGGCGCCGTCGCGTCGGCGAGGTATTCGAAACGCTGCTCGAGCCAGGGCCGGCCCTGCGCGTCCGTGATGCGCTCGGCGAGCAGCGCGCCGGCGCGCGCTTCGTCCTGCGCGTAGCTGCGCTCGACGCGGCGCCCGTCGGAGCGGATCTCCGCGACGCGCGCGAAGCCGCGCAGCTCGCGCGCCTCCGCGTCGTAGCGTCCGCCCCAGTACTCGTAGCGGAACGTCTCGCTCGCGACGCCGCTCCGGCCGGGGTGCGGGTGCACGCTGACGGCGGCGACGACCGGGAGCGGGAACGGCAGGTCGGGCGTCGCGTCGCCGCCGTGCACGTCGTGCGCGCTCGACGGCTCGTAGGCGATCTCGGTCTCCGCGCCGAGTGGGCTCACGACGCGCGTCAGCAGATCCGGCGCGCTGCCGCGGTTGCGCCAGACGTCGCGCTCCGCGCCGAACGAACGCACCACGTCGGTCATGCCGTCGCCGTCCACGTCCACGAGACGCACGCCGGTGTCGCGCCCGTTCTCGTCCGCGAAGAAGACGCCGTCGGGAAGCGGCCACGCGTCGGTCGGCTCCCACGGCGTCGGCGCCGCTTCGTCGACGTCGCCGTCGTTGAGCCACGTCTCGGGAAGCGCGGGCGCCTTCGCGCGCACCAGGTCGGTGCGGCCGTCGCCGTTCAAGTCGGCGAAGCGCACGCCCTGGTCGATCGAGTGCGATTCCGCGAGCTCGTAGAGCAGGACGCCCGGCGGCAGCGCCCAGGCGGGTTGCCACACGTAGCCGCGTGCGCCGTCGTTGAGCCACGCCGTCGAGACGGCTCCGTACCTGATCGGATCGCGCGTCGCGGATACGGTGTCAGCGAGCCCGTCGCCGTCGAGGTCCACGTCGGCGACGCCGAACTCGAGGTTGTTCAGCCAGTACCACGGAAAGGTGCCGAGCACTGGATCGCCTTCGAAGAGGAACGGGTGCGCCTCGTTGAAGAAGACGGCGTAGCCGCATTGCCAGATCGGCGCCGCGGCGTCGCAATGCTGGAAGTCGGAGGCGATACGGTGGAGCGACGACTCGCACGCGGACGACCCCGCCGTGTCGAGGACGGGCGCGCGCTCGAAGACGCCGTCGCCCCGGTTCTCGAAGTAATAGTGCGAGCGGCGTTCGTGGAGGCAGGTCGGGGTCGACGACGCGAACGGGTAGGGCCCGCCCGCCGCGCGCCCCTTTCGCTCGACGCCGCGCACCAGCAGCTCGGGCAGCCCGTCGCCGGTGAGATCCGCGAAACGCGCGTTGCCCGACGTCGTGCCGACGGTCGCGGTGAAGACGTAGATGTCGACGACACCGGATCGGTTCAGGCCCCAGCCGTCCTCGGCCAGCACGCCGCCGGCGTCCGCGATCGGCGCGAAGCCCTGCGGCGTGCCGGCGTACCAGCTCGGCATGCCGAGCAGCGTGCGCTGGCCGGTGGCGGGATCGAGGTCGCGCACGCCGCCGACGAGATCGGCGCGGCCGTCGCCCGTGACGTCGACGACGTCGAAGCCGCTCGTGTGCGAAGCGCCGCCCTGCTGCCAGGCGAGCGAGAACGGAATCGTGCCGCCGCCGCCCGCGAAGGACGGGAGCGGGTGGCGTGCGCTCGGCGCGGTCTCGAAGCCGCTGCCCGTGTTGAGGTACACGCCGCTGTCGGGCGAGAGCGCGAACGCGCTCGTCTTGGGATCGACGCCCGACGCGACCGCGAGCGCCTTCACGAGATCGGGCCGCCCGTCGCCGTCCACGTCGGCGAGCCGCACGCCTTCGTCGCGCCGGCTCGCCGCGACGAGCGAGATGCCCGCCGGCCAGCTCCACGCGACGCGCTCGAAGCCGGCCGCGCCGCTCGCGACGTTCGAGTGATAGGCGAAGCGCGTGACGAAGGGCGGCGTGGGCGACGCAGCCGCGGCGTCGGAGCCGTAGTGCGCGACCGCGGCGAGCAGGCTGCGGCCGGTGTCGAGGCTCGCTTCGTAGCGGAGGTCGTAGCGGCGCACGCGCACGCCGGCCGCGCGCACGTCCACGAAGTCGAGCCGGTGCGCGACGCGCGAGAGGAAGCCGGCGCGGCGGCTCTCCACGACGTCGCCGCGCGGCGCCGCCTCGAGCACGAACTCGACGCGGCGGTCGCGCGCGGGATCGCCGCCGAGGCTCTGGAGCGCGCCGCCGCCGGCGGGACGCCGCAGCGTGTAGCGGATCGTCTGGAGGTAGGCGGTGCCGGGATCGCGGCGATCGTACGCCGCGAGCGCGACGTTGCCATGCGTGTCCTCCTGCTCCTGGAGCAGCCACTCGAAGACGGCGCCGTCGGCGCGCGCGACGCGCGCGTTGGACGAGAGCCCGAAGCGGAGCGCGCTGCCGTCCTTCGCGGTGACGGTCCAGCTCCCGTTCGCCTCGTGCACGACGCGCACGAACTGCTCGCGCAGCGTCCGGTAGCGGCGCGGCAGCGCGGGGCTCGCGCTCTCGGGCACGAGCCGTTCGCCGGCCAGCTCGAACGCGTCCGCCGCGTCGTCGTAGCTCGGCGTTCCGCGCGCGAGCGAGCGCCGGATCGCGGGCAGGCCGAGCGACCAGCCGGCGCCGACCCAGGACGCGCCGCGCGCGTGGCTCGAGTAGCGGAGCGCGATCTCCGGCGTCGCGCCGCCGGTGCCGGGCGGCAGCGCGAGCGGCAGCGCGAAGGTCGCGGCGCCGGTGAAGGGATCGGCTGCCGGCGACGACGCGCCGCTCGCGCTCGCGTTCGCGGCGGGCCGGCGCGCGGTCGGCAGCGTCGACGCATCGGTCGAGGCGGCGCGGGCGGCCGGCGCAGGAACGAGGAGCTGCACGACGAGGCACCCGGTGACGAGACGCGCCGCGCGCGTCGAGGCGTGGACGGACCGCAAGGATCGCTCCTGCGGGACCGGTCGGGGCGAGGGACGAGCGCAGCGCCGCGTGCGCGCTGCCGGAGACGCCGCGATCGTACGCGGCGACCGCGCGCGCGCCTCCGACGAAATCGAAAAGCCTTTCCAAGCTCCGGGTGTGAACGCGAGTTGCCGGCGCGCGGCGGCGCGTTCATCGGCGCGAGAGGACCGCTGCGCGCGCCGCGTTACCATCCGCGCGCTTCGCGATGCCCTTATGGTTGGGACGGAGGGTTCGGGATGTCCGTGCTTCGATCGTTGCTGGCCGGCGCGGCCGCGCTCACGCTGCTCGCCGCCGCCCCCGCGGTCGCGGTGGACGCGGAGCCGACCGCGCCCGCGCCCGAGAACGCGCCGCCCAGGGGTGATGCCGCGGAGCCCTCCGGTCAAGTGATCGATGGCATCGCGGCGCAGGTCGGCACCGAGGTCGTGCTGATCTCCGAGGTGAACCGCCTCGCCGCGCCGATCGAGGACAAGGTGCGCAAGGCCGGCGGCACCGACGCCGACATGGCGATGCTGCGCTCCGACATCCTCGACAAGCTGATCGAGCGCAAGCTGATCCAGCTCCTCGCCAAACGCCTCGAGATCGAGGCGACCGACTTCGAGGTGGACGACGCCATCAACGGCATCGCCGCCGACAACCAGATGACCTTGGACGAGATGAAGAAGAGCGTCTCCGAGCAGGGCATGACTTGGGAGACGTACCGCACGCGCATCGGCGAGGAGATCGTCCAGACCAAGGTGCTCGCCGGCATGGTGCGCGCGCGCGCCAAGGTCGAGGAGTCGCAGATCCGCAAGCTCTACGACCAGCGCTACGGCGCGATGCCGGCGCAGGGCGGCGAGGAGCTGCACCTCGTGCACATGGCGGTCGGCGCCGACGACGGCAAGCCCGCCTCGATCCAGGCGGCCTGCGACAGAGTGCAGCGCGGCCTCTCGCGCGTGCGCGCCGGCGAGCCGTTCGACGAGGTCGCCGCGGAGGTGTCGATGGCGGCGCCCGACCTCGGCTTCCTGCCCGATCACGCGCTCGCGCCGTGGATGAAGGACGCCGTCGCGACGATGCAGCCCGGCGAGGTCTCGGGCGTGATCCGGCTGCCCGTCGGCTGCGCGGTGCTCAAGCTCGTCGAGCGGCGCCAGATCGAGGCGCTCAGCTACGAGCAGGCCAAGGGGCCGCTGCGCGAGATGCTCGGCGAGCAGGCGTTCCAGGAAGAGTACGTCCGCTTCATCGAGCGCCTGCGCAAGCAGACCTACGTCGAGCGCCGCGGCGAGTTCGCGGGCGCCCTCGACGTCGCGAGCCCGCCGCCGTCGATCCGCTGAGGCGCTGCGCCGCGGCTACATTGCCGCAGTGACGGTCCCCGTTCCCGGCGCCCCCAGCGAGATCCGCGTGCGCGGCGCGCGCGAGCACAACCTGCGCGGCATCGACGTCGCGATCCCGCGCGACCAGCTCGTCGTGCTGACGGGGCTCTCGGGCTCGGGCAAGTCGTCGCTCGCCTTCGACACGATCTACGCCGAGGGCCAGCGCCGCTACGTCGAGTCGCTCTCGGCGTACGCGCGCCAGTTCCTCGACCAGATGGCGAAGCCCGACGTCGAGTCGATCGACGGGCTCTCGCCGGCGATCTCGATCGAGCAGCGCACGGTCGCGAAGAACCCGCGCTCGACGGTCGGCACGATCACCGAGATCCACGACCACCTGCGCCTGCTCTACGCGCGCGCCGGCGTGCCGCACTGCTGGACGTGCGCGAAGCCGATCGCGAGCCAGACGGTGCAGCAGATGGTGGATCGGGTGCTCGCGCTCGGCGAAGGCACGCGCGTGCAGGTGCTCGCGCCGGTCGTGCGCGGCCGCAAGGGCGAGTACAAGAAGGAGCTCGACGCGCTGCGCCGGCAGGGCTTCGCGCGCGTGCGCATCGACGGCGAGATCCGCGACCTCGCCGACGATCTCACGATGGCGAAGACCGCCAAGCACGACATCGAGGTCGTGGTGGACCGCATCGCGGTGCGCGAGACGGCGCGCGGGCGGCTCGCCGAGTCGATCGAGACGGCGCTGCGCCTCGCCGACGGGCTCGTCGTCGTCGACGTCGGCCCGGGGCGCGAGGAGTGGCTGCTCTCGCAGACGAACGCGTGCGCCGAGTGCGGCGTCTCGTTCCCCGCGCTCGAGCCGCGCCTGTTCTCGTGGAACAACCCGTACGGCGCGTGTCCCGCGTGCAACGGGCTCGGCACGCGCGACGTCTTCGATCCCGCGCGCGTCGTGCCCGATCCCTCGCGCCCGCTCGCCGACGCGATCGAGCCGTGGAACGCCGCCGGGCGCCGAGTCGGCCGCTACTACGCGAAGCTCGTCGGCGCGCTGGCGGACCACTTCGGCGTCGGCGTCGAGACGCCGTGGTCGAAGCTGCCGAAGAAGGCGCGCGACGGGATCCTGTTCGGCGTCGCGGACGAGGTCGCGGTGCCGCTCGCGAGCGGCAAGCGGACGTCGAAGGTGCGGCGCGTCTGGAAGGGCGTGCTCGACGAGCTGGAGCGCCGCGCCCTCACCAGCGGCGAGGATCTCTCGCGCTACGCGACGCCGCAGCCTTGCCCCGACTGCGGCGGCTCGCGGCTGCGGCGCGAGGCGCGCCACGTGCGCGTCGGCGAGCTGTCGATCGACGCGCTCGCGAAGCTCTCGATCGAGGAGACGTCGAAGTACCTCGAGTCGGCCCTGCTGCCCGAGAGCCGCCGCGTCGTGGCGGACCGCATCCTCGAGGAGATCCGCGAGCGGCTGCGCTTTCTGCGCGACGTCGGGCTCGACTACCTCTCGCTCGACCGCGCCGCCGGCACGCTCTCGGGCGGGGAGGCGCAGCGCATCCGGCTCGCGACGCAGGTGGGCGCGTCGCTGCTCGGCGTGCTCTACGTGCTCGACGAGCCGTCGATCGGCCTGCACCCGCGCGACAACCGCCGCTTGCTCGACACGCTCCTGCGTCTGCGCGACCAGGGCAACACGGTGCTCGTCGTCGAGCACGACGAGGAGACGATCCGCGCCGCGGACTGGGTGATCGACATGGGCCCCGGCGCGGGCATCCACGGCGGGCTCGTCGTCAGCGAGGGGCCGCCCGAGGCGATCGCCGCGGATCCGCACTCGCTGACCGGCGCGTATCTCTCGGGACGCCGCGCGATCGCGGTGCCCGCCGTGCGCCGCAAGCCCGGCGACAAGAAGCTCGTGCTGCGCGACTGCCACGAGCACAACCTGAAGCACGTGGACCTGCACCTCCCGCTCGGGCTCTTCGTCGCGGTGACCGGCGTCTCGGGCTCGGGCAAGAGCACGCTCGTCCTCGACACGCTGCACCGCGCGCTCGCGCAGCGCCTGCACCGCGCCGAGACGCCGCCCGGGCGCTTCCGCGGACTCGAAGGCATCGAGCACCTCGACAAGGTGATCGACGTGGACCAGGCGCCGATCGGGCGCACGCCGCGCAGCAACCCGGCGACCTACACGGGCGTCTTCGACGCGATCCGCAAGCTGTTCGCGCAGGTGCCCGAGGCGCGCGTGCGCGGCTTCGGACCGGGGCGCTTCTCGTTCAACGTGAAGGGGGGACGCTGCGAGGCGTGCGCGGGCGACGGCCAGAAGCGCGTCGAGATGCACTTCCTCCCCGACATCTTCGTCACCTGCGAGGTGTGCCGCGGCCGCCGCTACGACCGCGAGACGCTCGAGGTGCGCTGGAAGGGCAGGAGCATCGCGGACGTGCTGGATCTCTCCGTCGAGGAAGCGCTGGAGCTGTTCGCGAGCTTTCCGTCGCTGGTGCGTCCGCTCGCGACACTGCGCGACGTCGGCCTCGAGTACCTGCACCTCGGCCAGCCCGCGACCACGCTCTCGGGCGGCGAGGCGCAGCGCATCAAGCTCTCGCGCGAGCTGGCGCGCCGCGACACCGGCAAGACGCTCTACATCCTCGACGAGCCGACCACGGGCCTCCACTTCGCCGACGTCGAGCGCCTGCTCGGCGTGCTGCACGAGCTGACCCGGCGCGGCAACACGGTGGTCGTGATCGAGCACCACCTCGACGTCGTGAAGACCGCCGACTGGGTGATCGACCTCGGCCCGGAAGGCGGCGCCGCGGGCGGCCACGTCGTGGCGGAGGGCCCGCCCGAGCAGATCGCGCGCCATCGCGCGAGCCACACGGGCCGCGCGCTCGCCGGAGTGCTCGCATGAGCGCGCAGCCGATCTTCCCGACGCCGCTGCAGGGCGCGCTGCTCGCCTTCATGGGCTCGTTCTTCGCGGGCGCCGTCGCGCTGCTGGCGGCGGACTCGATGTCGCCGACCGCGGCGATGGGGCTCGGCAGCGTCGTCGGGCTCGGCGCCGCGGGCGCGCTCGGCGCAGCCAGCGTGCCGCCGCCGCACGGCGCTCGCATCGGCCTGCGCGGCTTCGCGGCGCCGCGGCTCGGCGCGCTGCTCTTGCTGCTGCCGATCGCGCTCGTCGCGAGCGAGGTCGACAACGCCGTGAAGGCGCTTTGGCCGCCGCCCGACGCGCCCGCCGTGGCGCAGGCGGCCGTCGAGAAGCTGCCCACCGACACGGGCCTCGCGCTGCTCGAGACGGCCATCGTCGTGGTCGGGCTCGTGCCGCTCGTCGAGGAGTGGTTCTTCCGCGGCGTGCTCCAGCAGGGCGCGATCGCGCGCTACGGCGCGGCGGGCGGCATCGTGTTCACGTCGCTGCTGTTCGCGCTCGGGCACGGCGCACCGGGCATCTCGCCGCCCTCGTGGCTCGCGGCCGTCGCGCAGGCGCTGGTGCTCGGCCTCGCGCTCGGCTACGCGCGCCACGCGACCGGCTCGATCCTGGCGCCCGCGCTGCTGCACGCGGGCGTGAACGGGCTCGGCGTCGCGGCGCTCGCGTGGCCGCACGTCGTCGCGATCCCGGGCTACAACGCGCCCGGCGCGCACACGCCGCTCGCATGGCTCGCGCCGTGCGTGCTCGCGGTCTGCGCCGGGCTGTGGCTGCTCGCGCGCGAGCCGGCGCCCGCCGCGCCGCCGGTCGAGTCGCCCGCCGACGCCGAGCGCGAGTAGGCGCGGTCCGCCGCGCGAGCGGGCGGGGTACGCTGGACCGCATGCACGCCACGCCGCAGTACCGGATCCGCCCGGCGCGCGAGGACGACGTCGCGAAGCTGCCCGCGATCGAGCGGGCCGCCGCCGAGCGCTTCCGCGCGACCGACGTCGCCGGCGCCTTCCTCGCCGAGACGCGCAGCGTCGACGAGCTCGAAGCGGCGCGCCGCGAGTCGCGGCTGTGGATCGCCGCGGGCGCGGGCGACGAGCCGGTCGGCTTCGCGCTCGCGACGACGCTCGGCGAAGCGCCGCACCTCGAAGAGCTGGACGTGCACCCCGATCACGGCCGGCGCGGCATCGGCGCCGCGCTCGTCGGCGCCGTCGTCGTCTGGGCGCGCGCGCGCGGCGCCCCGGCGCTGACGCTCAGCACCTTCGCCGGCGTGCCGTGGAACGCGCCGTACTACGAGCGGCTTGGCTTCCGCGCGCTCGATCCCGCGGCGCTGCCCGCGCCGCTCGTGGCGCTGCGCGAGCGCGAGGCCGTGCACGGCCTCCCGGTCGAGCGCCGCGTCGTGATGCGGCTCGCGCTCGGCTGAGCGCCGCGCGTCCTGCGCCAGAGCCGGCGCGAGGAACGGCGCGTCGGCCGGGCCGCCGCGCGGCTAATCGGCCGGCCGCGCGCCGCGCAGCGCAGCGCGCATCGCGTCCACCGGCACGCCGATCTGCTCGCAGAGCTGCGCGAGGTCGATGCCGAAGCGCTCGCGGCGCAGCACGCCGCCGGCGACGTCGAAGATCGCGGTGAAC
>QEVM01000361.1 GCA_003576805.1 Pseudomonadota bacterium | reverse complement strand
GCCGCGCGGCCGACGTCGAGATCGCGTCGACGTCGGCGGCGGCTCGCGCGAGTGAGCCCGAGACGCGCGCGCCCGAACCCGCTGCGCCGCCGCCGGAGGTCGCGCCGCCCGCGCGCATCGCGAACTCGGAGCGTCCGGCGCCGCCCGCGGAGCAGCCGCCCGCCAAGCCGGCGCGAAGCGAGGACGGATGGGTGATTCGAAGGCGCTGATCGCGTGCGCGCTCGCCGCCGCGCTCGCGCTCGGCTGCCAGGCGGGCCGCGCGCTGACGGGCCACGCGCAGCGCATGCTGCGCTCGCCCGGCGAGAAGCTCGCGGCGCTGCCCGAACGCGTCGCGGAGCAGTACGACTGCGAGCGCAGCCCGCGTCCGTTCTTCAAGCTCGAGCGCAACGAGGTCGTGCCCGAGCGCGTCGCCGCGGGCGCGGCGATCAATCACCGCTTCGTGTATGCGCTGTGCGCGGCGCGCCCCACCGACGTCGTGCGCGGCGCGCTCGAGACGCGCATCGTGCACGAGGGCGGCACGGTCGTGCGCGACCGCGATCCGGCGTACGCGCTCAAGCCGGGCCGCTGGATCGTGGACGCGACCGTCGAGATCCCGGAGGCGGCGCGCGCCGGCGTCTACGCGATCGAGGTGTCGTTCCAGAGCCGCGCGGTGCGCTTCCGCGAGGAGCGGACGTTTGCAGTGGTGGGGGCGAAGGGGCGCTGATCGGCGCCGCCGCCGCGGAGCCCGAAGCGCTCGCCGTCGACGTGCGACCTCAGCGCCCCGTGAACTTCGGCTCGCGCTTCTCGAGCAGCGCGCGCACGCCTTCGCGACCGTCCTCGCTGCGCATCGTCGCGGCCTGCGCGAACGACTCCGCGCGCGCAGCGCCGCGCGGGTCCCAGCCGGCGCCGCGGTAGAGCGACTGCTTCATCAGCCGCACCGCCTGCGGCGCGCACGCGGCGACGGCGCGCGCGCGGCGCTGTGCGGCGGCGGCGACCTCGTCCGCCGCCACCGCCTCGTGTACCATGCCGATCGCCGCCGCCTCGGCGCCGCTGACGAGGCGGCCCGTGAACAGCAGGTCGGCGGCGGTCGGCACGCCGACGATGCGCGGCAGGAGGTGGCTGATCGCCATGCCCGAGTGGAAGCCGAGCTTCGCGAAGTTGGCGCCGTACTTCGCGTCGCGGCTCGCGACGCGCAGATCGCACACGAGCGCGAGCCCGAAGCCGCCGCCGACGGCGTGGCCGTTCATCGCGGCGATCGTCGGCATCGGGAGGTCGAACACCTCGAGGAACGGCTCGTACGTGCGGTACAGCCGCTCGTAGTCGGGGATCTCCGCTTCGGGCCGCTGCTCGGCGGGCGAGGCGCTCTTGAAGTCGGCGCCCGCGCAGAAGCTCGCGCCGCGGCCGGTGATCACGACGCAGCGCAGCGCGCGGTCGCCCGCCGCGCGCGCCACGGCGTCGCGGAACGCCGCCATCACCTCGGGCGTCATGCTGTTGCGGTTCTCGGGGCGGTTCAGCGTGATCGTCGCGATCGCATCCGCGACGTCGTACAGGACCGGGGCTTCCGTCATGACGCGAAGTGGTAGCATGGCCCGAGCCACCGACCGGAGTCCCCCCATGCGTCTTCCGCTGCTCCGCGGCGCGCTGCCGTGCGCCGCTCTCTTCGTCGCCGTCGTCTGCGCCGCCGCCGCGCGTGCGGACGAGACCTGCCAGTCGCCGTATCTGCCGAAGATCGTCGGGCAGGAGGACTTCCTGCACGTCTGGACGCTCGGCATGGAAGGCGTCGGCGACGGCTCCGACAAGCTCGTCACGATCGGCGTGAACCCGGCGCGCCCCGAGTACGGCAAGGTCGTGTCGTCGGTGTCGGTCGGCGGACGCCACGAGGCGCACCACGGCGGCTTCAGCGACGACCGCCGCATGCTCTGGATGGGCGGCCTCGACGACTCGATGATCTACGTCTTCGACGTCGCGAGCGATCCCGCGCACCCGAAGCTGGTGAAGACGATCGACGACTTCGTCGCGAAGTCGGGCGGCGCCGTCGGCCCGCACACCTTCTACGCGCTGCCCGGCCGCATGCTGATCAGCGCGCTCTCGAACGCCACCGACGGCGGCGGCAAGACCGCGCTCGTCGAGTACAACAACGCGGGCGAGTTCATCCGCACGATCTGGATGCCGGAGGGCGCGGAGTACGGCTACGACCTGCGCGTCAACGCCGACCTCAACCGCATGCTGACGTCGTCCTTCACCGGCCGGAACAACTACATGCGGCCGCTCGGCGAGCTGATGCAGGACGCCGAGGCGATGAAGCGCTTCGGCGACACGGTCGTCGTCTGGGACTTCCACACCCGCAAGCCGCTCCAGACGCTCGCCGTCCCGGGCGCGCCGCTCGAGATCCGCTGGGCGCTGCAGCCGCAGCACCACTACGCCTTCACCAGCTCCGCCCTGACCGCCAAGCTGTGGAGCATCCTGCGCAAGGACGACGGCACCTTCGAGGCGGTCGAGATCGGCACGGTGGGCGATCCCGCGACGATCCCGCTCCCGGTGGACATCAGCCTCTCGGCCGACGACAAGCACCTGTTCGTGTCGAGCTTCAACGACGGCACGGCGCGCGTGTTCGACGTCAGCAACCCGCGCCAGGCGAAGCAGGTCTACGAGAAGAAGATCGGCAAGCAGCTCAACATGGTCTCGCAGAGCTGGGACGGAAAGCGCGTCTACTTCACGTCGTCGCTGCTCGCGAACTGGGACAAGACCGGCGACCAGAACGAGCAGTTCCTGAAGGCCTTCGATTGGAACGGGCGCGAGCTGGCGCCGCGCTTCGCGATCGACTTCCTCGCGGAGAAGCTCGGGCGCCCGCACATCATGAACCTCGGCTCGGAGAGCTTCTACCGCGGCCGCGTGGCGGCGGCGCCGTGAGACGCGCCGCGCGCGCGCTCGCTGCGGCGTCGCTGCTGGCCGCGGCCGGCGCGCCGGCGCACGACGCAC
>QEVM01000360.1 GCA_003576805.1 Pseudomonadota bacterium | reverse complement strand
GCAGCTGCGCCGCCGCGAACGAGCGGAAGCGGCGCAGCGCCTCCATCTCCGGCGCGCCGGCGCGCGGCAGCGCGTCGCCCGCGTGCGCCGCGAGCGCGCGCTCGATCGCCGCGCGCTGCGCGACGATCCAGCTCGCCCACTGCGGATCTTCCGGGCGCACGTCTTCCGGGTGCACGCGCGACGCCCCCCGTCGTCGGCGCAGCATAGTCGCGCGCGAGCGGGTAGCCTAGGACCTCCCGAGCTGGAGACGACGCACCGTGAGTTCTACCGGCGACGCACGCCCGTTCGATCTGCTCGCTCCGACGCCGGAGCACGCGCTGCTGCAGGGCACGCTGCGCGAGTTCGTCGCGCGCGAGGTCGAGCCGCAGGCGAACGAGCACGACCGCAGCGAACGCTTCAACCACGCGCTCTTCCGCCGCGCCGGCGAGCTCGGGCTCCTCGGCGTCACGCTGCCCGAGGAGTACGGCGGCGCCGGGCTCGACGCCGTCGCCGCCGTGCAGGTGTGCGAAGCGCTCTCCACCTCCGACCCGGGCTTCGCGCTCTCGGTGCTCGCGCACTCGATCCTGTTCGCGCACAACGTCTCGGTGAACGGCAGCGAGCTGCAGCGCAAGCACGTGCTGCCGCGCGCGGCGAGCGGCGAGTGGATCGGCGGCCTGTGCATGACCGAGCCGGAGGTCGGCACGGACGTGCTGGCGCTGCGCACGACCGCGAAGCGCGACGGCGACGTCTACCGCATCACCGGCCGCAAGACCTTCATCACCAACGGCGGCGTCGACGAGAAGACGCTCGGCGACTGCTTCATCGTGTACGCGGCGACCGAGCCCGAGCGCAGCGAGGGCGGCGAACGGGCTCGACGGCGAGCGTCGAGCGAGCCCAAAGCGATCTCGTCCTTCCTGGTCGAGAAGGGGATGCCCGGCTTCTCGCTCGGCCAGAAGTGGAAGGACAAGGCGGGCATGCGCGCCAGCTTCACCGCCGAGCTCGTCTTCGACGACGTGCCGGTGCCGGCGGAGAACCGCATGGGCGAGGAGGGCGAGGGCACCCTCCACATGATGCGCAACCTCGAGATCGAGCGGCTGACGCTGGCGGCGATGTCGCTCGGCATCGCGCAGCGCTCCGTGCAGGTGATGGTCGACTACGCCAACGACCGCAAGGCGTTCGGCAAGCCGATCCGCGAGTTCGGGCAGATCCAGCGCTACGTGGCCGAGTCGTTCGCCGAGTGGCGCTCGGCGCGGACGTTCGTGTACGACGTCGCGCGCCGCATCGACCTGCACGGCTCCGGCCAGCGCCTCGACGCCGACGCGACCAAGCTCGTCGCGACGCAGATGGCCAAGCGCGCCGCCGACGCCGCCATGCAGGTGCTCGGCGGCTACGGCTACATGGGCGAGTACGTCGTGTCGCGCCTGTGGCGCGACGCCAAGCTGCTCGAGATCGGCGGCGGCACGCTCGAGGCGCACCACAAGAACATCAGCCGCGAGCTCGCGCGCAATCCCAGCATGCTGCGCGACTGACCGCACGGGTTCGCGCGCGCACACTGTCGCGCGCGCTCCCTCTCGCTACCGTGCCTCCTTCCCGACAGGCCGAAGGAGGTTCGGATGCTGCGCTGCAGCTGGCTCGTCGCGTTGTCGCTGTGCTTCGCCTCTTCCGCCGCCGCCGCCGTCTTCACCGTCACGAAGACCAGCGACGGCAACGACGGCGTCTGCGACGCCGACTGCTCCGTACGCGAGGCCGTCCAGGCCGCCAACCTGGAGCCGGGCTCGACGGTGCTGGTGCCGGCCGGCACCCATCGGCTCACGCTGCCGCCGCCGGCGCGCATCGCGAACCACCCGGGCGACGGCAGCGGCGGAAATCTCGTCGTGAACGCGCCCATGACGATCACGGGCGCGGGGCGCGGCGCGACGATCCTCGACGCGCGGCCCGAGGGCTCGCCGCAGGGCGGGGACCGCGTGCTCGCCGTCTTCGTCGACGGCGACCTTGCGCTCTCCGGCGTCACGATCACGGGCGGCATGCTCCTCAGCCAGCTCGACCAGGGCGGCGGCGTGCAGGTGCTCGGCGGGCGCCTCGCGCTCTCGGACTCCGAGATCGTCCGCAACGTCACGAACGGCGCGGGCGGCGGCATGGTGATCGGACACGATTCGGAGACGCCCGCGGTGGTCTCGATCGTGCGCAGCGAGATCGCCGAGAACACCTCGCTCGGCGGCGGCGGCGGCATCTTCACCGTGAACAACACGGTGTCGATCGTCGATTCGGTGATCCGCGACAACCGCTCGGTGCGCGGCGGCGGCGGCGGCGTCATCAACATGGACAGCGGCACGCGCTTCAACACGCCGCAGGCGCTGCTGCGGGTGCTGCGCAGCACGGTCTCCGGCAACGTGTCCGGCAATCCCGCGATCGATCCGCTGGTCGGCGGCATCGGCGGCGGCATCTTCAACTCGAGCGGGCGCGTCGAGATCGAGAACTCGACGATCACCGGCAACCTCGTGCACGGCGTCTACGTCGAAGGACTCGGCTGGCTGCCGGGCACGGGGCAGGGCGGCGGCGTCGCGCACCGGCTGATCCTCGGCGACGACCCGGCCGACGGCACGTTCGTCACGAACTCGACGATCGCGTGGAACGACGGGCCCGCCGGCGCGCAGCTCTACTCGATTCCCACGACGGGCGTCGCCGAGCTGGTGAACACGATCGTCGCGGGCGACGGGGCCGAGCCGAACTGCGGCAGCCAGGGCGGCCAGGTGGGCTACGCGAGCGCGGGCGGCAACGTCGGCTCCGACGCCAGTCCGTGTCAGCTCGCGCATCCCACCGACCAGGCGGGCGTCGATCCCGGCCTCGCCGCCGCGCTGGCGGACGGCGGCGGCCCGACGCCGACGCTCGCGCTGCTGGAGGGAAGTCCGGCGCTCGGCGCGGGCGTCGCGGCGCGCTGCCCCGCGCGCGATCAGCGCGGCGCGCTGCGGCGGGTCCCGTGCGAC
>QEVM01000359.1 GCA_003576805.1 Pseudomonadota bacterium | reverse complement strand
GACGACGCGCTGCTCGCCGTCGAGGCGTGCGGGATCTGCGGCAGCGACGTCGAGTCGTTCCAGGGCGTGATCAAGGTGCCGCTGCCGCTGATCCCGGGGCACGAGCCGCTCGGGCGCATCGCGAAGATCGGCGCGCGCGCCGCGAAGCGCTGGGGCGTGCGCGAGGGCGATCGCGTCGCGGTCGAGACGCTGCTGCCGTGCAACGTCTGCCGCCGCTGCCGCACCGGCGCGTACCAGCTCTGCGCGTCGCGGCGCGTCTTCTCGTACGTCCCGCTCGCCGTGCCGCCCGGCCTGTGGGGCGCCTACGCGGACCATCTCTACCTGCCGCCCAACGCGATCCTCCACCGCGTCGACCCCGCGCTGCCGCCGGAGATCGCGGTGCTCTTCAATCCGCTCGGCGCGGGCTTCCGCTGGGCGGTCGAGATGCCGCGCACGCAGCCGGGCGACACGGTCCTGGTGTTGGGACCGGGCCAGCGCGGGCTCGCCTCGGTGATCGCGGCGCGCGAGGTCGGCGCCGGCGCCATCATCGTGACCGGCCTCGCGCGCGACGCGCACAAGCTCGCGCTCGCCCGCGAGCTCGGCGCGACGCACACCATCGACGTCGAGCGCGAGGACGTCGTCGCGCGCGTGCGCGAGATCACCGCGGGCCGCGGCGCCGACGTCGTGATCGAGGTCACCGCCTTCGCGACGCAGCCGATCGTGGACGCGATCGACTGCGCGTCGCTCGGCGGGCGCGTCGTGCTGGCGGGCGTCAAGGGCATGAAGCCGGTCGAGCGCTTCGTGTCCGACAAGGTCGTGCTGAAGGAGATCACGCTGATCGGGGCGATCGGCGTCACCTGGGACGGCTACGAGCGCGCGATCCGGCTGATCGAGTCGGGCCGCGTGCCCCTCGCGAAGCTGCAGACGCACCGCTTCGCGCTCGCCGACGCCGAGCGCGCGATCCGCACGCTGGCGGGCGAGGTCCCCGGCGAGCAGGCGGTGCACTGCGCGCTGCTGCCCGGGCTGGGCTGATGGACTTCGCGCGCGCCTGGATCGAAGGCTCCGACTACGCGCGCACGCTCGGCGTCGCGCTCGAGGCGATCGCGCCCGAGGCCGCGCGCATCGCGCTGCCGTTCGCCGAGGGCAACACGAATCCCGGCGGCGTGCTGCACGGCGGCGTCGCGGCGTCGCTCGTCTCGCTCGCGGCGCAGGCGGTCGCGCGCGCGACGCTCGGCGCCGAGGCGGCGCCCTTCACGAGCGCGAGCCTCCAGGTCACGTATCTCGCGGCCGCGAAGGAGCAGGCGGTCGTCGCGGAGGCGCGCCGGCTGCGCGCTGGCAAGGAGCTCGTCTTCGTCGACGTCGCGGTGCGCGCCGACGACGGCCGCGAGATCGCGCAGGGGCTCGCCGCGGTGCGCGGCGCGTTCGGCTCGAAGCCGTCGCTGCCCGCCGCGCGCGGCGACGACGGCGCCGCCGATCCCGGCCCGATGGGGCCGCACATCGCGAAGACGCCGTTCATGGGACGGCTCGGCCTCGCGGTCGAGCACATGACCGGCGGGACGTCGCGCATCGCGCTGCCGCTGCGCGCGAGCCTGCGCGACGCGGCGGGCGGCTTGCACGAGGGCGCCGCGCTCGCGCTGCTCGACACCACCGGCGCGATGGCGGCGTGGGCGGTGACGGGACCGGGGCGCTTCAAGGCGTCGACGCCGGCGCTGCACGCCGAGCTGCTGGCGCCGCCGCCCGCGGAGGACGTCGTCGGCTACGGGCGCTCGGTGCACCGCGACGCCGAGGCGCACTGGTGCGACGTCGAGCTCGCGGGCGCCGCGTCGCGGCGCGTGTTCGCGCGCGGCAGCGTGCTCTATCGCATCGTGACGTAGGACGCCGTCAGCGCTGCTCGAGCTCGGGCGTGCGATCGAGCCGGATCGGGATCGAGCGCGAGGTGTCCTGCACCAGGCCGATCCACGCGTCCGCCCAGCCGTACTTCTCGCGCAGCAGCGCGCGCACGCGGTCGTGCGCTTCCTGGCCGGGCACCGGGATCGCGCGCCAGGCGGTCGTGCTGGCGCCGCGGTCGAGCTCGACGCGAGAGTCCACCTGGAGGTCCACCAGCCAGGGGCGCTCCTGCGTCGCGGCCTCGACCCACAGCGCGCCGTCGTGCTCCGCCCACCAGACGCGCGTCGTGCGCCAGCCGCCTTCGGGCGAACGGGTGCGCAGCTCGCCGACGTCGCCGCCCTCGAGCGCCACCCAGGTGACGAGGCCGATGGCGAGCGCGCCCAGTGCGAACGATTTGGCGAGTCGGCCGGTTTGCATGCGCGGAGCTTGCCACGGATCGCGGCGGGCGCTCGCAGCGGTCGGCGCGCGCGACTGGTTGACGCTCGCAGCCGCGCTCGCGACCGTGTGCGCGCGTGATCGACTTCGCCCTCGACCCCGAGCTGGAGCTGCTCCGCGAGACCGCGCGGAGCTTCGCGGCCGAGCGGCTGCGCCCGCGCGAGCGGGCGCACGAGAGCGCCCGCGCCGTCGACGCCGAAGTGCGTCGGCTCTTCGCCGCGACGGGGCTCGCCGCGATCGAGTGGCCCGAGAGCCTCGGCGGCGCCGGCCTCGGCGCGCTCGCGCGCGCGCTCGTGCTCGAGGAGCTGGCGGCCGCCGACGCGGGCGCGGCGCTCGCGCTCGATCCCCTCGGCCTCGCCTTCTACGCGCTCGCCGAGGCGGGCGAGAACGCCGCGCTCGAGCGCTTCGCGCGTCCGCTGCTCGAGACGCCGGGCGCGCGCGCCGTGCTCGCCTGGAACGGCGGCGGGCACGTCGCGCTCGCGAGCGGCGCGGCGCACGGCGTGCTGCCGTGGGTTCCGTCGGAGCGCGCCGACCTGCTGGTGCTGCTCGACGCCGAGTCGATCGCGGTGATCGACCGCGGCACCGAGACCGTGCCGCTGCGCGGCGCGGGCCTGCGCGCCGCGGGCGCGGCGGAGCTGCGCCTCGAGCGCGCGCCGGTCGCGGCCTGGTG
>QEVM01000071.1 GCA_003576805.1 Pseudomonadota bacterium | reverse complement strand
CGCGGTTCGCGGAGATCGAGCCGTCGGTGCGACTCGAGTTCCGGCGGCGCGCCGGCGACGACGCGCTGCGCCGCTACGTCGAGGAGCTGCGCCGGCGCGCCGAGATCCGCGTCGCGGGCGGAGCGCCGTGACGCGCGCGCTCGCCGCCGTCGCGGCGCTCTGGCTCGCGCTCGCCGCCGGCGGCGCGCACGCGCACGGGCGCAGCCTCTCCTACTCGAGCTGGACGCTCACGGCGGACGGCGCGCTGGTGCGCGTCCGCATCCCGCGCCTCGAGCTCACGCGCCTGGCGATGGATCCGGTGCTCGAGCCGGGCACGCAGGCGGCGGTGCTCGGCCTCCTCACCGAGCACGTGCGCCTCACGAGTCACGGGCGGCCGTGTCCGCCGTCGATCGACCCGATGCCGGTGCCCGCGCCCGAGGGCTGGGTCGTGCACCAGTGGACCGTGCGTTGTCCCGAGCCGGGCGCGCCCGTGATCACGAGCACGCTGCTGCTCGACGTCGCGCCGTCGCACCTGCACTTCGTGCGCGCCGAGCTGCCGGACGGAGCGGTGCGCGAAGCGGTGTTGTCGGTCGCGCAGACGAGCTGGGCGCTCGCGGACGGCGGCGCGAGCAGCGCGGCCAACGCCCAGGGCACGACGCTCGCGGGCTACGTGTGGCTCGGCATCGAGCACATCGCGACCGGCTACGACCATCTCGCCTTCGTGCTCGCGCTGCTGCTGCTCGCGGCGAGCCTCGGCGAGGTGGCCGCGCTGGTCACCGGCTTCACGCTCGCGCACAGCCTGACGCTCGCGCTCGCCGTGCTCGGCGTGCTGCACCCGCAGCAGGCCGCGGTCGAGGCCCTGATCGGCTTCTCGATCGCGCTCGTCGCGGCGGAGAACTCGTGGCTGCTCGGCGGGCGCCCGCGCGCCGTGCCGTGGGCGGTCGCGCTCGGGCTCGTCGCGCTCGCCGTCGCCGCGCTCGCCGGCCACGGCGCGGTCGCGGCGCCGACCTTCCTCGGCCTCGCGCTCTTCGCGTGGTGTCACTTCGGACTGCTCGACCGCGCGCAGCGGCCCGCCCGGCTCCGCGCGGCGGTGGCGTTCGCGTTCGGTTTGATCCACGGCTTCGGCTTCGCCGGCGTGCTCGCCGAGATGGAGCTGCCCGCCGACCGGCTCGCGGCGGCGCTCTTCGGCTTCAACGTCGGCGTCGAGATCGGCCAGCTCGCGATCGTCGCGGCGGCGTGGCCGCTGCTGCGACTGCTCGCGGGCGCGAGCGCGGGGCGCTGGCACATTCGTGTGGCGGAGGTCGGCTCGGCCGCGATCTGCGGGCTCGGCCTCTACTGGTTCCTGGTGCGCGCCTTCGGCTGAGCCCGGCTCAAGTCGCGTCCCGACGAGGCCGAAGAGCGCGCGAACCCGCAGGACCACCAGGGGGGTGGCCGGTCCCGGCGCTCGTCCCCTGCCTCTGCGCAACTCGGAGATCGCGATGGCCGGCACCTCCGCATTCGAGTGGCTGTGCGCGGCGCTCGAAGAGGGCACGACGCTGGAGCGGCTGGAGGCCCGCGGCACGGTGCGCATCGCGCTCAAGGAAGCCGGCCTCGAGCCGCGCACCGTGACGCCGAGCGAGCTGCGCGTCGTGGTCCAGAAGCTGCTGCCGCGCGAGCTGCGCCAGCGCGGCGTCGCCGACGAAGCCGCGCTCTGCGACCGCTTCGCCGCCGGCCTCCGCGTGCTCGAGGGCGAGTCCTCGGGCCGCGCCGCCGACACGCCCGACGCCATCTTCCGCCGCCTCGGCGGCGAGCTCTAGTCCGCCCGGCTCTCGCGGGCGCGCACGACGCGCGCAGCCGGTCCGGAGCGCACGCGCTCCGTTTCCCGCGTAGCGAGGCGCAGCCGAGCGGCGAGACCCCATAAGGCTCGCGGTCGCCCACGAAGCTCGCACCCACACACGCAGCTCGACACCCGTTTCCCGCGTAGCGAGGCGCAGCCGAGCGCGACGCCCCACCAACCTTGTTGACAGTGTCTACAAATCCGTAGACACTGTCAGCATGCCCGCTCGCCCCCCGCGCCGGCGCCTCCCTGCTCCCGACGGCCCGCTCGCCGAGCGCCTCGTCGCGGCCGCCGACGACATTCTCGAGCAGGACGGGCTCGCCGCGCTCTCGATGCGCGAGGTCGCGCGGCGGGCCGGGGTCACGCACGGTGCGCCGCTGCGGCACTACCGCTCCTTCGCGGCGCTGCTCTCCGAGGTGGCGGCCGCCGGCTTTCGCGAGCTCGCGCACGCGGTGGACGAGGGCGCCGCGGCGGTGCCGTCCGGCAGCCCTTCGACCGCGCGCCTCGCCGCCGCGGCGCGCGCCTACGTCGCGTGCGCGGTGAAGCGGCCCGGGCGCTTCGGCGTGATGTTCCGGCCCGAGCTGCTCGACGTGGAGCACCCGGCCTTCGTGCGCGACGCGACCCACGCCTTCGAGCAGCTCGTGCGCCTGGTGCGCGCCGCGCAGGACGCCGGCTGGCGTCCCGACACCGATACACGTCGCCTCGCCGGCTCGCTCTGGGCCGGCGTCCACGGCCTCGCGACGCTCTGGATCGACGCGTCGTACGCGGCCGTCGTGCGCGTGTCGTCGCTCGACGACGCGCTCGAGGACCAGCTCCGTTTCCTGCTGGGAGCCGACGCGGCTCCCGGCCGCGCGCCCACCACCGCGAACCACGAGAGAGAGGAGTGATCCGATGGCCAACCCGTACCTGGAGGGCAACTTCGGACCCGTTTCGGAAGAGCTGACCGCCTTCGACCTGCCCGTCACGGGCGAGATCCCGCGCGAGCTCGACGGCCGCCTGCTGCGCATCGGCCCGAACCCCGTCGTGCCGCCCGATCCCGCGAAGTACCACTGGTTCCTCGGCAACGGCATGGTGCACGGCCTGCGCCTGCAGGACGGCCGCGCCGCCTGGTACCGCAACCGCTTCGTGCGCGACGACGACGTGACCGCCGCGAAGGGCTGGCCCACCACGCCCGGCCCGCGCCACGGCATGGGCAGCGTCGCCAACACCAACGTGATCGGTCACGCCGGCCGCACCTGGGCGATCGTCGAGGCCGGCGGTCTGCCGGTCGAGCTCGACGACGAGCTCGAGACCGTCGCCTACTCGAACTTCGGCGGCACCCTGCCCGGCTCCTTCACCGCGCACCCCAAGCTCGACCCCGACACCGGAGAGCTGCACGCGATCGTCTACTACTGGGCGTGGGACCATCTCCAGTACGTCGTCGTCGGCACCGACGGGCGCGTGCGCAAGACGGTGAACGTCCCCGTGCCCGGCAAGCCGATGGTGCACGACTGCGCGATCACCGAGCGCTACGTCGTCGTCTTCGATCTGCCCGTCACCTTCAAGCTGGAGCACATCCAGAACGGCGCGCCGTTCCCGTACGCGTGGGACCCCGAGTACGGCGCGCGCGTCGGGCTGCTGCCGCGCGAGGGCGACGCTTCGCAGGTGCGCTGGCTCGACGTGCCGCTCTGCTACGTCTTCCATCCGCTCAACGCGTACGAGAGCGCCGACGGCCAGGTGGTGCTCGACGTCTGCCGCCATCCCCGCATGTTCGCGACCGACCACAACGGACCGAACGAGGGCCGGCCGACGCTCGACCGCTGGATCCTCGACCCGTCGTCGGGGAAGGTGTCGACCGACACGATCTCGGATCGCGGCCACGAGTTCCCGCGCCACGACGAGCGCCGCATCGGCAAGCCCATCCGGTACGGCTACACGGGCGGACTCGGCGACCGGCTCGGCATCGGCCCGATCTACAAGCACGACCTCGTGACCAAGGTCACCGAGACACACGAGGAGGGCGCGGGGCGCATGTTCCTCGAGCCCGTCTTCGTGCCGCGCAGCGCCGACGCGGACGAGGACGACGGCTGGATCCTCGCGTACGTGTACGACGCGCCGTCGGACAAGAGCGAGGTCGTGATCCTGCACGCGCAGGACTTCAGCGCGGCCCCGATCGCCCGGATCCGCCTGCCGCAGCGCGTGCCGTTCGGCTTCCACGGCAACTGGGTGCCGACGCAGCGCTGACGAGAGTCGGAATCGCCGCTCAGCTTCCGACCCGGCCGGCCGAAGAGGAGCGACTGCGAGGCTCGTTCGAAAGAACGGGAGTCCTCGCATGCGCAACGACACGGCAACTCCGAAGGCGCGCGCCGCCCGGGCCGGATGGCTGGCGGCGCTGCTCGCGACCCTGGCCGTCGGCTGCGCGTCGACGAGTCCCGAGCGGCAGCAGATCACCGACTCGCTCGAGCCGCTGAACCGCCCGCTGTTCCGCTTCAACGAAGCGATCGACGAGCACGCGTTCGGGCCGGTCGCGCGCGGCTACAAGTCGGTGACGCCCGAGCCGGTGCGCGTCGCGTTCACGAACGCGGAGCGCAACCTCGGCTTCCCGGCGCGCTTCGTCTCGCACGTCGGCCAGCTCCAGCTCGTCGAGGCCGGCAGCGAGCTCGCGCGCTTCCTGCTCAACTCGACGCTCGGCATCGCCGGCCTGCTCGACCCCGCGACCGAGGCCGGGCTCGCGAAGCACGACGCCGACCTCGGCCAGATGCTCGCGCGCTGGCACGTGCCGCCCGGTCCCTACCTGATGATCCCGGTGTTCGGGCCGTCGAACTCGCGCGACGCGATGACCGATCTCGTCGCGATGATGATGAACCCGCTCGCCTGGACGACGCCGGCGGCGCCGCCGGTCGGCGCGCTGTTCGCGATCAACCGGCGCGCGGAGGCCGACGACAAGATCCGCCTCGCGAAGGAGAGCGCGCTCGACTACTACGTCTTCGTGCGCGACGCCTACGTGCAGCGGCGCGCGCGCGAGATCCGCGGCGACTACGCCTCGCGCCTCCACGAAGACGCGGCGAACGAGCCGACGACGTTCCCCGAGAACCTCTACGACGTGCCGGCCGACGAGCCGAGCGAGGCGACCGCGGCGGCGCGCTGACGCAAACCCGACGGCGCCTTCGCTAGCGTCGGCGCATGGCGACGCGCGGCGCATCCGGCAAGCAGCCCGTGGCTCTGCACGAGCTCGCCTACCGGCCCGCGCTGCACACGCCGTCGCATCCGACGCGCTGGGAGTTCCCGGCGTATCTCGACAACCCGTCGTGCCGCTGGCTCCAGGCGCTGCGCCGGCTCTACGCCGAGCCGATCGCGTTCCCCGCGAGCCTCTCGCCCGAAGCGGGGCTGCTGCTGCACGCGCTCGTGCGCAACGTGCGGCCGCGCATCGCGATCGAGACCGGCACGTTCGTCGGCGTCAGCACGCTGTGGATCGCCGGCGCGCTCGCCGAGAACGGCGACGGCGGCCGCGTGCACAGCTTCGACACCTTCGGCCCGATCGGGCGCGCGCCGTGGCGCGACGTCGAGATGCTGACGGGCCGCCGCGAGTTCGTGGAGGCGCGCATCGCCGAGGCGGGGCTCGACGCGTTCGTGGCGCTGCACGCCGGCGACTCCGCCGACGCGATCCGCGCGCTGCACGGAGCGGCGTTCGGCGACGGCGACGTCGCGTTCGCGTTCGTCGACGGCGACCACAGCGCCGAAGGCACCTGGCGCGACGTGCTCGCGATCGAGCCGCTGCTGCCCACCGGCGGCTTCCTCGTGCTGCACGACACCTTCCCCGACTACAGCAGCCACGTAGGTCCGCGTGCGGTGCTCGATCAGCTCGAGGAGCGCGCCGCCGGCTGCTACGAGAGCGTCGACGTGTACCTCGCGCCCGTGAACTACGGCCTCGCGGTGGTGCGGCGCGTCGGCTGATCAGCGCCCCTCGAACGCCGGCTTGCGGCCCTCCAGGAACGCCTTCACGCCTTCCTGGAAGTCCTTGGTGCGGAAGAGCGGCAGGAGCTGCAGGTAGACCTGGTGCACGTTCGACTCGAAGCTGTCCTCGAGGCCCAGCCGCATCATGCGCTTGATCGCCTGCACCGCGAGCGGCGCGTTGTCGGCGATCTCGGTGGCGAGCGCGCGCACCTCCTTCTCGAAGAGCTCGTGCGGCACGACCTTGTTGACGAGGCCCAGCTCGAGGCACTCGGGCGCGGGGATGGTGCGGCCGGTGAACGCGATCTCGCACGCCTTCGCCCAGCCGACGAGGCGCGGCAGCAGCCAGGTGCCGCCGCTCTCGGGCAGCACGCCGCGCTTGGCGAAGCCGCCCGCGAGCTTCGCCCGGTCCGACGCGATGCGGATGTCGCAGCCGAGCGCGAGGTCCATGCCGTAGCCGGCGGCCGCGCCGTTGAGCGCGCAGATCGTCGGCTTGTCCACCGTGTGCAGCACGATCGGCGGCGCGCTGCGCAGATCGAAGCGCGCGGGCATCGCGTTCGGATCGCTGCCGATGCCCTTGCCCGCCATCAAGTCCTTCAAGTCGAGGCCGGAGCAGAAGCCTTTGCCCGCGCCCGTCAGCACGATCACGCGCACGGCGCGGTCGCCGTCCGCGTCGACGAGCGCCTGCGAGAGCGCGTCGAGCATCGCCGGCGAGATCGCGTTCAGGCGGTCGGGGCGGTTCAGCGTGATCGTCGCGATCGCGCCGTCCTTGGCGTAGAGCAGCTCGGACATCGGCGGGTTCCTCCGCCGCGACGCTAACGCAGGATGCGCCGCCTCCCGGTCGCCAGCAGGACGAGTGCGAGCGCGAGCTCGGCGCCGAGGCCGCAGGCGTTCGCACCCTCGCGCGCGCGCCACGGCTTACCGACGCACTCCGGATCGGGCGTGCCCGCATCGGCGCCGCCGTCCCAGTCGACGCCACCGTCGCCGTCGTTGTCGAGGTCGTCGTCGCACTTTGGGTTCTCAACGGGCGAAGTGGGCGTCTGGCACGCGGGGTCGTCCAGATCGGCGAGGCCGTCGCCATCGTTGTCGGCGCCGTCGTCGCACGGCAGCGCATCCGAGCGCTCGGTCTCGTCCGTGTTGCCCGAGCAGCCGGGGTCGTCGGGGAAGTCGGTGAGCCCGTCGCGATCGTCGTCGAGTCCGTCCCAGCACGCGTCGAGGTGCGCGATCCAGTGGCGTTGGACGCCCGACGGGTTGCGGCCGATGCCGACGATCGTGTGGCCGTCGTCGCTGACGGCGATCGCGGAGTCGAGCGCCCAGCCGCTGATCGGCAGACCGCGCGAGAAGAGCATCGTGTACAAGCCGTGCGGCTCCCCGTCGAACCACAGCGTGGCGCGCGTGCCGGCGGCACGCGACGTGCCGACAATGATCGAGCCGTCCGCCGAGGCGTCGTGCGCCGTCCCGAGGACGTCGGTGCCGAGCCCGGGCAGCACCTCGATCTCGCCGTCGAGCCAGTACACCGGCCGGTAGTCCAGGTAGGCGTCGTCGCCGCTCTCTCCCACGATCACGCGCCCGTCCGCCGAGATGCCCTTCACGCTGCTGTCCAACGTCGCGCTGAGACGGGGGAGCACTTCTCCCACTCCGTCGTCCCAGCGAAACGCGAAGTCGTCGCCGGCGAGGCGACCGGTGGCTGCGATCACCGACCCGTCGGCGGAGACCACCGGCGGTCCGAGCGGGGTGAGGCCTGCGGGCGGATCGATGCCGACGCTGACGCCGTTCTCCCAGCGGAAGTACTGCGTGGTGCTGGCGAAGGTGCCGACCAGCACCGAGCCGTCGGCGTTGCTGCCGCTCGTCTGCAGGACGGGAGATCCGTTCGGACCGAGGACGCGCGTGAAGCTGCCATTCTCCCAGCGCCAGCTGTGACCCGCGATCACCGCGCCGTCGGCGGACGCTGCTTGCGCGTTGTTGAAGGAGCAGCACGGCGGGACGAGCACCGTCGTGACGCCGTCCACCCAGATCGCGGCGGAGGACCCGTAGAAGCCGGCGACGACGCTCCCGTCGGCGGAGACGTCCTGCGCGAAGAACGCGGAGCCTGCGGCGACGCCGTTCAGCACCTCGAAGCTGGCGACGGCGCCCGCGCCGCGCGGCAGCAGCATGCCCGCGAGCAAGGCGACCGTGAGCTGCGAGACGGTGCGGCAGATCGAGTGCGACATGGCGGCTCTCCGAAGCGGATGGCATCTCGGCCGCGAATCGCAACCACTGCGGCCGACAGCCATCCCGCTACACCGCAGCATACGTCCGGGAATCCGGAAACCGGACGGAGAATCCCAGACGTTACGGTCTTTGACTCATCGGCGTCGTATCTGTAATGTTTGGCCGTGGCGGCACGCGTCTCCGCTCGCAGCTTTGTGCTCGATCTCCTCTCCACGCTCCGGCGCGGCGCGATGCCGGTGCGCGCGCTGGTCGAGGCGGCGAGCCTGTTCGAGATCGCGGAGGGCAGCGTGCGCGTGGCGCTGACGCGGCTCCTCGCCGAAGGGCTCGTCGAGCGCGACGAGCGCGGGCAGTACCGGCTCGGCGCGGCGGCGGAGCCGGTGCGCGCGCGCGTCGCGACGTGGCGCGACCTCGGCGCGCAGCTGCGGCCGTGGAGCGGCGCGTGGATCGGGGTTCTCGACGCGCGCGCCGGAACGCGCGCCGCGCAGCGCGCCGGCGAGCGCGCGCTGCGCATGCTCGGCTTCCGCGCGCTGACGAAGTCGCTGGCCGTGCGGCCCGACAACCTGGCGGGTGGCGTCGCGCGCGTGCGCGACGAGCTCGCGGCGCTCGGGCTCGCGCCGGGCGGGACCGTGTGCGAGCTGCGCGCTCTCGACGACGTCACCGAGGCGCGCGCGCGCCGGCTGTGGGACGCGGATGCGCTCGTCGCCGGCTATCGCCGCCACGTGCGCGCGATCGAAGCCAGCACGCAGCGGCTGCGCGCGCGCAGCGACGAGCGCGCGATGGTGGAGTCGTTCCGCGTGGGCGGCGCGGCGCTGCGCGCGCTCGCGACCGACCCGCTGCTGCCCGAGCCGATCGTGCCGGCGCCCGAGCGCGACGCGCTGGTCGCCGCGATGCGCGGCTACGACGCGCTCGGCCGCGCGCGCTGGTCCGCCTTTCTGTCGCGCCACGGTGTCGCGCACCGCGCCGCGCCGATCGACTCCCGCGCCCTCGTCCGAGGAGATTTGCGATGACCGCCACCAGCCCCGCCAGCCTGCCCGACCTCGACGCCGACGCGCGCACGAACGAAGCGTGGCACGCGCGCTTCACGCGCGACGAGATCCAGGACCTGCTGCGGCCGTCGCGCTGGCGCGGCTGGCTCTCGATCGGGCTCGACTGGGGCGTCATCGCGGCGTCGTTCGCGCTGGTCGCCGCCTGGCCGAACCCGCTCACGGTGATCGCGGCGCTGTTCCTGATCGGCGCGCGCCAGCTCGGGCTCGCGATCCTGATGCACGAGGCCGCGCACCGCACGCTGCTCGCCGACAAGCGCTGGAACGACTGGGCGGGCAACTGGCTGTGCGCGTATCCGATCTGGACCGACGTGCACGCCTACCGGCCGTATCACCTCCAGCACCACGCCAAGAACTGGACGAAGGACGACCCCGACATCGGGCTCGTGCTGCCGTTCCCGATCACCAAGAGCAGCCTGCGGCGCAAGATCTGGCGCGACCTCTCCGGGCAGACGGGCCGCAAGTTCGCGCGCGCCGCGTGGAAGCGCAGCGTGCAGCGCTGGCGCGCGGGGGACGCCAACGGGCGGCGCGCGTTCGTCGGCTTCCTCGTGACCAACGCGCTGCTCTTCGCCGTGCTCGCGGCGCTCGGCCACCCGTGGCTGTACCTCTTGTGGGCGGGCGCGTGGCTCACGACCAACACGCTGGTGACGCGCATCCGCTCGATCGCCGAGCACGCGATGGTGCCCGATCCGGCCGATCCGCTGCGCAACACGCGCACCACGCTCGCGCGCTGGTGGGAGCGCGTGCTGCTCGCGCCCAACCGCGTCAACTACCACCTCGAGCACCACCTGCTGATGACGGTGCCGCTCCACAACCTGCCGCGCATGCACCGCATGCTCGCCGAGCGCGGCCTGCTCGACCGCGCGCTCGTGACGCGCGGCTACGCCGCGGTGCTGGCGCGCGCGTCGTCGAAGCCGGAGCAGGCGCCGTCCGACGCGCCCGACGATCGCGGCGTGCGGGTTCCGCCCTTCTGAGATCTCGGTAACTTCCGCGCTCCCATCCGAGGAGCGCGCCATGTCCGATCCGTTCCAGGGCCGCGTGGCAGTCATCACCGGCGGCGCCGGCGGCATCGGCTTCGGCATGGCCGAGGCGTTCGCGGCGCGCGGCGCGAAGATCGCGCTCGCCGACGTCGACGAGCCCGGCATGGAGGCGCGCGCGAAGGCGCTGCGCGCGCGCGGCGCCGAGGTCGCGTGCGTGCGCACCGACGTGACCGACCGCGCCAGCGTCGAGGCGCTCGCCGACGCGGTGTGGTCGCGCTTCGGCGCCGCGCACGTCGTGTGCAACAACGCGGGCATCGCGATCGCCGGCCCGCTGCTCCAGATGACGCCCGACGACTGGCGCCTCACGATGGACATCGACTTCTGGGGCGTCGTGTACGGCACCTACGCCTTCGTGCCGCGCATGATCGAGCAGAAGCAGGGCGGCCACCTCGTCAACACGGCGTCGATGGCGGGGCTCGTCGGGATGTCGTGGCTCGGCGTCTACTGCGCGGCGAAGTTCGCGGTGGTGGGCTTCACCGAGTCGCTCAAGCGCGAGCTCGAGCCGCACGGCATCGGCGTCTCGGTGCTGTGCCCGATGATCGTCGCGACCGACATCACCGCGAACTCGATGCGCATGCGCGGCATGGAGGCGCCGAAAGCGGCGGCGCCGGCGCAGCCGCCGCCCGCCGCGATGAAGGGCGGCGTGATCGGCGTCGCCGACGTGACGCCCCGCATTGTCGCCGCGATCGAGACGAACCAGCTCTACATCCTGACGCACCCCGAGCAGCGCGACTTCCTGCGCCGCCGCGCCGCCAAGCTCGACGCCGCCTGTCCCTGACCGCACACGAAGCGCACCGCAACGACCGCAGCGCCGAGCCCCGTTTCCGCCGTAGCGAGCCGCAGGCGAGCGGGCCGACCCCATAAGGCTCGCGGTCGTACACGAAGCGCGAACCAATCGATCGGAGCTCCAATGCCCGCTTCCGCCGTAGCGAGCCGCAGGCGAGCGGGCCGACCCATCAGGCCCGACCGCGCCAGCCGCCGGGCAGGCTCACGACGACGACGGTCGCCTCGCTGTTGGCGAGCAGGTACTCGACGCCGTAGCCGAGGAAGGGGCGCTCGGAGAGCTGGCGCAGGCTGGTCGGCAACACGATCAGGTCGGCGCCCGACTCGCGCGAGAGCGAGAGGAGCTCGCGCGGCACCGAGAGGCCGATGCGGATCGCAGTCTCGGTCGCGACGCCCATCTCGCGCGCCAGCGACTGCGCCGCGTCCACCACGCGGCGCGCGACGTGGCCCGCCTCGTCGTTCTCGCCGTCCAGCGCCTCGACCTCGCGGCGCCACTCGAAGCGCGAGTACGCGAGCTCTTCCTGCGGAGCGGGCGTCGTCACGACGTGCGCGAGCAGCACCTGCGCGCCGGCGCGCCGCGCGATGCCGAAGGCCACCTCCTGCGCCGCGCGGCCGGGCAGCGTCGCGATCGCGGGCACCAGCACGCGGCGGAACGCCGACTGCTGCTCCGGCTCGCTGCGCTCGGCGAGCGCGCCGCGGCGGATCATGATGACGGGCACGGGGCTGGCGCCGAGCAGGCGGTCGACGAAGTCCGACACCATCGGGCCGCCGGCGCGGCGCTCGGTCGCGCCGACCACCATCGCGCCGTAGCCGTGCGCGGCCTGCTCGACGATCGCGGGCAACGGGTCGGCGTCGCGCGAGTGGACGTGCTCGGCGGGCTTCTTCTCGAAGATCGACAGCACGCGCCTCAGGTCGGCGCTCGGCACGTCGCCGGCCGTGAACACGCTCACCTTGGTGCCCTCGGGCCACGCGAGGTCGAGGATGCGCGCGGCGAGCACGGAGTTGGGGCCGCCGTGCGTCGGCAACAGGATGCGCTCGGGCCGCACGAGCAGATTGCTGCCGTGCAGCCGCTCCTGCGCGAGCCGCGCCTGCTCCTCGTCGGAGCCGCGCCAGCGGCGCGCGGCGATGCGCAGCAGCGGCGGCGCCATCATCGACGTCGCGAGCGCGATCAGCACGACGATCGTGTACGACGCGGCGTTGAGGACGCCCGCCCCGAGGCCGACGGTCGCGACGATCAGCTCCACGGCGCCGCGCGCGTTGAGCGCCGCGCCGAGCGCGAGCCCCTCGTGCGCGTGCAGGCCGGCGACGCGCGCGCCCGCGAAAGCGCCGGCGAACTTCGCGACGCTGGCCGCGGCGAGCAGCAGGGCGCCCCAGCCGAGCACGACGGGATCGAGCAGCGCGGAGAGGTCGGCGCGCAGGCCCGCGGTCGCGAAGAAGACCGGCGCGAAGAACGCGCTCGTCAGCGTCTCGATGCGCGCGAAGGTCTCCGCCGACTGCCAGCGCGAGCGCCCGCACAAGATGCCGGCGACGAACGCGCCGAGGATCGCCTCGAGCCCGAAGAGCTGCGCGACGGAGCCGAAGCCGAGCGCGAGCATCAGCGTGGCCGCGACGGGGCCCGCCGCGCCCGCGCCGCGCCGCAGCGCGCTGCCGAGCGCCGCGTCGACCGCGCGCTGACCGAGCGCGAACGCGAGCGCCATGAAGACGAACACGCCCGCGAAGGAGAGCGCGAGGCCGCCGAGCGCGAGATTGCCCGAGCGCGCCGCGCCGGCGACCGCGCCGAGCAGGATCCAGCCGGCGACGTCGTTCGCGGTGGCGGCGGCGAGCGTGATCTGACCGAAGTTGCGCCGCATCAAATCGAGCTCGGCCAGCATGCGCGCGATCACCGGCAGCGCCGAGATGCCGAGCGCAGTCGAGAGGAAGAGCGCGAAGACCGTGCGCGGCGTGTCGCCGCCGACCAGCGTGTCCGGCAGCGCGAAGCCGAGCGCGAAGCCGACGGCGCACGGCACGACGAGACTGCCCGTCGCGACGGCGGCGGCCGCGCGGCCGAGCCGGCGCACGAGATCGAGGTCGGCCTCGAAGCCGGTCACGACCATCAGCAGCCCGACGCCGACCCACGCGACGCCCTGGAGCAGGCCGCGCTGCACGGCGTCGTCCGGGAAGAGCCATGCGTAGCCGTCCGGCCAGAGCGCGCCGAGCACGGAGTGTGAGAGCAGCAGGCCGGCGCCGAGCGCGCCGATCACGGGCGGCTGGCCGAAGCGCCGCGCGACGGCGCCGAGACCGTGCGCGGCGCCGAGCAGCACGAAGAGCTGGAGCCAGAAGACGAGCAGTTGGTCGTGCACGGCCCGCCCGCATCGGTCCCCGGCCCGGCTGCCGAGGGGCGGCGAAGCTAACGCGCGGCCGAAAGCGCTGCCGCCGCGGGGGAGCGCCGCGTCCACGCGATCCCTACGCTGCGCCCCCGCCGGAAAGGGATGTAGTTGGAGCCGCAGACGCTCGGCTGGCAGGCATGGCTGACGCTCGGGGTCGTGGTCGCGATGTTCGTCGCGATGGTGCGCGGGCTCGCGCATCCGGCGCCCGCGATCCTCGGCGCCGTCGTGGTGCTGCTCGTGACCGGCGTGATCGACACGGCGCAGGCGTTCTCGGGCTTCTCCAACCCGGCGCCGATCACGGTGGCCGCGCTCTACGTGCTGGCGCGCGCCATCGAGGACACCGGCGCGCTGCGCCCGCTCGTCACCGCCGCGCTCGGCGACGGGACGGGCCTGCGCACGAGCCTGCTGCGCATCGGCGTGCCCGCCGCGGCGGCGAGCGCCTTCCTCAACAACACGCCGATCGTCGCGATGCTGATGCGGCCGGTGTCGGAGTGGGCGCAGGCGCGCGGCGTGTCGCCTTCGCGCTACCTGATGCCGCTCTCGTTCGCGGTGATCCTCGGCGGTGTCCTGACGACGATCGGCACCTCGACCAACCTCGTCGTGTCGGGCCTGCTGCAGAACGCCGGGCACGCGCCGTTCGGACTCTTCGAGATCACGCACGTCGGCCTGCCGATGGCGGCGTTCGGCCTCGTCGTCGTCGCGATCACCGTGCCGTGGGTGCTGCCCGACCGCATCTCGCCGCGCACGACGCTCGACGCCGCGGGCCGCGACTTCGTCGTCCGCATGATCGTGGACCCGCACGGGGCGGTCGCGGGCAAGACGGTCGAAGCCGCCGGCCTGCGCCACCTGGAGGGCGTGTTCCTCGTCGAGATCGAGCGCGAGGGCGAGCCGATCGCGCCGGTCGCGCCGACCACCGTGCTGCACGGCGGCGACCACCTGCTGTTCGTGGGCCAGGCGCGCCTGATCCTCGACCTGCGCAACATCGACGGCCTCGTCTCGGCCGAGACGCCGCACCTCTCCGAGCTCGAGACGCCGGCGCACCGCTTCTTCGAGGGCGTCGTCGGCGCGGCTTCGCCGCTGCTCGGCAGGACGCCGAAGGAGGTCGGCTTCCGCGGCCGCTACCAGGCGGCGATCGTCGGCATCCACCGCGAGGGCCAGCCGATCGTCGCCAAGCTCGGGCAGGTGCGGCTGCGCGTCGGCGACACGCTGCTGCTGCTCGCCGACCGCAGCTTCCGCGACCGCTGGCGCGACCGCCCCGACTTCCTCGTGATCTCGGCGCTCGACGGCGAGGCGGAGCCCGCCGCGCCGCGCGGCAAGATGCTGCTCGCGCTCGGCGTGACCGCGGCGGTCGTGCTGGTCGCGGGCAGCGGCCTGCTGCCGATCCTCGAGGCGTCGCTCGTCGCGGCGCTGCTGCTGGTCGCGACGCGCACGATCTCGGCGCGCACCGCGCGCGACTCCGTCGAGATCGACGTGCTGATCGTGATCGCCGCCTCGTTCGGGCTCGGCGCGGCGATCGAGCAGTCGGGCCTCGCCGCGGTGCTCGGCGGCGAGATCGTGGACCTCACGAGCGGGCTCGGCTGGCGCTGGTCGCTGTTCGGGATCGTGCTCGCGACGGTCGTGCTGACCGAGTTCATCTCGAACAACGCGGCGGCGGCGCTGATGTTCCCGATCGCGATGGCGACGGCGCGCGAGGTCGGCGCGGACCCGCGCTCGTTCGCGATCGCGGTGGCCGTGTCCGCGTCGGCGTCGTTCCTGACCCCGATCGGCTATCAGACGAACACGATGGTGTACGGCCCGGGCGGCTACCGGTTCTCGGACTACGCGCGGCTCGGCGCGCCGCTCACGGTCGGGTCGGTGCTGATGGTGGTGCTGTTCTCCTGATCGCCGGTCGCGACGGGCGCCGCGGCGGCCGCGCGGCGCTCCTTCCGGATCAGCATCAGGTTGCGCACGTAGACCACGCAGTTGGGCAGGTAGGCGAGCGTGAAGACGGGATCGCGGCGGTGCAGTGCGTAGAGGAGCAGCACCACGGACCCGGCGATCGAGAGCCACCAGAAGACGGTGGGGACGTAGCTCCGGCCGGCGCGCTCCGACGCGACCCACTGCACCAGGAAGCGCGAGAAGAACAGCGCGTTCCCGGTGAAGCCGATGGCGAGCCAGAGCTTGCTGTCGGACCAGTCCATCGCCGGCAAGTTACCGGCCGATCTCCGCGAGTGCCGCCTGCGAATGACCCGCGGGGCCATGCCGCGGGCGGAGCGGCGGCAAACACCCCCAAACGCTTGGTCAAATCGCACCCGCGCTCTGATAAGGTGGGCCGCTCGCCGTCGCGCGGTTTCCCTGCCGCGACGCGCGAAAGCTGCGGAGGTCGCCGGTGGTGCTGGTCGCGCGGGTCGGTGGTGGGTTCGGTCGTCTGGTTCGTCTCGATCGGAGTGCTGCGTTTCGGATCTCGCTCGGGTTGGCGGTCTGCGCCGTGGCGTTCGGCGCCGGCGCGGCGCGCGCCGAGCTGCCCTACCCGAGCTGCGCGGCGTCCGGCTGCAGCGATCCCAACGACTACGCCAGCTACCTGTTCGTCGCGCCCGGCGCGCTGCCCGACGACTACAACCCGTTCGGCGGCGAGGCGTGGAAGTACGCGCCGGGCTCCGGCATGGACATCGTCGGCGCGTGGGAGTGGACGACCGGCCGGCCCGACGTCGCGGGCGCGGTGCTCGATAGCGGCATCCGCTGGCAGGACGACCGTGACCTCGCGCGCAAGGTGTTCCTGAACCGCGGCGAGCTGCCCGTCCCGGACGGCTGCGCGACGCACGACTGCGACGGCAACGGGCTCGTCTCGGTGGACGACTTCGCCGACGCCTGCGCCGCCGACGCCAACGCCAGCGGCTTCTGCGACGGCCAGGACCTCATCCGCTTCTACTCGGACGGCGTCGACGACGACGGCAACGGCTACGTCGACGACATCGCGGGCTGGGACTTCCTCGAGAACGACAACGACGCCGACGACGACGTCGAGTACGGCCACGGCACCGGCGAGGCCGGCGACCAGTACGCCGAGGCGAACAACGGCTCGGGCTTCCCCGGCTTCGCGCCCAACTCGTTCTTCCTGCCGCTGCGCGTGGGCGACTCGTTCATCGCCGACGACGGCAGCTTCCTGCAGGCCGTCGTGTACGCGACCGACCTCGGCATGGACTTCATCTCCGAGGCGCTCGGCACGATCAACGCGAGCGAGTCGGGGCAGGCCGCCGTCCGCTACGCGTACCGGCGCGGCGTCCCGATCATCGCGAGCGCGGCCGACGAGGAGAGCCGCCACCACAACGCGCCCGCGCACTACGACCACATGATCTGGGTCAACTCGGTGACGAAGGGCGACGGCCTGCTCGTCGACGAGGACGCCAACGGCTTCGAGCTGCTGAACGGCTGCACCAACTACGGCGGCAAGGCGTGGGCGGCGATCCCGTCGTCGGCGTGCTCGTCGGAGGCGACCGGCCGCGCCGGCGGCCTCACCGCCCTGCTCTACTCGCACGCGAAGAACCAGATCGACCGCGGCCTGTTCGCGCCGAATCCCGAGACCGGCACGCCGCTCTCGGCCGAAGAGGTGCGCCAGCTCTTCCGCGCCTCGGCGCGCGACGTCGACCAGTCGGAGGCGCCCGGCCTCGTGATCACGATCGAGGGCAACCTCCTCGCGTCGCTGCTCTCCGCGCCGGCGCAGGGGCTCCTCTTCGGCAGCAGTCACTTCCCGACGCAGCCCGAGTGGGACCAGTTCACCGGCTACGGGCGGCCCGACGCGCCGGCCATGCTCGCGCTCGTGACCGACTCGACGATTCCGCCCGAAGCGGATCTCTCCGGCAGCCTGCGCTGGTTCGACACGGTCGATCCCGCGCGCACGCCGGCCGTCGACGTGCGCGGCTCGGCGCGCGCGGCGCGCGTCGGCCACAACTTCGACTGGACGCTCGAGGTCGGCTGCGGCGTGCAGCCGCTCGACTACACGCTGGTCGGATCGGGCTCGGGCGGCGGCGCGCCGGTCGAGAACGCGGTGCTCGCGTCGTGGGCGGCCGGCGAGAGCGCGGCCGCGTGCGGCTTCGATCCCGCGCAGCGGCCTCCGACGCCCGACGCCAACACCGTGACGCTGCGCCTGCGCGTCCTCGACAGCTTCGGGAACCTCGGCGAGGACCGCCGCACCGTCGCGATCCACAGCGACGCGACTTTGCGTCACGCGCCGCTCCGCCTGCCCGGCTCCGCGGAGAGCTCGCCCGCGCTCGCGGACGTCGACCGCGACGGCGTGCTCGACATCGTGCTCGCCGGCGGCGACGGCTCCGTGCACGTCTACGACGGCGCCAGCGGCGACGAGCTGCCCGGCTTCCCGGCCAAGACCGATCCGCTGCCGATCCACGCCTCGCCCGCGTACGCGTCCGGCGAGGTGCCGATTCCGCACGAGGCCGTGATCGGCGCGGTCGCGGCCGACGACCTCGACGGCGACGGCCGCGTCGAGATCGTCGCGAGCACGATCCAGGGCCGGCTCTACGTGTTCGACGATCACGGCGGCCGGCGCGCGGGCTTCCCGGTCGCGACCGACCCGAACCTCTCGCTGCCCGAGAGCCGCAACCGCCTGAACGACATGCTGCGCGGCATCGCCGGTGCGCCGGTGCTCGCCGACCTCGACGCGCCGGGTGCACACCCGGCGCTCGAGATCCTGTCGAGCGCGCTCGACGGCAATCTCTACGCGTGGCGCGCCGACGGCTCGCTCGTTGCCGGCTTCCCGGTGCGGCTCGCCGATCGCGATCGCGTGTCGATCGATCCGGCGACCGGCCAGGCGACGCCGCTCGCCGGCGTCGACGCGCGCTCGCGCGCCGCGAAGAGCCTCTCGTCGCCCGCGGTCGGCGACCTCGACGGCGACGGCCGGCCCGAGATCGTGGTCGCGACGAACGAGGAGTACGGCAACGAGCCGAACGGCTTCGCGATCGAGTCGACGCTCTTCCGCAATCTCGCGACGCTGCTCGGACAGGCGGACGTCGACGACTTCTCGGTCGATACACAAGGACGCGTCTACGCGGTGAAGCCCGACGGCAACGCCGCGCCGGGCGGCCCGTTCCTCGAGGGCTGGCCGGTCGGCGTGCCGCTGCTGACGCCGGGCGTGCTGCCCACCGTCGGCACCGGCACGCCGGGCTCGCCCGCGATCGCCGACGTCACCGGCGAAGGCGAGCTGCGCGTCGCGATCTTCGGCGCGATCGGGCCGGTCATGCTGCTGAACCCGGACGGCACGTCGGCGCTCGGCACGAACGCGAGCGGCGCGCGCCGCCCGCTCGCGATCGACTTCCCGGGCCGCGGCTTCCCGCAGATCCCGGCGACCGCCGGCTCGCCCGACGCGCCCTTCTTCGGCGCGCTCGGCTCGGGCGCGTTCGGCGACATCACGGGCGACGCGCTGCCCGAGTACGTCGCGCCGACGGGCGGCCTGCGCAAGCTGTTCGACGTCGTCGCGCCCGCGCAGCAGGGCCAGCTCTCCGATCCCGACTCGTTCGTCGAGGACAACGCGTTCGGCCAGCACCAGATCACCGCGTGGAATCCGCGCGACGGCACGCTGGTGCCCGCGTTCCCGCGGCTGATGGAGGACATGCAGTTCATCGGGAGCCCCGCGCTCGCGGACGTGACCGGCGACGGCGTGGCCGAGGTGATCAACGGCAGCGGCGTGTATCTGGTGCGCGCGTATCGCGCCGACGGCTCGACGCCCGCGGGCTGGCCGAAGTTCACGCACGGCTGGCACATCGGCTCGGTGACGCCGGGCGACGTGGACGGCGACGGCCTGATCGAGATCGTCGCCGCGACGCGCGAGGGCCAGCTCTTCGTGTGGGACACGCCCGCGCCGGCGACTGCCGCCGCGATGCCGTGGGCCGGCTTCGGCCGCGATCGCCGCAACACCAAGAACGGTACGGCGGCCGTGTCGCCGGTCGCGGGGCCGGTGGATCCGCTCGCCGCGCTCGGCTGGGCGCTCGAGTCGATCCGCAGCGACGCGCAGGCGCTCGCCGACACGCTGCCCGAGGACGACGCGCGCTACCTGACCGGCTGCTGCCTCGACGTCCTGCTCGCGCAGGCGATCGCCGCGATCGGGCAGAGCAACGACTTCCGCACCGCGCAGCGCCTCCCCGGCATCGAGTGGAGCCTGCGCATCCCGAACCACCCGATCCCGGAGGTCGCGCCGCTCTACGAGCGCTTCCGCGACGCGGTGCGCGAGACGCTCGAGCGCGAGATCGACGCGCACGACCCGTGCCCGCCCGGCCCGAGCCCCGGCGGCCGCCAGTGCGTGACCAAGGTGCAGATGGCGATGTCGTTCCTCGCGCGCGGCGATCTGTACGCCGACTCGAACCCGCGCCTCGCGATCTTCTACTGGTCGCGCGGCATCGCGATCTGGTGAGTCGCAGGGAGCGGCGCGCGCGCCGCTCCCTGCGCTCGTCAGCGCGGCAGCTTGTCGAGCGGGAACGGCGGCGACGCCATCGGCCGCGCCGCGATCGACATCAGCACGAGCGGGTTGTCGTCGCCCGCGATGCGGTTCACGCGCAGCGCGTGACAGGTGCCGCAGCGGTGGACGAGCGCCCACTCCTCGTTCGGGCGCACCCACACCGCGATCGGCTCCATGCCGCCGCGGCAGTCGGAGGCGCGATCGCCCGGGCGGTCGTCGACGTGGATGCTCCACAAGCACTGCGGGCAGTGGTTGCGGTGCGCCGTGCCGGGCGCCTGCACCGGCACCTCGATGCCGCAGCGCCGGCAGTTGAAGCTCTGGATTCCGCGGCGGTGGCCCCGCCAGCTCGGTCGAGATTGCGAACGTCCCATCGTCTCCGCGGCACGCGTGGTCTTCCGGCGGTTCGCGCACGTGCGAACGCCGACCCTCACGGGCCGCAGGCTCGGATGGAATCTTGCCGCTAGCGAGCGATGCGGGGAGCCGAGAGGGGCGCGACGCGCACGCGGACAGTGGCTGCGTTCATGGGGCCTCTCCTCTCGATTCGAGGCGAGCAGTATCGCCGCGGACGTCCGGCGCCGCAACGCTCGGCGGCTAGACTGCGGGCATCATGGCGACCCCCACCGAACAGGACGTCCTCGCGGCGCTGCGGCCCATCGTCGACCCCGACTTCGGCCGCAGCATCGTCGACCTCGGCTTCATCAAGAACCTGCGCATCGACGGCGGACGCGTCGCGTTCGACATCGAGCTGACGACGCCCGCGTGCCCCGTGAAGGCGGAGTTCGAGCGCAGCGCGCGCGAGCGCGTCGCCGCGCTGCCCGGCGTCAGCGACGTCGCCGTCACGATGACCGCCAACACCCGCGGCCACCGCGGCGGCGCGTCGCCGCAGCAGCCGCAGGGCGACGTCCTGCCCGGCGTCAAGAACGTGCTCGCCGTCGCGTCGGGCAAGGGCGGCGTCGGCAAGAGCACCGTCGCCGTGAACCTCGCGCTCGCGCTGCGCGAGAGCGGCGCGCGCGTGGGCCTGATGGACGCCGACGTCTACGGCCCGTCGCTGCCGCTCCTGACCGGTGTCACCGGCCGCCCCAACACGCGCGACAAGCGCATCCTCCCGCACCAGGGCTACGGCCTGAAGCTGATGTCGATGGGCTTCTTCGTCGACGACAGCTCGCCGGTGATCTGGCGCGGGCCGATGGTGCACGGCCTCGTGCGCCAGTTCCTGACCGACGTCGAGTGGGGCGAGCTCGACTACCTCGTCGTCGACATGCCGCCCGGCACCGGCGACGCCGCGCTCACCTTGACCCAGCAGGCCCCGCTCGCCGGCGCCGTCATCGTCACCACCGCCAACGACCTCTCGCTGATCGACGCCCGCAAGGGCCTCGCCATGTTCGAGAAGGTCTCCGTCCCCGTCCTCGGCATCGTCGAGAACATGTCCTACTTCGTCCCGCCCGATCTCCCCGACCGCAAGTACTGGATCTTCGGCAAAGGCGGCGGCGCCCGCGTCGCCAAGGAGCTCGGCGTCGACTTCCTCGGCGAAGTCCCCATCGACTCCCGCGTCGTCGAAGGCGGCGACATCGGCAAGCCCATCCTCGCCTACGCGCCCGACTCGCCCCCTGCCGTCGCGCTGCGCGAGATCGC
>QEVM01000070.1 GCA_003576805.1 Pseudomonadota bacterium | reverse complement strand
GAGACGATCCAGTCCCACTCGATCGACTGGCACTCGCCGCACATCGGGCGCGGCGGGTGGCGCAGCGTCTGGCACTGCTTGCAGCGCTGGATGCGCAGCACGCCGACGCCCGCGATCCCGTCCACCATGCAGTGATGACAGCGCGCGAGCAGCGCGAAGCGCCCGCCCTCGAGCCCCTCGATCACCCACATCTCCCAGAGCGGCTTCGTCGGATCGAACTTCTGCGACGAGAGCATGCCGACGAGGCGCTTGAGCTGACGTTCGTCGCCGGGGCGCGGCAGGCTGACGTGCCGCACGTGGTACTGGAGGTTGAAGCTCGCGTCGTCCACCCAGACGGGATGGTTCTCGACCGGGATCCAGGCGAGCCGCTGCCGGTAGCGCGGGATCGCGTGGAGCTGCGCGTCGAGGAAGCTGCGGATGCGGTCGACGTCGAGGCTGCCGTCGGCGCGCGTCAGCGGCTCCGCCTCGCACACGAGCACCGCGGCGACGTGCATGTGCACGCCCGCGTCCTCGAGCTCGAGGAAGTGCGCGTCGAGCGCCGAGAGCCGTTCGGAGTGCGGAGCCGTCATCACCACCTCGCTGCGGCGCCGCGCCGCGTCGTCCCCCGGCCTCGCATGCGGCGTCGCAAGCAGCGTACCCGAGCAGCGTACCGACTGGGCGGCGCGCCGCGCTGCTCCTGCGCTCGGGACGCCGCGCGCGGCCTGCGGCGCCGAGTCCCACGCGCGAGCGCGGCGTGCGACAGCTTGGCGTGCGCGGGCTCAGCCGGCGGCGGCGCGCCGCAGCGCCTCCACGTCGAGCTTCTTCATCGCGAGCATCGCCTGCGTCGCGCGCGCCGCGCGCCCGGAGTCCGGATCGCCGAGCAGCTCGAACAGCACCGCCGGCACGATCTGCCACGAGACGCCGAAGCGGTCCTTCAGCCAGCCGCACTGCTGCGCGGCCGGGTCGCCGCCGGCGGAGAGGCGCTCCCAGTAGTGATCGACCTCGGCCTGCGACTCGCAGCGCACGAGCAGCGAGATCGCCTCGTTGAAGCGGAAGTGCGGGCCGCCGTTGAGCGCGGTGAAGTCCTGACCGGCGAGCTGGAACTGGATGGTCATCACCGACCCCTCGGGTCGGCCCGAGATCTGCGCGTTCTGCTTCGCGTAGCGCTGCACGGCGACGACGCGCGCGTCGTCGAAGACCGAGGTGTAGAGCTCCACCGCCTGCTCGGCCTGGTCGTCGAACCACAGGAAGGGCGTGATGCGCTGGATGGCGTCGGGCATGGGTCCTCCGTCGGGGCTCAACGTCCCCCTTCGCGACATGACGATCGAGCGCGCGCGCATTCGACGCAGGCCGCGAGGCCGCCGCTCAGTTCGCGCGCCAGTCCCCGCGATCGACGACCTCGTACAGGACCTCGCAGCCGCGCTCGTCGACGAGGACGTCGCGCACGACGACGTCGCGGCCCGCGCTCTCGCGCAGGTCGCGATGGAAGTCCGGCCGCGTCCACAGGCCCGTGCGCAGCCCGTTCTCGGGATACTGCTGCGAGAGGATCGGGTCGAGGAAGACGACCCGATAGGGTTCGGGCTGCTCGGACGTGTGCCCGACGAAGACGTCCTGCGCTCCGGGATCGCTCTCCCACGCGGTGTCGCCGACGTCGGGAAGCAGCGACTTCAGGAGCTTCGTCATCTCGGCCTGGTTGTGGCGTCGAGCGTCGGCATCGGTCATTGGGCGCTCACGGTCCGTCCCCGATGCGTTGCCGCCCGAGCTTAGACGGCTCGCGCGGCGCGTGCGGCGCGGCGCTCGCGCGGCGCGCGCTCGCATGGCTCCGAGATGACGAGCGCGCTCAGCCGCCCAGCGAGCGCAGCGTGTCCTCGGCCTTCTCCGCGAACTCGGCGATCTGCTCGTCCTCGAGCACGAGCGGCGGATACAGCTTGGGGACCGCCATGTTCTGCGCCGACGCCACCACGATCACGCCGCGCTGGAAGAGCCCGAGGACGAAGAACGCGCCGGCCAGCTCGTCGCGGAAGTCGAGCGCCCAGAGCAGGCCGGTGCGGCGCACGCCGCGCACGAGCGCGGGATGGCGCGCGGCGAGCTCGTCGACGACGCGCCCGAGCCGGTCGCCCATCGCCCGCGCGCGCGGCAGCAGCTTCTCGGTCTCCTCGAGCGCGGTGCGCGAGACCACGGCGCCGACGTTCGACCACGCGTACGACGAGATGATCCGGTACGGGTCGTCGCCCCAGAAGTCGAGCACCTCGGGCCGCATCACGACGGCCGCCATCGGATACAGCCCGCCGGAGAAGCCCTTCGCGGTGACCAGCAGGTCGGGCTCGACGCCCCAGTGCTCGATGCCCCAGACGTGGCCGAGGCGTCCCATGCCGGTCACGACCTCGTCCACGATCAGCTTCGCGCCGTGCAGGTCGCACAGCCGCCGCACCTCCGCGAAGTAGCCGGGCGCGGGCGCGCGGCCGTCGTAGTCGGTGCGCACCGGCTCGAGCACGACCGCCGCGGTGCGCTCGCCGATCGCGTCCGCGAGCGCGGCCGCGTCGCCGTACGGCACCGCCTGGAAGTCGGGGATCAGCGGCTCCGCCCACGCGCGCATCGACGGCGAGCCCATCATGCTGAGCGCGAAGCCGGTGACGCCGTGGTAGCCGTGGTCGCCATGCAGGATCTGCGTGCGGCCGGTCGCGCCGCGCGCGAGCTTGCACGCCTGGTCGATCGCCTCGCTGCCGGTCACGGCGGGCCACGTCACCTCGAGCCGGCCGGGCGTCGTGCGCGCGAGCGTCTCCGCGAGGCGCGCCTTCGCAGCGCTGAAGTGGAAGAGCGAGCCGAAGTCCTCGCCGCGCAGCGCCTCCGACATCGCGGCGACGAGCGCGGGGTGGCGGTGCCCGAGCGCGTGCACGCCGCCGACGCCCCACAGATCGAGGAAGCGCCGCCCTTCCGTGTCGGTGACGTACGGGCCCTCGCCCGACGCCTCGACCATCAGGTATCCGAGCTTCTCGATCGCGGCGACGCGGCCGCGCCCGAAGAAGCGCGCGTATTGCTCCACGAACCGTTTGCGGTCGAGCGGCGCGTCGCCCATGCGATCCTCCTCCGGGCCGGCTCGGCCGGCGCCGCGCGCCCAGCATACCGCCGCACCAGCCGCTACCAATGGGAGCGCCGCACGGACCGCCGGGAGGGAGCGCCCTGTCCTCTACGCCGCATGGTGTCGATCGCTGGAGCGAGGCGCAGGCGCGCGACTGGCACGCCAAGCAGCCGTGGCGCGTCGGCTGCAACTTCCTGCCGAGCAGCGCCGTGAATCAGATCGAGATGTGGTCGGCCGAGAGCTTCGACGAGGCGTGCATCGACCGCGAGCTCGGCTGGGCGGCCGGCATCGGCTTCAACAGCGTGCGCGTCTTCCTGCACGACCTCGTGTGGCAGCGCGATCCGGACGGGCTGATGGCGCGCCTCGAGCGCTTCCTCGCGATCGCGTCGTCGCACGGCATCGCGCCGCTGCTCGTCTTCTTCGACGACTGCTGGCACGAGCCCCAGGACGGGCCGCAGCTGGCGCCGCGCCCCGGCATCCACAACTCGCGCTGGGCGCGCTCGCCCGGCGCGCAGGCGCTGCGCGATCGCCGCCGGTGGGATCGCCTCGAAGCCTACGTGCGCGCCGTCGTGACGGCGCACGCCGGCGACGCGCGCGTGCTCGGCTGGGACGTCTACAACGAGCCCACCAACTGCTTCCTCCCGATCCTCGAGCGCCCGCAGCCCGGCAAGGCGTTCGCGCTGCTGCGCGCCGCGGTGCGCCGCCGCGCCGCCGCGCGCGACTCGCTGGCGCTGCTCGACGAAGCGTTCCGCTGGGTGCGCGCGTCGCGCCCGGAGCAGCCCGTCACCGCGGGCATCTGGTTCCCCGATCGCCGGCTCGAAGCGCGGCTCGCCGCGCTCTCCGACGTCGTCAGCTTCCATCACTACCGCCGCGCGGCGCACCTCGAACGCGAGATCGCGCGCCTGCGCCGCTACGGCCGGCCGCTGCTCTGCACCGAGTACATGGCGCGCACGCAGAAGTGCCTGTTCGAGACCCACCTCCCGATCTTCCAGCGCGAGAAGATCGGCTGCTGGAGCTGGGGACTCGTCGACGGCCGCAGTCAGACGAAGTTCTCGTGGCGCGACCGGGCGGGCGGCGCCGAGCCGGAGACCTGGTTCCACGACGTCTTCCGCGCGGACGGCACGCCGTACCGCGAGGAGGAGGTGGCGCTGCTGCGACGCCTGACCGGCGTCGGCGCGCGCACGCGCGTGTGACGCCGCTCACAGCGGCGACGCGGGACGCGGGCGAGCCTCGCGCGAGAGGAGGCCCCATGCTCGATCTCGCCGCCCTGCTCTCGCTCGCCGCCGCGGCGCTGTTCGCAGCGCGCGGACCGGGCACGTCCTTGCGCGCGTCGCGCGCCGGCGCCGCGGCAACGCGTGGCGCGTCGCCGGCCGGCCCGGCGCGCTGCGGGCTCGTCCGCGAGCGGTCGCTGCACGAGCGCGGCTCCAACGCAGCACGGTGAAGGCGCGCAGAGCGTCTACGATGCGCGCTTCCTGCGGAACGGAGCGTGCGGATGCAGCGGATGGCGGCGGACGGGCGACGGCGGACGCGGAGCGATCGGACGACGAGGGGGGCCGCGGCGTTCGCGCTGCTCGCGTGCCTCGCGGCGGCGCGCGCGCCGGCCGCCGAGATCGTCGCGGTGGAGACGGTCGCGCTCACGGGCACGCTCGCGCCGGGAACCGCCGACCCGTTCTCCCAGCTCACCGTTCCCGCCCTCAATGCGGCGGGCGAGATCGGCTTCGACGGCGAGGCGGGCGGCGCGAGCGGCGCCTGGTGGTGGAGCGGCGGCGCGCCCGAGCTGGTGTTGATCGAAGGCGCGGAGGCGCCGGGCTACCCCGGCGAGCTGCTCGACTTCGTCGGCGGTCCCGAGATGACGAGCGACCGCTTCGCGCTGCTCGCAGCCGTCGACACCGGCTCGACCACCGACGACAGCATCCTCTACGCACCGAACGGCGCAGGCGGGCTCGTCGCGCTCGCGCGCGAAGGCCAGCCCGTCGATGCCAGCGGCTTCCAGATCGTCGGCTTCGAAGGCGTCGCGGCGAGCGACGCGGGCGTCGCGCTGCGCGCGACGATCGAGACGGCCGGCGGCGGCACGAACCGCGCCTCGATCTGGGGCCCGAACGGCGCCGGCGGCCTCGCGCTGCTCGCGCGCGCGGCGACGTCGTTTTCTGCCGTCGCGGGCAGCACGTGGACGCGCTTCACGGAGCCGCGGCTGAACGACGCCGGACGCGTGCTCGCGTACGGCGCCGTCAGCACCGCGAGCGCCGACGTCGACGTGCTCGTCGCCTCCGATTCGGGCGGACCGCCGGCGCTGCTCCACCGCGAGAACGACCCGGCCCCCGGCACGGACGCGACGCTGCAGCGCTTTCCGCAGGACGCGAACACCCTCGGGCTCAACGCGGCGGGCGAGTACGCGTTCGTCGCGGATCTCACGGGCGGCACGCTTCCCGACGGCGATCTCTCCGCCGTGTACGGCCCCGACGGCGCGGGCGGCATCCGGCTGCTCGGCGGCGGCGGCCTCGAGATGCCCGGCACGTCGGGCGCGCGCATGGCCGGCGCGATCGCCGTGGCGCTCGCCGACGACGGCACCACCGTCTTCTCCGCCGCGTTGCAAGCGGGCGTCGGCGACACCGTCGAGGACGTGAACGACACGGGCCTCTGGACCACGACCGGCCACGGGGCCGTGCACCTCGCGATGCGTGCGGGCGACGAGCCGCCCGGCGTCCCCGGCACGATCTGGGAAGACGTCCGCGCCTTCGCTGCGAACGGAACGGGCGAAGTGGTGTTCACCGCGCGTTTCCTCGACGCGCCGGGCGACACCAGCCCGGGCTGGGGACTCTGGCATCACGACGTGCACACGCAGGCGACGTCGCTGCTGCTCGCGCAAGGCGACGCGGTGCAGGTCGCGCCGGGCGATGCGCGCACGATCCGCAGCGTGTCGCAGTTCGCCGAGCCGCCGATCGATCTCGGCAACGAGACCTCCGGCGGCTCCGACGGCAAGCGCCGCGTCTGGAACGACGCCGGCCAGCTCACCGCGGTGCTGCGTTTCGTCGGCAACACGGAAGGCGTGTTCCGCATCACCGTGCCGGAGCCGGGCGCGGGCGCGGCGGCGCTCGCCGCGGTCGGCGCGCTCGCGCTGGCTGCGGGCGCGCAGCGGCGCCGTCCGCGCATCCGGGCGAGCGCCAGCGCGATGCCGAGGCCGAGCGCAGCCGGGCTCGGCTCGGGCACCGGCATGGAGTAGTCGTGCCCCGAGTCCGCGTCGATGCGCACGCCGGCGGGCAGCGTCATCCATAGATCGCCGGCTCCGTCGATCGTCGCGGTCGTCGTATCCACGTAGCCGGGGCAGCAGGAGAAGGCCCCGGCGATCGCCCTGCCGGCGACGCGCAAGATGCCGCGGATCTCGAGCACGTTGCCCACCGCAGAAGCGAGGGTCCGCGTCTCGATCTCGTCGCCGCCGACGAACAGCTCGACGCCGGCGAAGCCACCCGACTCGTCGATGACGCGGCCGTCGAAGCTCGCGCCCGCCCGTGTGTCGTTCGGCGGTTCGAGGCTTCCGTGAACTTCCACCTGCGAGCGGACGCGCGCGTGGACGTCCACCGACACCGGCGTCCCGGCCGGCAGCGTGTCGGACGCGATCGCGCCGTGCTCGGTGAAGGTGAGCAACAGCGTCGCGCCCGCTTGCGCCGAGTCGAGGTTGTAGAGCGGATCGCCCGGGGCCCCGACCGCCGGCGGCGAGAGCTCGGGCCGCGAGCTCGCGCCGAGCTCGAGGCTTCCGGCGCCGCCGCCCCAGCCGACGTTGGCGCTTCCGAGCGCGCTCGCTTGGTACTCGAAGTCGACGAGCCAGAAGTCGTCGTGGAGATCGATCACGTCGATGGCAGTGGCCGCGAGCGACACCGCGAGCTCGCCGTCGCCCTGCGTGACCTGGACTTCGGCCGGCGTCTCGAACACGCGCACGAAGACGAATCCGCTCGAGCTCTGCGTGAGCTGCGCGCCGGCATCGCGCGGCGCGGCCGCGAGGGCGAGCAGGCATCCGAGTCCGATCCAGCGGCGGCCGCCCCGCGTCCGCGTCGATCCGCCCGACCGCAGGAGGCCGAGCGCCGCGAGCGCGAGACACGCGGCGGCGCCGGCCGTCGCGGATCCCGGCTCCGGGACCGCGAACCGGCCGCCGTGGTCGACGATCGCCCACACGGTGTCGCCGTCGGGATCGTTGCCGTGCGCGCCGAGCTGCGGCGGCGCGCCGAGCGAGCTGCGGTACGCGTCGAAGCTCATGCCGAGGGCCGCCGTGCCACCCGGTGGTGTATTTCCGAGCACGGCGTTCTTCCACACGCCGTCGCCCGGGTCGCGCCAGTACAGCAGCAGCCCGCTCTCGTTCGCGGCGCCGGCGCCGGCGTACGCGAGCTCGACGACGATCTCGTCCTGCCCGCTGCCGTCGAGCTGGAGCTCGTCGCCGACGCCGCCTCCGCGCGGCGCGAACGAGAGCGCGAGCGTGCGGTCCTCGGCGGCGACGCCCGCGCGCAGGCGCGCGACGGTGCCGCGGCCGGCGGCGCTCGTGAGCCGCACGCCGTCGTAGGCTTCCCCCGCGTCGATCGAGCGTGACAGCGCGCCGGGCGACGCGACCGCGACGCCGCTGCGGCCGTTCGCGAGCTCGTAGAGGAACGCGACCTCGCCGTTGTCGTTCAGGTTCTCGCGCGAGAGCGACACGAAGGACACGGTCGAGCCGAAGAGCGGATCGCCGGTGCGGATCACGCGATCGTTCGTCGGGCTCGGGCCGGTGAAGAGCCCGAGGCCGCCGGCGTCGAGCTCCGCGGAGAACACGACGCTGCCCTCGTCGTTGATCGAATAGGCGGCGAAGCCCGCGTACGGGCCGCCCGTGTCGACGACGCGATCCGCCGTCGTGTCCGGGCCGGAGTAGATGCCCTCGGCGCCGCCGCCGCCGTCGAGCGTGGCGGCGAAGATCACGGTGCCGTCGTCGTTGACCGCGGGAGCGTCGAACTGCGCGTACGGTCCGCTCGAGTCGGCGACGCGATCGTCCGGCAAATCGTCGCCGGTGAAGATGCCGCCGCCGCCGTCGAACTCGCCGAAGAACGCGACCGTCGTGCCCGCGTCGTTGATCGCGGCCGCGAACAGCGCTCCGGTCAGCGCGCCGTCGTCGTCCGCGACGGTCTCGATGCCCGTGTCGCTCGCGGTGTAGATGCCGAAGCCGCCGAAGCCGTCGATCGCGTCGAAGGCGACCGTGCCGTCGTCGGCGATCGAGGGCGAGGCGAGTCCCGCGGCGAAGCGCACGTCGCTCTCGTCGGCGACGGTGTCGAAGTCGGGATCGGGACCGTCGAAGATCCCGCGCAGGCCGAGAAAGTGTTCGGGCGTCGGATCGAGCCACGCGCGGAAGGCGACGGTTCCCTCGGCGTTGATCGACGGCAGATCGATGGGCGTGTCGAAGGGCCCGGAGTCGTCGGCGATCGTGTCGGTGCCCGGATCGGGACCGCCGAAGATGCCCTCGGTGCCGTCGTCGAGCGTCGCCTCGAACGCGACGTCGCCGTCGTCGTTGATCACGGGCGCGCCGCCGAAGTTCGTGTAGGGCCCCGTCTGGTCCGCGATGTTGCGGAACGTGTAGGGAACGGCGCTCGCGGGCGGAGCGACGGCGGACACGACGGCGAGCCAGGCGGCGCCGAGAGTGCGCGCGAGCAGGCCGTGGCGCACGGCAGCCTTCCTTTCGCGTTCTCGCCCCGCCGTGGCCATTCTACTTTCATCGAGGCAGCGCGGCGCGAAGATGTGCGATGCGCGCCGCAGCGGCGGCTCGATCGTCGCGTCGAGACGGCCGCAGCTCGGCTCCCTCCGCTTTCGCGAGAAGCGGGTCAGCGAGCGTCGCCGCTCCTCGCTCCGCGCCGCCTGGCGGCAAGCCCCGCCACGCCGATCCCGATCATGGTCAGCGTGCCGGGCTCCGGAACGAACGGAGTGACGTCGGCGAAGGTGTCGCCCCAGCGCAGCTCGTCGAAGCTCGCCGGAAGGTGACCGCCACCCGAAAACGTGAAGCTGGTCGAGGCGCTGTGGTGCGTGATCTGCAGGTCGGAGAGCTCGACCGCGATCGAAGCGGCGGGCGCCCAGTTCGCTTCGATGGAGTCGGTCGGGTCGAGATACACCGTCACGACGTCGTCGTCGGCGGGAGTGAAGGGATTCGCGGCGTTGACCGGTCTGAACTCGAACTTCATGACGACGAGGTGCGTGCCCGCCAGAGCCTCCAGGTCGAGTCCGCCGCCGCCGAGCAGCGCCGACGTCGTGCCCGAAGGCGTCGTCACTTCCAGCGTGAGATCGTGGACGCCGCTGAAGTGATTGACGAACAGGTCCACGGCCAACGCCGGGTCGCCGATGCCGCCGTTGTACCACTCGACGGCGCGCTTCCCGAACTGGCTCGGATCGTCCGTGCCCTGACCGCCGAAGTCGACCAGGAAGCTCTGGTAGATGGTGCGCGCTTCGCGGGTGGCCCCGAGTCCGCCCGCGATCTCGCGCGCGCTCCGGCCGAACGAACAGCAGTTGAACTGCACGGCGTCGGTCACGCGTCCACCGGCGTTCGGGAACAGCGGATAGACGAGCGATCCGGGCGCCACGGCCTGGGCGTCGCCGCCCGACTGGATCCATCCCCCGGCATAGAAGGGCGTCGGCTGCGGAGTCGGATTCTGACCGCCGATCACGTTCACGCCGGTCGACTCGTCGCCCAAGAGATAGTCCGACGGTCCGCCGTCGTGGCTGAAGGGGTCGTAGACGATGAGCGCGGCGCCCGCGGACGTCGCGGAGAGCGCGAGTGCGAGCAGCGTCGCCGCCGAGACGAGGGTTCGGAGGGCGGTGCGAGGCGCAGGCGCGAGGGCCATGGCAACTCCTTTCGAGAGTTGGCCCTTCCCTCGGAGCGCGTCTTCTATCACGGTGACGCGCGGGAGAGCAAGCGCAGACTCCTCGTGCCCCGGCTCCGTGCCGACGGCGACACGGGTGCACCGAGCGCGGCGCCGTTGTAGAAGCGCGCCCTGGCTGCGCTGCGCGACGCAGAGTCACGCGAGGAAGACACCCGGACGCGACGATCGCGCGGCACCTGCGTCCGAAGATCGTCACGGAGACGAACGATCGATCGTCAGTCGGCCGTCGCGCGACCGGATCGATCGCGGCATCGCCAGCAGTCGCGAAGAGATGAGCCGCGGGTTGCCGGCTGCGCGGACCCTTCGCGTCCACGTTCCGACCTTGCGCGACCGCGCCGATGTCTCGCCTCCGCTGCGGCGCTTGCCGGCGGGTCAGCCAACGCTGTGGCCGGAATACACAGCGCAGGCACGTCATTTGCTGCGTTCCCGCCGCGGAGGAACTTCACGATGCCGACCTTGCGCCAGCTCGCTCTCTCCCCGCTCGCCTCGATCGCCGGGTGCGCCGCCCTCGCGCTCGCGCTCACCGCCACTCCCAGCTCCAGTCAGGCTGCGAGCCTCCTCTACCGCATCGCCAACACGAGCGTCGTGACGGGGAGCGTCGCCGTCGACGGCGTCATCGACATGGAGCCGGATCTCGCCGACGCGTTTCCGACGTCGCTGATTGCGACCGGGAGCACCAACACGCGCCCGCGCGGGACGATTCGGGCGGACGTGCCGCTCGCGGATCCGACCGGGAATCCGATCACGTTCGAGAGCGGGACGATCACCTTCCCGGCGCTCGGACGCGCGATCGGAGGCGGCATCGCGACGCTGCCGTTCCCGCCGCTGCCCGGACTTCCCGTCGGAGGCACGACGGTCTTCGCGGTCGTCTTCGATCTCGGCGATCTCTCGTTCGTGATCGAGCCTCCGTTCACGACGACGGCGCTGTTCCGGACCGGGGAGAACGAGTGGTCGTTCGCGGCGCTGGCGACCGGGACGATCTCCGGAACCGTGAGCCCCGAGCTCCTGATCCCGACCGTCGATCCGGTCGTCCTCGGTCCGGTTCCGATCGAGCCGACGGCCGTGACGCTGCCGATCGTCGGGACCTTCTCGGGTGGCCCGACCGGGACGCGGATCACGATCGGACTCGACGACAGCGTGGAGCCGGCGACGATGGACCTCGTGGTGGAGTCGCTCGAGTTCGTGCTGCTGCCCGGGCTCGTCGAGTTCCACGCGACGCTCGACACGCTCTCGCTGGCCGACGCGGATCTCTCGATCGAGGCGACGAACTCGACGCCGCTCTCGGGGTCGCCGGCGCCGGCGTGCGGACTCGGCGCGGAGCTCGCCATGCTCGGGCTGCTGACGAGGAGGTTCGAGCGCGCAGTGCGCGGTTCGGTCTCGCGCGGCTAAGAGACCGACTCGAGAGTGGGTCTCCGCGCGGCGAGCCGCGGTGCCGAGACGTCAGTGGTCCAGGCGGTCGACCGGCGGCGCGCGCAGACGCCGACGAGCCCCACCAGTGCGGAGGCCGCGGCCGTGGCACCGCCCGGCTCCGGCGCTGGCAGCGCCTTCACCACCTCGAGATCGTCGCCGCGGCAGAGCGGGCTCGGAGAGGCGCTCGGCCGCGAGCGCGCCGGCGGGCGCGCGGAAAAGCGCCGAGCCATTCGGCGCGCTCGACGCGAGCAGCGACAGCACCGCGGTGCCGTCGAGCTCGAGCGCCAGCGCCGAGAAGCCGCCGTAGCCCTGCGGCTCGTCCAGCACCGCGACCTCGTCGATCGGCGGCCCGATCTCCTCGCGTGCGCCGGTCGCCGGATCGACGCGCCACATCCGCTCGCCGCCCTGCTCGGCGACGCGCAGGGCGCCCGACGCCTCGACCTCGAGGTCGTCGTTGAAGGCCAGCGTGCCGCTGTCCGGCACGACGCTCTGCGCGCCGTCCTCGGGATCGATGCGCACGAGGCCCACCTGGAAGTCGTTGACGAAGACGTCGCCGTTCGGCGCCACGGCGATCTTCTCGGGATCGAGGAGCGGATCCGTGGGTGACAGCAGAGCGGTGTCCCCGGTGTCCGGGTTCACGCGCAGCACCGAGGCGATGCCGTTCGGAATGCCGTTCACGACGACGACGTGCCCGTCCGCCTCGACCGCGGCGTCGAGCGGCCGCGAGTAGAGCGCGCCGCCGCCCGCGCGCCGCGTCTCGCCGGTGAGCGGGTTCACCTCGCGCAGGTTGCCGCCGGCGCCGCCCGAGTTCGCGACGAAGAGGCGGCCGTCGTCGCTGGTCGCGATCCCGCCCGGCGTCGGCCGGCGGCTCAGCACGCGCAGCGACGCGTCGGCGGGGTCGAAGATCCAGAAGGCGCCGGCGGAGTCGGTCACGGCGCCGCCGGCGAGCTCCTGGTGCATGCCGCCGATCAGCACGCGGTCGTCCGAGGTGAGCGCGAGGTACGCCGCGTTCAGGATCGGCTGCGTCTGGCCCACGTTCAGCAGCGCGACGGGCTGCGCGGTGGGGCTGGTCAGCCGCGACACGGCGGCGTTCGAGATGCCGGTGGTGTTCGCGTAGATCAGGTCGCCGTTCGACGCGATCGCAGCCGAAGTGACCGAGCCGATCGTGTTCGAGTAGAGACTCTGCGCGCCGTCGTCGGAATCGACGCGCACCGGACCCCCCGGCGAGCCGCGCAGCACGAGCAGATCGCCGTCCGCGAGCTGGCGCACGCGATGGATGCCGACGAGCCGGGATCGATGCGCGAGATCTCGCCGTCGCCCGCATGGAGCAGCGTGCCTTCCGGCTCGGGCAGCAGCTCGCCGTCGTTCGATCCGTCGAAGTCGTTCGGGAGCTGCGCGATGAGATCGTGCTCCCCGGTCGCGGGATCGATCGACACCACCCAGCAATTGTCGATCGTCCACACCAGACCCTGCGCGTCCTCGGCGAGCGTCGAGTAGCCGCCGCCATTGTCGATGCCGATGGGATGCTGCTCGCCCGTCGTCGCTTCGATGCGCGTGATGCCCCAGTACGCGCACGACATCAGCAGATCGCCGGGCGCGAGCGGCGCGGCGGGCGCCGCGCCCGCCATCGCGCACGCGGATCCAGCGGCGAGTGCGATGCGGCAACGCAGCGTGGATCCGTCGGACATCGGTGTTCCCCCCGAGTGGTGGAGCATCATGAACGGACCGGGCGCGCGAAGCAAGCGAAGCGGCGCACTGCGTCGCGCGCGACCAGTCGAGCAGCGCGACGAATCGGCCCATTCAATCGCGCGCATCGCGTCGAGCAGGTCGCAGCCGAGTTCGTAGCAGCACGAAGGGCACGCGCAGCAGCAGCCTCCGCTAGACTCGACACGCTTGCCGGGAGTCGAGCGCACCATGGACACCATGCTGTTCACCGAGCGCAGCCTCTGGACCATGCTCCACGGCATGGCTCTGGGCGGCGGGGCGCTGATGGGGCTGGCCATCGCGCTCTTCTCGTTGCGTGCCATGCGATTCTCGGGAGCGCCGGGTGCCACGGCCGATCGCCAGGCGCTCTATCTCACGTGGCTGATCGTGGCGACCGCGGCGTTGCTGTGGTCGAGCGTGCTGGCGGGCACCTACGTGACCTTTCCGGCATATCGCGCGGCGCCACCGGAGGGCATCGCCGATCTCGCTCCGTATCCGAAGGCCTTGATCCAGTCGGTTCCCGGCACCGCTTGGCTGCACTCGTTTGCCATGGAGGCCAAGGAACACGTTCCCTGGATCGCCGCCATGCTGGCGACGGCGGTGGCGTTCGTGGGCCTGCGCTACCGAGCGAAGCTGCTCGGCGACCGGCAGCTGAACGACATGGCGACGGTGCTGGTTGCGATCTGCTTCGTGCTGGTCTCGTTCGTGGCGTTGCTCGGCGTCCTCGTCAACAAGGTGGCTCCCGTCGAGTAGGCATGGAGGAGCTCGGCATGGCGAGCATCGGACGCAGCCAGGAAGCGATCTCGAATGGTGCGGCGATGGCCGCATTCCTGGCAGCCGGAATCGGCGCATTCGCGTTGGGTGTGATCGTGATCCTCAACGAGACGGGACTCTTCGCGGCGCCCGCCCTCTACGCACCCGCCGGCGGAGTCACGGGCCGCACGACGCTGGCAGCGGCGATCTGGTTGATCGGCTGGGCGGTCCTGCATCGCCGCTGGCGAGATCGCCAGGTCGAAGCGCGGGTCGTGTTCGCGCTCAGCTTGCTGGGGATCGGCGTGGGCATCGTCCTCACCCTGCCGCCGGTCTGGAAGCTCTTCTGACCAAACGGAGCGATCGATGCGGCGCTCCGCTCTCCTCCCGGTTCTGGGCGTTTCTCGCGCTCGATGCCGCTTCTTCTACGCCTCGTTCGTGCGCGCGCGAGAGCTCAGCTTCTGAATCGTCTCGCGAGCGCGTCATGGGCACCGAGGACGCGAGAGAGGGGCATCCGCTCCTTCGTCGAGCGCCGCGAGGCGTGCTTCACCGGCCGTTGAGGAGAATGCGAGCTTGAAACCGGTGTGTTTGGTATTGGGCGCTGGTGCGGGCATTGGCGGAACGGTCGCTCGACGCTTCGCCCAAGAGGGCTATCACGCGTGTCTGTGTCGACGCAGCGACGCGGCCGGACTGGACGAGTTGGTCGGCGCGATCGAGCGCGACGGAGGTTCGGCAACGGGATTCCTCCTCAACGCCATCGAGGCAGGCGCCATCGAAACTCGGGTGGCCGCCATCGAGGACGAGATCGGCCCGATCGAAGTCGTCGTCTACAACCTGGGCGCCCAGATCGGCGATCGAGCGTTGAAGGACACGTCGGCCAAGGCCTTCGAGACGGGCTGGCGCATGGGCACCTTCGGGCTCTTTCGGCTCGCATCTGCCGTGTGCCCGCAGATGGAAGCGCGCGGCAAGGGGACGATCCTGGTGACCTCGTCGACGGCGGCAATGCGCGGAAACGCGGGTCAACACTCGCACGCGGCCGCCATGGGAGGACGGCGCATGCTCTGCCAGAGCCTGAACGCGGAGTTTGCGTCGAAGGGAATCCACGTCGTGCACATCGTGATCGACGGCGCCGTGGATGCGCCCGACACCCTGGGGAAGATGCTCGGACCGGAGAAGTTCGAGCTGCTGCGGGAAACCCGAGGCAAGGAGCATGACGGGCTCATGCTCCCGACGCAGATCGCGGAGACCTACGTCCACCTCGCGAAGCAACACCGATCCACGTGGACGCACGAGATCGACCTGAGGGCGTTCTCGGATCGTCCGTGGTGGAATCACTGAGGAGTCGGGACACATGACCAAAGACGTTGCACTCATCGTCGGCGGAGGCCCCGGCATCAGCGCGAGCTGCGCCCGGCTGTTCGCCAAGAGCGGCATGCGGGTCGGCATCGCAGCCCGGACCCCCGACAAACCGGTTCTCCAGAACGTCGAGAAGATGCATGGCGTGCGCCGATACGCATGCGATGCCAGCGAGCCCGCGGCCGTCGAGCTGCTGTTCCAGAACGTCGTGCGAGATCTCGGGACCCCTACGCTCGTCGTGCACAACATCGACGGCCGCGTGGCCGGGATCTTTCGCAAGGGGATCACCGAAGCCGACCCGGGCATGGCGCTCGAGACACTTCGAGGCTCGGCATTCAGCGCATTCCTGGTCGGCCAGCAGGCAGCTCGGCTCATGCTCGAGAACGAGCCGAGCGCCAACGGCGCGAAGGGCACGATCATCTTCACGAACGCGAGCGCCGCGCTGAAGGGCTTCCCAGCGAGCGGCGCGTTTGCGATGGCATGTCAAGCCAAGTCGGGACTCGCGCAAAGCTTGGCGCGAGAGCTGATGCCGCAGGGCATTCACGTCGCGAACGTGCCGATCGACGCCGCGATCGGCTGGACGCAGGAGAACGGTACGCGCGCGCACCGACTCGCTGGGGCGGCTGCCGACGACAACATGGCCGACCCGGACTACATCGCAGAGGTCTATCTACAGCTGCATCGCCAGCATCGCTCGACTTGGGCGTTCGAAGTCGTGCTTCGGCCGTGGCTCGAGAAATGGTGACGAACGAGTCTTCATGGCCCAGGTGCTTGCGCATCCCCGGTCGTTGCCCCGCGACACGATCGACGTGCCGGAGGCGGACGGAACGAACCTTCTCAAAAGACGGAACGCCAGCTCCACGGAGGCGAACGCCGCGCTGCATCAGATTCGGCGCGCCTTTCCAAGTAACCGTCGCTCCTGGGGTATCCGCCTCCGTCGAGGCACATGTGTCGCACGCTCGCTGGCCTGGATCTTGCGGATGGCGTTGCGCGGGAAGGGATGCGCGAACGACGCGCGGCTCTACTTCCTCGTTACGAAATGGAAGGGAGCGTGGGTTCGTGAGCATCGGCACTTCCGTGAAGAGGTTCCTCGACCAGCTGCGGGTAAGTGCGGCCGCGGTCGCGATGGCGGTCGTCTTCGGCGCGGGCACCGCGCAGGCCGTTCCGGTTTACTGGTACTACACCGACTCCTTGTCGCAGCTGACCTACCAGGGCGGCGTGGTCGCGGGCGTGAGCTACACGACCCTCCAGGATGTGACCTTCAACTCGCTCGGCTTCATCGACCTGCCCAACGTCGCACCGACCCAGTGGCAGATGTACTACGGCATCGATGATGGACTGCTCGGCACGTACCAGGTGGGGATCTGGAGGAACGACACGCAGGAGCTGCTGGCCAGCACGACCGTGGGGCCGAACTCCGTGTCCATCGATCAGTACGACTATTTCCGCTGGTCCCCCATCCCTGCGACGACGATTCCGGCGAACACGACCTTCACCATCGGCGCGCTGCTGCCCGCCAACCCGCAGGACGCGTGGCTCTTGGACACCTACTCAATGAACTCCACGGGGATCACGGGCCCCGGCGCCGGGAGATTGCTGGACCCGGCGACGACGCTGAGCTTTCCCCCTTCGGGCAGCCTCGGAAGCTTCACCGGCATGCAGGTCGTCGCCAACGCCTCCACGGACATCGTCACCGTCGTCCCGGAGCCCGCTACCGGCTTTCTCGTCCTCGCCGGATGCGCCTTGCTCTCGGCTGCGAGACGCGCGAGCTAGCCGACGATCTGCCGTCCGCGTTTCGGTACGCCCGCACACGTTCGATCAGCGAAACGCTCGGCATCGGAGAGCGGCGCGAAGAAGGCGGCACTGCCGGCAGCGATCCGGCCGCGCGGTGGGATGCAATGTGGATCCGAAGGCCAACACGTCCGAAGAGCAGCTGAGAGAACGGACAGAGTTTGGTGGAGGCGGCGGGAATCGAACCCGCGTCCGAATGACGTCCAGCCAGCGCGTCTACGTGCGTAGCCTTCGTTCGATCTCGGCGCGGTTGGTCACGAAGACGAGAGCACCGCACCCAGCTCCACGTGGTTCTCACTCCCGGCTACGGTCGAGCAGCGCTCCGGGAGCCAGCCTTCTGATGACGCCCGCAACCCCCTAGAAGGCGTCGGGGACGGACGTCGCTACCTAGTTTTTAGCTAGGCCGCGAGTGCGTAATCAGAGTCGGCAGTTTTTGGCTACCAACGGTGCCACCTGTTTAGCGACGGTGTGACGACGTCGGCACGCAGCGCTCGCCTTCGACCACCCGTCGAAGCCGATCGCCCCCGAAGAGAACTTCGAGCCGCTGGAACCTAAGCCAGCGACTCCGCATGTCAAACGGCGCGCTCGGCGACCCGCGTCAGATGCTCGATCTGACCGTCCTCGCGCTGGTGCAGGACGTCGTTGTAGGAGCGCGCGCCGCCGTGGGGTCGCGCGTCCGGCCGCGCGTAGCCGGTGACCGCGCTGATCCGCCAGGGGCCGGCCGCCGCGCGCGGCGGCGGCGCCGCGTGCATCACGTCGCCGTAGTGGAGCGAGACGTCGCCCGGCCGCGCGTCGAAGTGGACGGCGCGCGGCGGCTCCGCGGTCGCGTCCATGTAGCCGCAGGCGCGGCGGTGCGATCCGGGCAGGAACGCCAGCTCGCCGGTGTCCGGGTTCGCGGGCGTCAGGTAGAGCGAGGCGATCACGACCGGGCACATCACGGCGTGCCCTCCCATGCCGCAGTCGCGGTGCCACGGCAGGTCGGAGAGTCCCTCCGCGACGCCCGGGTTCTTGAAGATCACCGTGACGCCGTTGCCTTCGCCCTGGCGCGGCACGAGCCCCGGCTCGGCGCGCTCGACGATGCGGCGCAGGCGCGCCTCGCCGTAGAGGGTCGCGAGCGCGGGATGGTCCTTCGCGCGCGTCACGCGGCACAGCACCTCCTCGCCGGCGGCGTTCTTCGCCCACCACGAGACGCGATCGCCCTTCACCGCCGCGCGGCGCATCGCCTCCGCGCCGCGCAGGAACGCCGCGACCTCCCCCTCTGCGAAGAGGCCGCGGACGAAGAGATATCCCGCGCTGCGCAGGAAGCGCGCCATCGCGTCGACGTCGTCGCCGTCCGAGAACACGCGCGACGCGTCGAGCGCGCGGCCCGCGTCGTCGAGCAGCGGCTCGGCGGCGTCGTAGACGGGACGCCCCGAATAGAGCGCGCGCAGCGCCGGCTCCCAGAGCACGAACGCCATCGCGTCGCCGCGCACGCAGCGCACGCGGCGCGCGTAGAGCAGGCCCGGCGCCGACTCGTAATCGTGTACCAGGCCCTGCCACGCCTCGCGGTCGAGCTCGATCACGGTGTCCGCGGCTTCGTCGCCCGCGACGACGTTGACGCCCTGCCCCGCCGGCCGATACGTCCAGGCTTCGCCGCCCACGCGGAACGCGAGCGAGCCGCGCCGTGCGAGCGCACGCGCCGCGATCGCGCCGTTGCCGGAGGCGAGCCGCTGCGGGAGGTCGTCGCGATGAAAGCCGGCGAAGTCGAGATCGGCGAAGCCTGCGGCGGCCATGCATGCCCTCCTCGCGGAGCACGGACGAGCGTAGTCGGGACGGGAACGTTCGCGCTACCACGGATCCGGCGCCGGCGGGGCGCCTCGGCTACCAAACGGCCCGTCGGAGGAGGCTCACGCATGGGACGACTGGCAGGCCAGGTGGCGGTGATCACGGGCGCGGCGTCGGGGATCGGAGGCGCGTGCGCGCTGCGCTTCGCGCAGGAGGGCGCGCGCATCGCGGGGATCGACGTGAACGAGCCGCCCGCGGAGCAGCGGGATGCGGTGGCGAAGACCGCGGGCGACGCGTTCTGGACGCGCGCCGACGTGCGCGACGAGGCGTCGGTCGAGCGCGCGATCGGCGAGGTGCTCGCGCGCTTCGGCCGCATCGACGCGCTGGTGAACGCGGCCGGCGTGTCGGGCTACGGCGCCGTCGACCAGGTCGACGCGGCGGAGTGGGATCGCGTCGTCGACATCAACTTGAAGGGCACGTTCCTCGTGTCGAAGCACGCGCTGCGCGCGATGAAGGCCCAGCGTTCGGGCAGCATCGTGAACCTGGCGAGCATCGAGGGCCTCGAGGGCATGCAGTCGCAGGCCGCCTACAACGCCTCGAAGGGCGGCGTCGTGCTGCTGACGCGCAACATGGCGATCGACTACGGGCAGCTCGGCGTGCGCGTCAACTGCCTGTGCCCCGGCTTCATCGAGACGCCGATGACGAACGTCCTGAAGACGCCCGGCCTCGAAGGCATCCGGCGGCAGTTCATCGACCTGCACATGCTGAGGCGCCCGGGCAAGCCCGAGGAGGTCGCCGCGTGCGCGCTCTTCCTCTGCTCGTCCGACGCGTCGTTCGTGACGGGACACGCGCTCGTCGTGGACGGCGGCTTCACCGCCGGGCGGCGGCTCAGCGAGGTCCCCGGCTGAGCGCGCGCCTCAGGGCAGCGATCGCACCGAGCGCAGCCCGACCAGGCACGCGAGGCCGATCGCCGCGGCGGCCGCGCCGTTCGCGAGCAGCGTCGCCTGCGGGCCGAAGGCGCTGGTGAGCGCGCCGGCCTGCGCGTAGCCGAGCGGCATCGCGATGAAGAAGGCGAGCGAGTACATGCTCATCACGCGTCCGATCATGCGCGGCTCGGTGTGCTCCTGGAGCAGCGCCACCACGTAGTTCATGAAGACCGACGCGCCGACGCCCCACGCGACCAGGACGGGCGCCGCGAACGCGAGCGTCTCGCTCGTGCCGTAGGCGAGCATGATCGCGCCGCCCACCACGTTGGTCGCGCAGACGGCGAGCCCGCGGCGCGCGATCGGCCGCAGCGTGAGCGCGATCGATCCCGCGACGACGCCGCCGCCGAAGCAGCCCCAGAGGATCCCGACCCACTTGTCGGACGCGTGGAAGACGTCCGGCACGACGAGCGGAATCGTCACCGCGAACGGCCCGACGAAGAAGACGCCGGGCACCAGCGAGAGCGCGAGCAGCCCGCGCAGCTCCGGCTGGCCGCGCACGTAGGCGAGTCCTTCGCGCAGCGCGCCGCGGATGCTGGTGCCGGCCGGCGACATCGGCGCGGTGCGGATGCCGGAGAAGAGCAGCGCGGCCACGGCGAGCAGCGCCGACTCCGCCGCGAAGGCGGCCGTGAGACCGCGCCAGTCCGCCAGCACGCCGCCGGCGGTGGGACCGATCAGCTGGAGCGCCGCCACGAAGCCGAGCGTCGTGCCGAGGATCACCCCGTTCTGGAGCTGCGCGCGCGTGACGAGCAGCGGCAGCATGCTCGAGCGCGCCGGATTCGTGAACGCGCCCGCCGAGCCGACCAGCGCGGCGAGCGGGTAGATCGGCCAGATCGCGCGCACGTCGAGGCCGGCGAGCGCGACGTAGACGAGCGAGACGAACACGGCGATCGTGTACGTGGTCGCGAGGATGCGGCGGCGCTCGACGCGATCGGCGACGGCCCCGCCGAGCAGCGACAGCACGACGCCCGGCAGCGTCGTCGCGACGAGCGCGCCCGCGATGGCGAGCGCGCGCGCGTCGTCGGCGACGCGGTCGCGCAGGTAGAGCGGCAGCGCCACGCCGTTGATGCCGGCGCCGGTGCCCGCGAACAGCGACGCCAGCCACCAGCGCGCGAAGCCCGGCGCGTCGAAGGGGTTGCGCGACTCGCGCGGCGCGACGCCGCTCTTCTCGCCTGCGCTGCTCACGCCGTGTCCTTCGCGTCGCGACGTCCCGGGCCGGCATGGTGGCTCGCGCGCGCGCCGCGGCAAGTCGCGCGCAGGCGGGCGCCGCTCGTCCCGATCCCGAGACGCCCGCCGCCGCACGCGGCGTGCGGTCAATCCCGGACGCGCGGCGGCCGATACCCCTCCCGCCATGGCCGACTCCAACGACGCCCTGCTCGGTCGGATCGCGATCCACACCAAGCTCATCACGCCCGATCAGCTCAACGCCGCGACCGCGGAGCAGGGCCGCAGCGGCGGGCGCCGGCGACTCGGCGAGATCCTGGTCGAGAAGGGCTTCGTGAGCGCGGCGCAGCTCGAGAAGCTGCTCGTCGCGCAGAGGCAGGTGCTCGCGAAGCAGGCGGCGAACCGCGCGACGCAGGTCATCGCGGCCGCGGTGCCCGAGCCCG
>QEVM01000069.1 GCA_003576805.1 Pseudomonadota bacterium | reverse complement strand
GGTGTCGCCGACGAGCGCCGCGCCGAGCGCGCTCGCGCCGGCGAGCACGGGCGCCGCGTAGCCCCACGGCCGGCCGAGACCCACCGCGCGCTCGAGCCCGATCAGCGTGCCGAGGAAGCCGACCAGCAGCAGCGGCCCGTGCAGCAGCACGGCGCCCGCCGGCAGCGGCCCGAGCGGCAGGCCCAGCCGCGCGAGTCCGCCGCCGAGCGCGAGCAGCAGCGACGCCATCGCCAGCAGCAGGATCGGCAGGCGGACCGCGCTCATGCGCGCGCCGCGCCGCTGGACGCGCCGTCGTCGAGCGCGATCTCGACCGACACGCCGCGCGGCACGTGCACCGGGCCCGAGAAGAAGGCGCGCGGGCGCAGATGCCCGTAGCCGCCCGCGAAGCGCAGCGCCTTGTACGGCGACGCGATCATTTCGATGTTCCCCCTCCAGCCTGCGAACGGATACGGCTCCCATGCGTGGTAGACGACCGCCTGCCCGGGCGCCAACGCGGGCGAGACCTTGGCGTGCGCGCGGAACGCGCCGTCGCCGTTCGCGACGCGCGCGCTTCCAGCGCGGCAGGCGCCTCGTCGGCCTCGAGGAACTACGGGTAATCCAGATAAAGCTGCTGGCGGCCGGTGAGCCTGAGCCACGGCTGCTTGCCTTCGACGTGGACACGCGACGCGCGGCGCCGCGGCGGTGTTCGCGCCGAAGTCGACGTTCGGCCCGAGCTCGAGCACGGCGCCCTCGCCGCGGCGACGCGCCGGCGTGTCGACGAGCTGATCGGCGATCTCGCCGAGCGCCTCGTCCCACGAGACGCGCTTCCAGCGGCCTTCGCCGCGCGCGCCGGCGCGCCGCAGCGGGTGCACGAGGCGCGACGCGCTCTGCAGCCTGTCGCTGCACGATCCGCCCTTCTGGCAGCCGCGCGGGTTCCAGTCCGGCACGCTCGCGTTCGACGCCGCGTACGGCGGCGACTGCTCCTCGCGCCAGATCACGCCCTCGCGCACGTAGAGGTTCCACGCACACGACGACACGCAGTTGGCGCTCGTGTGCGTGCCGCGCACGACCGCGTCCCAGCGCCACTTCGCGCGGTAGAGGTCGCGGAAGTCGGTGTACGCGGCGGGAGCGGCGGCCGCGGCGATCGGCTCGGGCGTGAGCCAGCACAGGCGCTGGAGGCCGAGCGCCAAGCCCCGCGCCGGCGCTCCCCAACAGCAGCGCGCGCCGCGTGAGCCCGGCGCTCATCTACGCGCGCTCTTCGCGCACGACGCCGGGAGCGCCCGGTGCGAAGAAGCGGTCGAGCAGGAAGCGCTCCTGCGGCTTCTCGGACGCGGTCTTCGGGATCTCGTCCACGATCTGCAGCCAGCTCGGCACGCAGCTCGGCTCGAGCGCCTTGCGGCAGTGCTCGAAGACCGACGCCGTGACGAGCGAGCCCCAGCGCACGCCGGGGGCCGGCACGATCGCGGCGACGACGTCCTTCTCGCCCGGCGCGCCGGACGCGGCGGGCACGCCGTAGACGAACACGTCCGTGACGGCGGGATGCTCGGCGATCACCTTCTCGACGAAGCCGGGGTGCACGAACTCGCCGCTGCGCCGGATGCCGCCGCCCTTGCGGTAGTCGAAGAACAGCCAGCCGTCGGCGTCGGCGTGGCCGATGTCGCCGCTGCGCAGCCAGCCGCCGCGCGTCTTCGCGGCCGACGCCTCCGGCTTGCCGTGATACTCGACCGCGGCGCGCCCGCCGGCGGGGCGCGAGCAGATCTCCCCCTGCACGCCGGGCGGGCACTCGCGGTCGTCGTCGTCGAGGATCTTCATCTCGAGCCCGGGCAGCGGCTTCCCGAACGAGCCGATCGGTCCCTGGCCGATCGGCCGCATCGCGAGCCCGCCCTCGACCGCGCCGTACCACTCGAAGATCGCGACGCCGAAGCGCTGCTCGAACGCGCGCCACAGCGTGGGCGGCATGCCCGCGCTCACGACGAAGCGCACGTCGTGCTGCCGGTCGTTGGGCCGCGGCGCCTCGCCGTAGATCGCCGTCGCCATGCCGCCGAGCATCGAGAACGTCGTGCAGCCGTGCAGGCGGCAGACGCTCCACAGCTTCGACTTGGTGAAGCGCCGCGAGAGCACGGCGCGCAGGCCGAGCGCGAGCGCCGGCCCGAGCGTCACCGCCTGCGCGTTGCCGTGCGTGAGCGAGAGTCCGGTGTAGGGCCGCTCGCCGCTGCGATAGCCGAGCAGCGCGCCGAGCCCGGCGAACGCGCCGAAGCGCGCGTTCGGCCAGACAACGCCCTTCGGATCGCCGGTCGTGCCCGACGTGAACAGGATCTGGAGCGGGTCGTCGGCGCTCTCGAGGCGCACGTCGACCGTCGCCGCGGGCGTGTCGAGCGCCTCGCGCAGCGGCAGGACGCCGCGCACGTCGCCGAGGCGCGGCGCGTCCGGCTCTTCGCCGCTGTCGAGCGCGAGGACCCACTCGAGCGCCGGCGCTTCGGCGCGCGCGGCGAGCAGCTCGGGCAGCGCGTAGTCGGCGCAGATCGCGCCGCGACAGCCCGCGTCGCGCAGCTGGAACGCGAGCTTGTCGCGGCGCGTGCGCGGATCGATCGGCACGAACACCGTGCCGGTGATCGACGCCGCGATCATCGTCTCCACGAACTCCGGGTGGTTGCGCATCATCAGCGCGAAGCGGTCGCCGCGCTGCATGCCGCGCGCGACGAGCGCCGCCGCGATGCGGTTGCCCGCTTCCGCGAGCGCGGCGTAGCTGCACACCTCGTCGGGCGTCGCGCCGCCGTCGAGGCTCGCGTGCTCGAACGTGACGACGCCGAAGTCCGGCGTCCGCTCGGCGCGGCTCCGCACCACGTCGGCGAGGACCGCTTCGCTGCGCTCGCGCATCCGCACTCTCCTCCGTCGGCCGCGCCGGCGCGCGCGCCCGCTACGTGCCGAGGATCGTCACGCACATCGCGGCGGCGTCGCTGCCGATGTTGCCGCCGCCGTTCTGCGCGAGGCCGACGCGCGCGCCCGGCACCTGCCGCGCGCCCGCGCGGCCCTGCAGCTGCTCGGTGAGCTCCACGACCTGCGCGACGCCGGTGGCGCCGACCGGGTGCCCCTTGCGCAGCAGGCCGCCGGAGGGGTTCACCGGGATGCGGCCGCCGAGGCGCGTCGCGCCCGACTCGGCCAGCTTGCCGCCCTCGCCGCGCGGACACAGGCCGAGCGCCTCGTACGCCATGATCTCCGCGGGCGCGGAGGCGTCGTGACACTCGACGACGTCGAGGTCGTCGGGCCCGACGCACGCCTGCGCGTACGCCAGCTCCGCGCACAGCTCGACGGCGCCGGCGGCGTCGGGCGCGTGGTCCCAGCCCGAGCGCAGCACGCTCGCGCGCACTTGGACGGGCCTGGCGACTCCGAGCTCGCGCGCGCGGCTCTCGCTCACCACGATCGCCGCGGCCGCGCCGTCGCCGATCGGCGAGCACATCGGCCGCGTGAGGGGCGGCGCGATCATCGGCGCGGCGAGCACCTCCTCCGCGGTCAGCGCGGCGCGGAACTGCGCGCGCGGATTCAGGCTGCCGTGCAGCGAGTTCTTCGCGGACACCGCGGCGAACTGCTCGACCGTGGTCCCCCAGCGCTGCATGTGAGCGCGCGCGGCGGCGGCGTAGAGGTCCATGAACATCGAGCGCTTCTCTCCGGGCGCCCCTCCGTTCGCGCTCGCCCCTTCGCGCGCCGCCGCGCGCAGCTTCTCGAGGATCTCCTGCAGCGCCTCCACGTCCACCGCGCCCGAGAACGCCGCGAACGACTTCTGCTTGTCGGCGTGGTAGAGCTTCTCGACGCCGAGCACGAGCACGCAGTCGTGCAGGCCCGCGCTCACCATGGCGCACGCCTGGTGGAACGCGGTCGAGCCGCTCGCGCAGGCGTTCTCGACGTTCACGACCGGCAGCCGGCCGAGACCGATGGAGCGCAGGATCACCTGTCCGCGGATGCTCTCCTGGCCGGTCACGAGACCGGCCGCCGCGTTGCCGACGTAGGCGGCGTCGAGAGCGCCGGCCTCCACGCCCGCGTCGGCGATCGCGGCGCGCACCGCCTCCGCGCCGAGCGCCTTCAGCCCCGTCTCGAGGTGCCGGCCGAAGGCCGTCATCCCGACGCCCGCCACGATCGCGTTGCAGCGCATGGCTCCTCCCTACCTAGAGCAGACCGTGTCCCTTGATGCCGAGCGCCTTCTGCAGGTAGGCGAGCTCCGCTTCGCGCCACGGCAGCGGCGCCGGGCGCGTGAACAGCTTGTCGCGCGTCAGCTCGCTCACGACCTCGGGGTCGCGCGGGAAGGGGTTCCCATACGCATTCATGTGGAAGAGGTCCTCGAACGGCTGGCGCGGCCGCTGGCCGCCGGCCTCCCAGCTCTCCGCCGGATAGCCGACCGTCTGGAGCAGCAGCACGCGGCCGTTGTCGGGCAGCCCGAGCGCGGCGCGGATCTTGTCGAGGTTGGGGCTGCCGAGGCAGCAGGTTCCGAGGCCCTGCTCGTACGCCATCAGCGTCGCCTGCGCGATGCCCTGGCCGCAGTCGAGCTCGCCGAGGCCCGGCTCCTTCAACTTGTCGCGGATCGAGTCGAAGACCGGGATGAGCTGCTTCTCGAGCGCGTCGTGCTTGCCCTCGCCGAAGCCGAGCGCGCCGGCGGCCAGCAGCTCGCGCAGGCGGTCCGACTGCTCGTCGACGGCGGCGGTGTCGATGTACCAGACGATCACCACCGGAGCGAGGCGGATCTGGAAGCCCGCGATCGGCGCCTGGAGCGCCGCGAGCTGCTCGGGCGTGGCGCTGTCGCGGAACACGACCACCGCGCGCAGGCTCTGCACGTTGCCCCAGTGCGACGCGATCCGCGCCGCCTCGAGCATGCGCTGGATCTTCTCCGGCTCGACGGGCCGGTGCGGCAGCAGGAAGCGGATCGACCGCCGGCGTCCGATCACTTCGCGGAGCTCCATGTCGTCGACTCCTTTGCGCGCGCGGCGCCGCCGCGCGCGCTCACCAGAGCTTCTCGGCTCCCACCAGCGAGAGCAGGTCGTTGCAGCCGTCCTCGATCATCGAGGCGCGCGCGTCGCGCAGCAGCTTCTCGATCGGGTACTCGCGCGAGAGGCCGTTGCCGCCGTAGATCTGCAGCGCGCCGCTCGCGACCTCGAACGCGGACTGCGTGCAGAACACCTTCGACGCGATCGAGTACTGGACGCGCGGCGGGTGGGTCGCGTTGTAGAGCGCCACGCGGCGGGCGAGCGCGCGCGCCGCCTCGACCTGCGCGAACGCCTTGAACAGGCGCGCCTTGACGCTCTGGTGGCGGAAGATCGGCATGCCGCCCTGGACGCGCTCGTGGGCGTAGGCGAGGGCGTGCTCGAACGCCGCGCGCGCGACGCCGACGAAGATCGTCCCCATCGCGGCGTTCGCCATCGCGAGCACCTGCTCGACGACGAAGCCGTACGCCTCCTTGCCGACGACCATGTACGACTCGGGGATGCGGACCTCGTCGAAGAAGATCTCGCCCTGGTTGAGCGCGCGCTGTCCGAGCTTGTCGAGCGGCCGGCCGCGCGAGACGCCGGGGAGGTCGAGCGGCACGAGCGCGACGCCGCCGCCCTCGAAGCCTTGGCTCGGGTCGACCGTGCAGAAGAGCGCCGCCACCGTCGCGATCGTGCCGTTCGACACCCACGCCGACTTCTGGCCGCGGATCACCCACTCGGCGCCCTCCTTGCGCGCGATGCAGTTGGCGCGGATCGCGGGGTCGTGGAAGTGCGGCTGGTCGAAGGCGAGCGTGTCGCTGCCGTGATCCGGCTCGGTGACGGCCCAGCAGCCGATGTCGCGGCCGGCGGGATCGCAGAAGCGCTCGACCAGCTCGGGCCGGCCCGAGAGCCGCGCGAAGAAGCGGTGGAAGCCGGCGACGCCGAGGCCGATCGCGAGGCCGGCGTCGCCCCAGCCGAGCTCTTCGTTCACGAGGAAGCGCAGGCGCGCGAGCTGCGCCGGCGAGAGATCGGACTCGCCCGCGTCGAGCGCGTCGAAGCCGAGCTCGCGGAAGCGGTCGAAGACGCGCCACAGCACCGAGTCGCGCGCGATCACGTCGTCCGGGTCGGGCATCCGATCGAGCGCGGCGCCCGCCGGGCGCATCACCTCTTCGGCGAACTTGTGCGCGGCGTCGCGCGCGGCGCACTCCTGGTCGCTGAGCTCGGCCTCGATGTCCAAGAGCGCCATCCGCGATCCTCCCGTCGCGGGGAGTCTCGGCAACGGGACGCCGGTCCCGTTATGACGGCGCTCATACGGCGCGCGGCGTCAGCCGCCGGCGACCCGGCGCAGGGCCTCGGCATCGAGCAGGCGCAACAGCCCGACCTGGCCGTGGAGCAGGCCTTCGCGCTCGAAGCGGCGCAGCACGCGGATCGCGGTCTCGACCGTCGTTCCGGCGCTCTCGGCGAGCGCACGCCGCGTGACGCGCGCCTCGCCGCCCTGCGCGGCGTCGAGCAGCGCGCGCGCGAGGCGGGCGGGCGCCGAGTCCTGTGCGAACGCGTGCAGACGCTGGTGCGCCTGGTGGAGCCGGCTCGACACGATGCGCAGCACCTCGACGCCGAGGCGCGGATCGGACGCGAGCAGCTGCATCAACGTCGAGCGCGGCAGACACCACGCGGAGCCTGCCAAGACGCCTTCCGCGGACGCCGGATACACCTCGCCCTCGAGCGCCGAGATGGCGCCGAAGATCTCGCCCGGGCCCAGCGTCTCGAGCGTGGTCACGCGTCCGCTCGCGGAAGCCTTGTAGAGCCGCACCTGGCCTCGCCGCAGGATCCAGAGCCCCTCCGCCTCACCGCCCTCGAAGAACAGCGCGCGGTGGGGCTGGACGGGCCGCTCGCGCAGCTGAGGCCGGAGGCGCGCGAGCTGCTCGGGCGAGAGCACGCGCAGCAGCTCGGCGCGCTCGAGTGCGATCTCGTTCGCCGCGTTCGGGCGCGTACGCTCGGCGTCGCTGCGATCTGTCATCGTGCCCTCGCGACGTCGGGCGGCGTCGCTTCCGAAGCCGATCGCTATGATGATCATCATAACCGAGCCGTGCGCGTGCGCGCAGGATGGCTTCGGGGGAAGCAGCCGATGGGTCCGGTGGAACGAGACGACTCGGATCGAGACGACTCGGATCGCGAGCGCTCTTACGAAGCGACGTTCGCGCGCCAGCACCGCCAGCTCGACGCGATGTTCGACGGCCTGTTGCTCGCGCTGCGCAGCGACGCGGGCGAGCTGCACGGAGTGCGCGAGCGCTTCGCCGCGCTGCGCGACGCGCTCGAAGCCCACGTCGATCAGGAAGACCGGCTCTACTACCCGGCGGTGCGCGCCCTGCGCCCGGTCTACCGGCCGCAGATCGAGCAGCTCTTCGACGCGCACGAGACGTTCCGCGCGCGGCTCGGCGAGATCGACGCGAGCCTCGCGAACGGCGCGGCCGCCGACGCGCGCGCGGCGCTCGGCGAGTTCGCGCGCGCCTTCGCGCTGCACGAGGCCGCCGAGGAGCAGATGCTGCGCTCGATCGACGCCGAGCTCGCCGCGGCGGCGGCCGAAACGCCGTTGCCCTAGCGTCGATCTCCTCGCGCCCACCCGAAGGAAGCTTCCACCATGGTCGGATACGTCACGCTCGGAACCAACGACCTCGCGCGCGCCGCGGCGTTCTACGACGCGCTGCTCGGCTCGATCGGCGCGCGGCGCCTGATGGACATGGGCACCTTCATCGTGTGGGGCACGTCGCTGACGGACGCCTGCGTCGCGCTGACCAAGCCCTACGACGGCAAGCCCGCGACGGTCGGCAACGGCGTGATGGTGGCGCTGCGCGCCGCGTCGAAGCAGGCGGTGGACGCGCTCCACGCCAAGGCGCTCGAGCTCGGCGGAACGGACGAAGGCGCGCCGGGGCCGCGCGGAGATGGGTTCTATGCCGGCTACTTCCGCGATCTCGACGGCAACAAGCTGAACGCGTTCTTCATGGGCTGAGTCGTGCTCCTGAAGCTGCTGCTGGCAGCAAGTTGGGGAGCACGACTTCCGCGGATCAGCCGAGGACGACGCGCACCCGGTGCACGGCGCCGTCGTCGGCGAGCGGGATGCTTGCAGACGGCGCGCGCAGCGACTCGCCGTCCAGCTCGACGCGCGTGACGCCGCGGCTGACGCCGCGCGGATTCTCGACGGCGATCCGGTAGCGGGTCGCTCCGCGCCGGTACTCGATCTCGAAGCCGGGCCACGCGCGCGGGATGCACGGATCGATCGCGAGCGTCGCGCCGCGCACGCGCAGCCCGAGGATCCATTCGACGCCGGCACGGTGCAGCCAGCCTGCGGCGCCGGTGTACCACGTCCAGCCGCCGCGTCCGACGTGCGGCGGCGTCGAGTAGACGTCGGCGCAGACGGCGTACGGCTCCACCTTGTAGCGGTGCGCCGCGGCGCGCGTGCTCGCGCGGCGGATCGGGTTCAGCATCGAGAACAGCTCGGCGGCCGCGTCCCCCTCGCCGAGCTCGGCGAACGCGAGCAGCGTCCAGACGGCGGCGTGCGTGTACTGTCCGCCGTTCTCGCGGATGCCGGGCGGATAGCCCTTGATGTAGCCGGGGGCCGACGCGCCGCGATCGAAGGGCGGCGTGAACAGCAGCACCAGCCCGTCGTCGCGGCGCACCAGGTGCTGCTCCACCGACGCCATGGCGCGGCGCGCGCGCTCCGGATCGGCGGCGCCCGACAAGACCGCCCACGACTGCGCGATCGCGTCGATGCAGCACTCGCTGCTCTCGCGCGCGCCGAGCGGCGTCCCGTCGTCGAACCAGCCGCGCCGGTACCAGTCGCCGTCCCACGCCTCGCGCTCGAGCGCGGTGGCGAGGTGCGCGGCGTGCGCGCGCCAGGTCGCGGCGCGCGCGGTCTCGCCGCGCGCCTCGGCCAGCGGCGCGAACGCGACGAGCGTCGCGTGCAAAAACCAGCCGAGCCAGACGCTCTCGCCCTTGCCGCCCTCGCCGACGCGGTTCATGCCGTCGTTCCAGTCGCCGCCGCCGAAGAGCGGGAGCCCGTGCGGGCCGACGTCCAGCGCGAGGTCGAGGCCGCGCGCGCAGTGCTCGAAGAACGACGCCGACTCCTCGGCGCCCATCGGCTGGAAGAAGGAGTCGTGCTCGCCCTCGCGCAGCGCAGGCCCGTCGAGGAACGCGATCGGCTCGTTCAGGATCGCGGCGTCGGCGCTGACGCCGACGTAGTGCGCCGCGGTGTAGGCGAGCCAGACGCGATCGTCCGAGACGCGCGTGCGAACGCCCTGGCCCGAGTGCGGCAGCCACCAGTGCTGCACGTCGCCGGCGGCGAACTGCCGGCCCGCGGCGCGCAGCAGGTGCTCGCGCGTGAGCGCGGGCTTCGTGACGGCGAGCGCCATGCCGTCCTGGAGCTGGTCGCGGAAGCCGTACGCGCCGCTCGCCTGGTAGAACGCGGAGCGCGCCCACACGCGGCAGGCGAGCGTCTGGTAGAGCAGCCAGCGGTTCAGCAGCAGGTCGAACGAACGGTCCGGCGTGCGCACCTGCACGGCGCCCAGCACGTCGTCCCAGTGCCGGACCACCGCCTCGAGCACCGCGTCGAGGTCGGCGCCGCGGTAGCGCTCGACGAGCGCGCGGGCGTCGGTCGCGCTCGCGCTCTCGCCCAGGAAGAACGCGATCTCCGCGGCGCCGTGCGGCGCGATCTCGAGCCGCGTCTGGAGCGCGCCGCACGGGTCGTGTCCCGCGCCGACGCGGCCCGAGAGCGGCGCGTCGCGCAGCAGCGCGGCCGGCGTCGCGAGCGCGCCGTGGTCGCCGAGGAACTCGCCGCGGTCGCCGGTCCACGAGAGCTGGCGGCCGCCGAGGTCGGCGAACGCGACGCGCTCGCCGAAGCTCGTGCGCCACGGATTGCGCGCGAGCAGCGCGCCGGTCTCGGCGTCGATCGCGGTCGTGACGAACGGCGCCGCGGCCGCGCGCGACGGCCCGAGCGCCCACTCGACGTACGCCGTCACCGAGAGCCGCCGCGTGCGGCCCGTGCGGTTGCGGAGCGTGAGGCGCGAGATCTTGATCGGGTCGTCGAGCGGCACGTACTGCACGAGCTCGAGCGCGAGACCGTGCGCCGCGTGCTCGAAGCGGCTGTAGCCGGCGCCGTGCCGCGCGACGTAGTGACCGGCTTCGTCCCGGATCGGAAGCGCGGTCGGGCCGAGCAGCACGCCGTCGTCCTCGTCGCGCACGTACACCGCCTCGCCGGGACGGTCGCCGACGGCGTCGTTCGACCACGGCGTGAGCTGGTTCTCGCGGCTGTTCCCGGACCACGTGTAGCCGCCGCCCTCGACGGAGGTGTGGAAGCCGAAGACGGGATTGGCGACGACGCCGATCCACGGCGCCGGCGTCCACTGTCCCTCGCCGAGGATCGTCACGTACTCGCGCCCGTCGTTCGCGAAGCCGCCGAGCCCGTTCCAGAGCTCGAGCGCGAGGCGCGGGGGCGGCGCTTCGGGCGCGGCGCGCGGCGGCAGGCGCCGCGGCGGCGCGACGGCGGCGTCGACGCGCCGCCCGAGCTGTTCGGACAGGCTGCCGCGCCGGCCCAGCAGCACCGCGCGCGCCACGCACTGGAGGACGCTGCGCACCTCGACCGAGACCAGCTCGGCGCGCAGCACGAACACCGTTCCGCGTACGGAGTCGGTCTCGCGTTGGCGCGCCTGGTTGGCGCGCACCATCGCCTCGATCGAGCCGTGCAGGTCCTGTGCGTACGAGGGCGGCCGCTCGTTCAGGATCACGAGGTCGACCGCCAGCCCCTTCATGCGCCAGTACTCGTGCGCGCACAGGAGCTGGCGCAGCAGCCCGAGGTCCTCGGCTTCGTCGATCCGCACGAGCACGATCGGCAGGTCGCCGGAGATCCCGTGCGCCCAGAGCGCCGGCGGTCCCTGCTCGTTGCGCTCGAGCATCGCCGACGAAGGCCGCAGCGCCGGATCGGCGAACAGCACGTGATTGGCGAGCGCCTGGAAGAGGTGGGCTTCGTCCGGACCGACGCCGAGGTGGTGGAGCTGCACCTGCGCCTGCGTCCACGCCAGCGTGACGGCGCGCTGATACGCGGTCGGATCCTGGTGCTTGTCCGCCAGGTCGAGCACCTCGTCGCGCGAGGCCGCGACCAGCGTCCAGAAGGCGACGCGCGCCGTCGAGCCGGGCTGGATCCGCACGCGGCAGCGCAAACTGAAGACCGGGTCGAGCACGGTGCCGACGCTGCCCGAGAGCGGCCGGCCGTCGATCGCGGAGAGCGCCGTGCGCAGCGTCCTGCCGCGGCCGAGGAAGCGCGCGCGATCCGTCTCGCACTGGAGCGACCCGACGCGCTCGCCCTCGACGACGAGCAGGTGCGCCGCGAACGCCTCGCGTTCGCCCGGCGAGCGCCGTCGCCGGGTCGCGAGCAGCGCGCCGATCTCGGGCACGAACTCGGTCTGCACGAACAGCTTCGCGAACGCCGGATGCGCCGCGTCGGCGGCCGGCGGCGCGAGCACGATCTCCGCGTACGAGGTCAGCTCCACGTCGCGCACGCGGCTGCCGAGGTTGGTGATCGAGACGCGGCGCACCTCCGCGTCGTCCTCGGCCGACACGGCGATCTCGAGCGTCGTCGCGAGCGTTCCGTCGCGCCGCGCGATCTCGACGCGATCCTCGGAGAACTCCACTTCGTACGAGTCGGGCTCGACGCCGCTCGGCTGGTAGCCCGCCGACCACGTCGCGCCGCCGTGCGGATCGCGCAGGAAGACGTACGACCCGGACGCGTCGCAGGTGACGTCCTCGTGCCAGCGGGTCACGGCGAGGTCGCGCCAGCGGCTGTAGCCCGAGCCCGCGGCGGTGACCATCACGGCGTAGCGACCGTTCGAGAGCAGCTGCGTGCGGGGCACGGGACCGTGCGGCGAAGTGAAGCTGCGGCGCGTCGGCGGCACCAGCTCGCGCACGTTCGCGACCGCCCGCACCTCCTCGGCGCGCGGCCGCGCCACGGCGACGCCGCGCGGCGTCCGCTCCTGGAGCAGCAGCTCGGTCGCCTGGATCATCGGCTCGGCGTGGAAGCGCGCGCGCATCGCGCCGCCGTCGAGCGCGTTCGCGAGCGCGACGATCGTCATGCCCTGGTGGTGCGCCATGTAGGCGCGCACGACCGCGACGCGCTCGTTCTCGGGCAGTCGCGACGGCGTGTAGTCGAGCGCCTCGCACCAGCCGTAGCGGCCGCGCGCGCCGGCGTCCGCGAGCCGCGCGAAGTTCCGCACGGCGCCCGCCGGATCCACCATCGCCGCGAGCGCCGTCGCATACGGCGCGACGACCGCATCGCCGCCCAGTCCGCGCTTCAAGCCGAGACCCGGCACCCCGAAGTTGGAGTACTGGTAGGTGAGCTCGAGGTCGCGCGCGTTGTAGGCGGACTCCGACACGCCCCACGGAACGCCCAGCTCGGCGCCGTAGCGCTGGTGCCGGCGTACGATCAGGCGGCTGGTCCGCTCGAGCAGGCTGCCCGCCGGCGCGCGCATCACCAGCGACGGCATCAGGTACTCGAACATCGAACCCGACCACGAGATCAGCGCCGAGCCGCGGTCGACGGGCGTGAGCGCGCGCCCGAGGCGGAACCAGTGGCGCACCGGCACGTCGCCCTTGGCGATCGCGAGGAAGCTCGCGAGGCGCGCCTCCGAGGCGAGCAGGTCGTAGCAGCTCGGGTCGAGCGTCCCGTCGGCGACGCGGTAGCCGATCGAGAGCAGCTGGCGTTCGCGATCGAAGAGGAAGCCGAAGTCCATCGCGTTCGCCATCCGGCTCGCGTCGTCGGCGATCGCGGCGAGCCGGCGCGCGAGCGCGCGCGCGTCGCGTGCGGAGCGCTCGAGCGCCGCGCGCTCGGCGGCGCACGGCGCGGCTCCGACGTCCAGCCGCGCGATCGCCTCCTCGCAGCGCTCGGGCAGCTCGGCGAGCGCCGGCATCGCCGCGGTCGCAGCGGCGTCCGCGCTCGCGCGCGACCACGGCGCCAGCAGGGCGAAATCGCGTTCGACGTGTCCGATCGCGGCGCGGAGCGATTCCGCCCAGGCGAGCAGCTCGACGCCGCCGTCGTCGCCGGGCTCGCCGACCCAGGTGCGCGCGATGTCGGCTGCCGTCTCCGCGTGGTGCGCCAGCGCCGCGAGCCGCTCCGCGACGCCCGCCGCGGTCGCCGGCGGCGCCTCGAGCGCGGCGGCGACGCCGCCCAACGCCTCTTCGAGCTGCTTGCTCGTCGCGATCTCGGTGTGCCGGTCGAAGGCGTGCTCGCGCAGCGACTCGCGCGCGAGACCCAGCGCGTCGGCGATGCCGAGCGTCCACTGCGGCTCCAGCAGCGGCCGCTCGAGCCGCTCGCGGCACGCGCGGGCGAGCGCGATCAGGTGGCCCGCGAGGTTCCCGCTGTCCACCGACGACACGTACTTCGGGTCGAGCGGCCGCAGGTCGCGCGTGTCGTACCAGTTGTAGAAGTGCCCGCGGAAGCGTTCGAGCCGGTGCATCGTCGCGAGCGTGGCCTCGAGGCGGTCGGCCATGTCCGTCGTTCCGATCCAGCCGAAGTCGCGCGCCGCGACGGTCGAGAGCAGATAGAGGCCGAGATTCGTCGGCGACGTCCGGTGCGCCACCACGGGCGCGGGATCTTCCTGGAAGTTGTCGGGCGGAAGCAGGTTGTCGGCGGGCGTGACGAAGGTCTCGAAGAAGCGCCACGTGCGGCGCGCGACGGCGCGCAGCGCGCGCACGTCGGCCGCCCCGAGCGGCTCGCGGCCGGCCGTCGGCGCGGGGCGGCTGGCCCAGCAGGCGACGGCCGGAGAGAGCAGCCAGGCGACGAGGAAGGGCGCCGCGACGAGCCACGATCCGGTCCCGAGCCACGCGAGTCCGAGCGCGACCGCGAGCGCGAGCACGACGGCGCCGGCCATGCGGCGGTAGAAGCCGGCGAGTCCGAGCTGCGGCCCGAGGCTCGCCTGCGCGGCCGTCACCCACTCCAGCAGCCGGCGCCGCGCCAGCAGCCGGTACAGCGTACGCGCGATCGCGTCGGACATCAGCCACGCCTGGTGCGCGAGCAGGATCGCGACGAACGCGAGCTGCCGCAGCGCGAGCGCGAGATCCGCGGCGAGCGCGAGCAGGTGGCTGCGCTTCGAGATCCCGAGCCGGCGCGGCACGAGTCCGAGGAAGACGGGCAGCAGCGCGGGCGCGGCGAGCGTCGCGAGGACGAACGCGCTCCACGTCGCCGGCGACGCGATCGGCAGGGCCCAGCCCGCGGCGAGCGCGGCGAAGGCAGCCGGGGCCGACAGCGAACGGCGCAGGTTGTCCAGCATCTTCCAGCGCCCGATCAGCGGGATCGCGCGCCGTTCGGCGCTGCCGCTCGCGTCGCGGCCGCGGCCGAAGATCCACGGCAGGAGCTGCCAGTCGCCGCGCGCCCAGCGGTGCTGGCGCGCCGCGGCGACGTCGTAGCGGGCGGGGTGCTCCTCGACGACCTCGACGTCGGAGACGAGCCCCGCGCCGGCGAAGATGCCCTCCAGCAGATCGTGCGAGAGCAGCGTGCTCTCGGGAACGCGGTCCGCGAGCGCGGCCTCGAAGACGTCGACGTCGTAGATGCCCTTGCCGGTGTAGGAGCCCTGCCCGAAGAGATCCTGGTAGACGTCGGACACCGTGAACGCGTACGGATCGATGCCGCCGGGACCCGAGAAGATGCGCTGGAAGAGCGAGCCCTCGCGGCCCAACGGCAACGACGGCGTGACACGCGGCTGGAGCACCGCGTAGCCCTCGACGACGCGCCCGCTGCGCGCGTCGAAGCGCGGGCGGTTGAGCGGGTGCGCCAGCTTCCCGACGAGCCGCTTCGCGACGTCGCGCGGAAGCCGCGTGTCGCCGTCGAGCGTGATCACGAAGCGCACGCCGGACGGCACGGCGGACGCCTCGTCGTCGCCCGCCAGGAAGCTCGTGTCGGCGGCGCCGCGCAGCAGGCGGCCGAGCTCGTGCAGCTTGCCGCGCTTGCGCTCCCAGCCGATCCAGCAGCCCTCGCCGGCGTTCCACACGCGCCGGCGGTGCAGCAGCAGGAAGCGCGCGCCGCCGTCCGCGGCGGGCGGATGGCGCCGGTTCAAGTCGGCGATCGCCGCGCGCGCCGTCGCGAGCAGGGCGTCGTCGCCCGGCGCGTGCTCGGTCGCGGCGTCCATCCAGTCCGAGAGGAGGGCGAAGCGCAGATCGCCCTCCGAGCCCGCGAGATGGTGCACCTCGAGCCGCTCGATCTGCTCCTCGGTCGCCGCGTCGCTCGTGAGCAGCGTCGGCACGACGACCAGCGTGCGCAGGCTCGCCGGCACGCCGTCGCGCAGCGCGAGTCCGGGGAGGGCCCGCGGCGCGAACTGGTTCGTGATGACGCGGTGCACGAGCACGACGGCCGCATCCGAAGCGGGGATCAGCGCGAGCAGCGCCAGCAGCGCGACCGCGAGCGGGGCCGCGCCCGGCCCGACCGCACTCCAGAGCGCGAAGCCGAGCAGCGACGCGCTCACGAGACCGATCGCGCCGAGGTAGCCGAAGATGCCGGCGGAGGCGGTCGCGCGCGCGAACCAGTCGCGCACGGGAGCGCGGAATCCGAGCGTGCGCTCGAAGGCGGGCCGCCCGCGCGCGATCAGATGATGGCCGGGATCGCGCTCGCGGCGCAGCTCGGTCTCGCCGCCTTCCGGCGTCGCGCGGCGCGCGGCGGCGATCGCGCACTGCGCGACCTCGAGCTCGGAGCGGCCCGAGCCGCGCGCGAGGTCTTCGATCGCGTGGCGGTAGCGATCGCGCGTGGGGAAGTCCATCGCCGCGAAGTCGCTCTCGGCGCGCAGCGCCTCGTCGACGAGGCTCACGCTCTCGACGAACTCGGCCCAGTCGATGTCGGACAGCAGCCGCATGCTGGTGATCACGTTGCGCACGGTGACGTTCGAGGCGCCCTGGAGCTGATGCTCTTCGCGCACGATCTCGTCGGCGCTCGTGCCCTGCGCGGCGAGGCGTTCGTCCAGCCACTGCAGCGCGGGCGTCACGGCCGGATCCTGATCGCGCAGCCGCTGGAGCAGCTGCACCGCGAAGGAGCGCGAGAGCGGCGCCGCTTCGAAGGGGCGGAGCACGGCGCCCGCCGGCTCGGCGGCCTCGGCGCCGAGCCCGAGCAGGCGATCCGCGGCGGTGTCGGCCGCCTGGCGCTCGGCGCGGCTGCGCACGATCCGCTCGGCCGAGCGCCGCAGATTCTCGACGAGCAGGATCCGCAGCGTGATCGCGACCGCCCACAGCTCGCCGAGCGTGAGCGGCTGCACGCGCTGGTAGGCGCGCACGAAGCGGAACAGCGCGTCCGGGTCGAAGTGGCTGTCCGTGTGCGCGACGAACGCGCGCGCCAGGCCGAAGACGCGCGGATGCCCGGCGAGCGGGCCGTCCACGAGCTTGGGCAGCAGGCGGTAATAGCCGCGCGGCAGGTCGTCGCGGATCTCGCGGATCTGCGCCTCGACGACGTGGAAGTTGTCGACCAGCCACTCGGCGGCCGGCGTGATGGCGCGCTCTTCGCGGATCGCCTCGCCGATCGCGCGGTACGCCGCGAGCAACACGCGGCCGTTGTCGCCGACCCGCTTCGAGAGCGGCCGTCCGCGCGCCGGCCGGGATCCGACGCGCTGCGCGGCGGCGAGGCTCTCGGCGTGCTGCTCCAGGCGCTCGATGCCGAACAGCTCGGCGCGGATCGGCTCCTCGGCGTCGCCGCTCGCGGAGCGCCACGCGCGCCGCAACGCGCGCAGTGCGGGGCGGCGCCGCGGCTTCGCCTTCCGGCGCCCGCTCGTCGCGGCCCGCGCGGCTCGTCGGATCAGGTGCGGGCGCGCGCTTGCGCCTCGCGCTCTCCCTCGCGCACGGCGTCCCAGAAACGCGCGCGCGCCGCATCGGCGCTGCGCTCGTCGCGGCCGCGGTGCGACCACGCCCGCAAGCGGGCGAGCAGCCCGCGCAGGCGGACCCACGGATGGCGCCGCGGAGTCATCGGATGCTCCGTCGGGAGGGTTCCTGCGTCGCGTGCATTTCGCCTCTCCACGCGCTCGCGCGCTGCGATGCAGAGCATCGCAGGTCCGTCGCGCGGATCGACGTCCTCGCGGCGCTGCGACGCAGGCAAGCTCGGATGGGAGAGAACAGGAAGGGTCGGGAGACCTGAGAACCTGCAATCGGCCAAAGGAGGCTGTCTTGGCAGGTGGATAGCGGATCGGCGCTCGCGTAGCCCGCCGCGGCGCGCGCGTGCGGCGACCCCACACGCGCGCGCCGGGCGGCTCAGAACGCGTAGCCGATGCCGGCCTGCGGACCGTTGAGGTCCATGTCCAAGTCCCCGTCGTGATCGTCGTTCAGATACTTCCAGCCGACGAACAAGTCGAGGTGCTCCCAGGCGCGGAAGGTGAGCCGCGGATTCACGCTCCAGGTGCGATGGCTGGAGTTGCCCCAGTCGAAGCCGCCGTAGTCGCCGACCGCGGAGAGCGTCAGGTTGGGCAGGATCCCGACCGTGAGCCCGAGCCCCACGACGGCGTCCACCCAGTCGCGGTCCTTCTGGATGCCGACGTCGCCGATCGGCGTGTTGACGTCGACGTCCATCTCGGCGCGCCGGTAGCGGGCGCCCCCGAGCACGTCGAGCGCGAAGCGCGGCGCCGGGTTCGCGTAGTCCGCCGTGCGCTCGCGCTCGAGGTTCACCACGCGCACGCCCAGCTTGCCGTCGATGATCGAGTTGGTGAAGTAGCCGTCGCCGTTGAAGTCGTTCTGCACCCAGGCGCCGTCGATCATGCCGACGAGGCGCTTCCAGCGGAACTGCATGTCGCCGCCGCCGCCGCCGTCGAGATCTTCGAAGGCGTCGCCGAGGTCCTTGTTGTAGTTGCGGTCGAAGTCGCCGCCCAGCACGTCCCCGCGCATCTCGAGGTCCGTGGCCGGGATCCAGCCGTAGAGGTGCATGGAGAGATCCCAGTCGCGCGGCGGAGGCGGCTCCGCCGAGGAGACGCCCGCAGGAGCGGAGAAGGCGAGGGCGATGGCGCACGCGGCGGTCCACGCGGCCGCCCCAGTGCTTCGGCGCATCTTGTCGTGATGCATGGTTCGGTGGCCTCCGAGTTGACGCGCCAGCCGAGGCGGCAGCCCACGGTCTCGACCCGCTCGAATGGCGAGCGTCTGCCCCCGGCGCGACGCTCGCAGCGCGTGCAAGATCATTGCCACGCGGGCCGGTGTCGCGGAGCGCGCCTCTCGTGGCGCGTGGCGCGAGGCACGGCGGCGTGTCGCGTGCAATTTGTAGGATTGGGCGCGTTCTCCGCGGCCTTTTCAAACGCCCGCGAGCGCCTTCGCCACGATCGCGCGGGCCTCGTCCTGGATGCGGCGCAGGTGCTCGGCGCCGAGGAAGCTCTCGGCGTAGATCTTGTAGACGTCCTCGGTGCCCGAGGGCCGCGCCGCGAACCAGCCGTTGGCGGACTCGACTTTGATGCCGCCGATCGCGGCGCCGTTGCCCGGCGCCTTGGCGAGCACGCGCACCACCGGCTCGCCGGCGAGCTGGTCCGCTCCGACGCGATCGGGTGTCAGCTTGCCGAGCGCGGCCTTCTGCGCCGGTGTCGCGGCGGCGTCGATGCGCTCGTACACCGGGTCGCCGAGCTCGCGCGTCATGGCGCGGTAGAGCTCGCCGGGATCGCGGCCCGCGACCGCGGTGATCTCCGCCGCGAGCAGCGAGAGCAGGATGCCGTCCTTGTCGGTGGTCCACGTGGTGCCGTCGCGGCGCAGGAACGACGCCCCCGCGCTCTCCTCGCCGCCGAAGCCGAGGCTGCCCGAGAGGAGGCCGTCCACGAACCACTTGAAGCCGACCGGCACTTCGACGAGCGCGCGTCCGAGCCGCGCGGCGACGCGATCCAGGATGCTGCTCGACACCACCGTCTTGCCGACCGCCGCCTCGCGCGCCCAGCCGCCGCGGCGGCGGAAGAGGTGGTCGATCGCGACCGCGAGGTAGTGGTTCGGGTTCAGCAGCCCGACGGTCTTCGCGACGATGCCGTGGCGGTCGTTGTCGGTGTCCTGCGCGAAGGCGACGTCGAAGCGGTCCTTCAGCGCGATCAGACCCGCCATCGCGTGCGGCGACGAGCAGTCCATGCGGATCTTGCCGTCCCAATCGACGCGCATGAAGCGGAAGGTCGGGTCGACGTCGGGGTTCACCACCTCGAGCGCGATGCCCCAGCGCTCCGCGATGCGCGCCCAGTAGTGCGCGCCCGCGCCGCCGAGCGGGTCGACGCCGAGCCGCAGGCCGGCGCCGCGCACCGCGTCGAGGTCGAGCGCCGCGCCGAGATCGCCGACGTAGGCCGACACGAAGTCGTGCGGCCGCACGTTCGCGGCGGCGCGCGCGCGCGCGATCGGCCAGCGCTCGACGCCCGCGAGGTTCGCCTCGATCAGCGCGTTGGCGGTCTTCTCGATCCAGCCGGTCGCCTCGGACGACGCCGGTCCGCCCTCGGGCGGGTTGTACTTGAAGCCGCCGTCCTCGGGCGGGTTGTGCGAGGGCGTGATCAGGATGCCGTCGGCGAGCCCGCTCGTGCGGCCGCGGTTCCAGCCGAGGATCGCGTGCGACACGACCGGCGTCGGCGTCGGCTTGCGCTCGGCGTCGACGCGCACCTCGACGCCGTTGGCGGCGAGCACTTCGAGCGCGCTGACGAACGCGGGCTCGGAGAGCGCGTGCGTGTCGAAGCCGAGGAAGAGCGGGCCGTCGGTGCCTCGCTGGCGGCGGTACAGACAGATCGCCTGCGTGACGGCGAGGATGTGCGTCTCGTGGAACGAGCCGCGCAGCGACGAGCCGCGATGGCCCGACGTCCCGAACGCGACGCGCTGCGACGGCTCGGCCGGATCGGGCGACTCCGCGAAGTACGCGGTCACGAGGCGCGGCACGTCGACGAGGATCGAGGCGGGAGCGGGCTTGCCGGCGAGAGGAGAGACGCTCATGGCGCCGGAAGATGGCGGCTGGTGCGCGGCCGCGCGAGACGTCGGAGAGGCGACGTCGCGGCGCTCAGCGCCGGCCGCCCTCGGTCGCGACGCGCAGCACCAGCTCGCTGCGGCTCTTGATGCCGAGCTTGCGGAAGATCGAGCGCAGGTGCGCGTCGACGGTGCGCACCGAGATCACGAGCTGCTCGCCGGCGGCGGCGTTGGTCGCGCCGCGGCCGACCAGCATCGCGACGCGCAGCTCGGCGTCGGTGAGGAGCTGCGCCAGCGACGGCGGCGACTCGCCGCGCGCGCCGAGCCGGTCGCGGGCGCGCGCCGCCCACGGCCGCGCGCCGAGCCGCTCGAAGGTCTGGAGCGCGTCGCGCAGTCCCGCGGCCTCCGCGCCGAGACGGCCGTGCTCCACCAGCACGAGTCGCGTGCGCGCCAGCTCGAAGGGCGCGTCGGCGGCGACCGCCGCTGCGATGGCGTCCTCGGGCGCGCCCTGGCCGAGCAGCGCGCGTCCGCGCGCCGCGACCGCGCGCGGCCACGCCAGACCCGTCGCATCCGCCTCGCGCCCGACCTCGTCCACGACCTCCGCCGCGAGCGCGAGATCCCGCGTCGCGAGCAGCGCCTCGACGAAGTCGCCGTGGTACCAGACGACGTTGGCCGATGCGACGCCGCCGCGCTGGCGGATCTCCCAGACGCGGCGCAGCTCCGCGAGCGCGCCGGCGGCGTCGCCGTGCGCGAGCGCCGACGCACCGAGAGCCGCGCGCGCGAACGCCGCAATGCTCCACAGGCCGACGCGCTCGGCGTACGCGAGCGCCTGCGCCGCGCGCTGCTCGCAGTGTGCGCGCTCGCCGAGGTGTGCGAAGACGTGCGCCGCGACGGCGAAGCCGAGCGTGCCGCGGCTCACGGCGCGCGACTCGCGGAGCGCGATGTCGAAGGTCGCGTCCGTCAGCGCGTCGAGCCAGCGGCCGCGGCGGAACCCGATCTCCGCGAGCACCACGCTGGCGAAGGCCTGCGCCGTCGTGTGTCCGCGGCGCAGCGCCGAACGCGTGAGCCCGCGCAGCACGCGCTCCGCCTCGTCCCGGCGCTCGCGCACCATGAGGACCCAGCCCGCGAGCTGCAGCAGGGTCAGCGCGTCGTCGCCCAGCGCGTCCGGATCGAGCGCGCCGAGCTGCTCCATCGCGGCGATCGCGTCGGCGTCGCCGCCGTCGCCGCGATGGACCGCCGCGTAGCCGCGCAGCGCGCGCGCCATCGTGCGGCGCCCCTCGTCGCGCGCGGCGTCGGCCGCGCGCGACGCGAGCGCGAGGCAGAGCGGCACGTCGGCGCCGAGCATCGCGGCCACGGCCGCCTCGGAGAGCAGCGCGAACTCGAGCGCGTCGTCGCGGCCGCGGATGCGATCGGCCTCGTCGCGCATCGCGAGCGCGGCGCCGCGCGCGTCTTCGAGCTGCGCGCGGATCGTCTCGCGCAGGAGGATCGCGGCCGAGCGCTCCGGGAAGTCGGGGTCGCCCGCGAACACGTCGGCCAGCACCGCGAGCGCGTCCTCGCCGAGCG
>QEVM01000068.1 GCA_003576805.1 Pseudomonadota bacterium | reverse complement strand
GAGCGGCGCGAGCGGCCACGCCGCGCGCAGCCATGCGCGCGCGCCGTGCGGCGCGGCGCGCGCGAGTCGTTCGCACGCGAGCAGCAGCCACGGCAGCGCGACGTGCGCGGTCGCGCGCGGGAGCTGCTGGAAGTGCACCGCGAAGAGCGGCGCGCAGCCGAAGCCCGCCGCGACCGCGACGCACCACGCGCGCGCCAGCCCGAGCGACCGCGCGAAGAGGTACGCGCCGAGCCAGAGCAGTCCGAAGCGCAGCAGCGCCGCCCACGCGAAGCCGTGCGGCCATGGCAGCAGCAGGATCGGCCACGTCGTCGGCGCGAAGGGACCCGTCTGTCCGCTGCCGAGCACCGCTTCGCCCGCGCGCGTCCAGCGGTTCCAGAGCGGGATCTCGCCGTCCGCGATCGCGCGGCGGAGCACCCAGAGCTGCGGCGGATAGAGGAGGGCGGGGTCGCCGAGCAGCGTGTTCGAGCGGAACTGCCGCCATGCGGGCGGCTGCGCGAAGGCGAACGGCACGGCGCCGAGCCAGTAATCCGCGGGCACGAACGCCTGGCGCCCCGCGAGCGACGGCGCGAGCGCCACCGCGAGCAGCAGGAAGCCGCCCATCGCGCAGGCGACGCCGATCGCGCGGTCGCGGCGCTGCAACGCCTACCGCACCTCGCGCGGCGCGTGCGGGTCGTTCGCCCACGGCGCGGGGTCGTGTCCGAAATGCAGGCGCGCGCCCGCCGCCTCGAGCGCGCGCAGGCGCTGCAGCGAGGCGAGCGCGGCTTCTCGGTCGTGCACGAGCGGCGGCAAGCGGAGCTCGTCGAGCGAGCGGCGCAGGTAGCAGGCGTCCGCGGTCAGCACGACGTCGCCGCCCGGCAGCGCGACGCGCAGCGACTGGTGCCCCGGCGTGTGTCCGTGCGTCGGCAGGCAGGTGATCGCGCCGTCGCCGAAGAGATCGTGCTCGCCGTCGACGAGCCGGCGCGCGTGGCCGAGGTCGTAGTCGCGCGGGTCGAAGTGGTTCGTCGCGCGCAGCTCGGGATCGCAGCCCGCCTCCCACTCGCGCCGCTGCACGACCCACGCCGCGTTGGGGAGCTGCGCGTTGCCGCCGACGTGGTCGAAGTGCAGGTGCGACGACACCAGCCAGCGCACGCCGTCCGGGTCGACGTCGAGCCCGCGCAGGTGCGCCGCCAGCTCGTCGCCGCGGCGGAAGGCGGGCCGGAACCACTGCGCGGCGTCGCCGAGTCGCGCGGCCGCGTCGGTCTGCACGTCGAGGTGGAGGCCGCTGTCGAAGACGACCGCGCCGCGCGGGTGGAGCACGAGCCAGCTCGGAACGGGCACGCGGACGGCGCCGCGCGCGCCGGCGACGAAGAGCGCGAGGTCCGACTCGAGCCAACCGCAAGGCAGTCCGAAGAGGCGCAGCGGCATCGGCCGACGGTAGCGTCGGCGCGCGTTCCGCGAGCGTCGCTGCGCTGCGCGAAACGCCGCGTGCGCGCGGCTTGCCCCGGCGGGATTCCTCCCATAGCTTGGGGCCTTACCCGCCCCCCTGAAGGCTCCCGATGAGGCCCACGCGGCACGATTTCCACAAGCTCAACCGCCTCCCTCCCTACGTGTTCGCGGAGGTGATCTCGATCATGGCCGCCGCCCGCCGGCGCGGCGAGGACGTGATCGATCTCGGCATGGGCAATCCCGACCTGCCCACGCCCGGGCACGTCGTGGACAAGATCTGCGAGGCCGCGCGCAACCCGCGCAATCACCGCTACTCGGCGAGCCGCGGCCTGCCGAACCTGCGCGCCGCGATCACCGAGTGGTACCAGCGCCGCCACGGCGTCGAGCTGGACCCGGAGCGCGAGGCGATCGCGGTGATCGGCGCGAAGGAGGGGCTCGCGCACTTCGTGCTGATGGCGATCGGGCCGGGCGACGTCGTGCTCTGCCCCGACCCCGCGTATCCGATCCACCAGTACTCCGTGATCATCTCGGGCGGCGACCTGCGCACCGTGCCGCTCACGCCCGACAGCGACTTCTTCGAGAACCTCGAGACGGCGATGCGGCGCACCTGGCCCAAGCCGAAGCTGCTGATCCTGTCCTTCCCCGCCAATCCCACCGGCCAGGTGGTGGACCGCGCCTTCTTCGAGAAGATCGTGGCGTTCGCGAAGGAGAACGACCTGATGGTCGTGCACGACTTCGCGTACGCCGAGATCTGCTTCGACGGCTACAAGCCGCCCAGCATCCTGGAGGTGCCGGGCGCGCGCGACGTCGCGATCGAGTTCGGCTCGCTCTCGAAGTCGCACTCGATGGCGGGCTGGCGCGTCGGCTTCGCGGCGGGCAACCCCGACATGATCCACGCGCTCGGCCGCATCAAGAGCTACCTCGACTACGGCATGCCGACGCCGATCCAGGTCGGCGCGATCGTCGCGCTGCGCGGGCCGCAGGACTGCGTCACCGAGGCGGCCAACGTGTACCGCGAGCGCCGCGACGCGCTGATCGACGGCCTCGCCGCGCCCGGCGAGGGCCAGTGGAAGATCGAGAAGCCGCTCGCGACGATGTTCGTGTGGGCGCCGATCCCGGAGCCGCTGCGCGGCATGGGCTCGCTCGAGTTCAGCAAGCGGCTGCTGGTCGAGGCGAAGGTCGCGGTGTCGCCCGGCATCGGCTTCGGCGAGCAGGGCGAGGGCTTCGTGCGCTTCGCGCTGGTCGAGAACCGCCACCGCATCCGCCAGGCCGTGCGCGGCATCCGCCGCTTCCTGCGGGAGGCCGGCGTGTGACGCAGGACGCGCCGATGGGCGTCGGCGTGATCGGCTTCGGCACGATCGGCACCGGCGTCGTGAAGCTGCTCGCGAGCAACGCCGACGTGATCGCGAGCCGGCTCGGCTTTCCGCTGCGGCTCGCGCGCGTCGCCGACCTCGACACCGCGCGCGACCGCGGCGTCGACCTGCGCGGCGCGCCGTTCGACTCGGACGCGAACGCGCTGATCGACGACCCCGCCGTGCACCTCGTGGTCGAGCTGATCGGCGGCTACGACGCCTCGCGCCGGCTGATCCTGCGCGCGCTCGGCCGCGGCAAGCCGGTCGTCACGGCGAACAAGGCGCTGCTCGCGGTGCACGGCAAGGAGGTCTTCGAGGCCGCGCGGCGCGGCGGCGCCGACGTCGCCTTCGAGGCGAGCGTCGGCGGCGGGATCCCGATCCTGCGCGCGCTGCGCGAGGGTCTCGCGGCGAACCGCATCGAGTCGCTGCACGGCATCATCAACGGCACCACCAACTACGTGCTGACGCAGATGGAGCAGGGCGGCGAGCCCTTCGAGGTGGTGCTGAAGCGCGCCCAGGAGCTCGGCTACGCCGAGCTCGATCCGAGCTTCGACGTCGACGGCGTCGACGCCGCGCACAAGATCACGCTGCTCGCCTCGATGGCGTTCGGCGCGGAGGTGCCGTTCAAGGAGGTGCCCGTCGAGGGCATCCGCGACGTCACGCCGCTCGACATCGAGATGGCCGCCGAGTTCGGCTACCGGATCAAGCTGCTCGGCATCACGAAACGCCGCGTGGACGACGCCGGCCGCGAGCGGATCGAGGTCCGGGTACACCCCACCATGATCCCGGCCGACTCGCTGCTCGCGAAGGTGGACGGCGCGATGAACGCGATCGCCGTGCACGGCGACGCCGTCGGGCCGACGCTCTTCTACGGCGCCGGCGCGGGCGAGATGCCGACCGCGAGCGCGGTGGTGGCCGACCTGATCGAGCTCGCGCGCGAGGTGCGCCGCGGCAGCACCGGGCGCGTCGCGCCGCTCTCGACGCTGCCCGAGGCGCTCGTGCCCAAGCCGCTCGTGCCGCTCGGCGAGCTCCACGGGCGGCTCTACCTGCGCTTCACGGCACAGGACCGCCCTGGCGTGCTCTCGCACATCACCGGCCAGCTCGGCCGCCACGGGATCTCGATCGAGTCGGTGATCCAGAAGGGCAGGGGACACGCCGGCGCGTCGGTGCCGGTCGTCGTGTTCACGCATCCCGCGTCCGAGGCGGCGGTGCGCAAGGCGCTCGAGGCGATCGACCGGCTCCCGGACGTGACCGCAGCGACGCGCGTCGTGCGCATCGAAGAGGAGCTCTGAGCCATGGACGCCAAGCCGCGCCACCGCGCCTGGTTCGAGTCGCTCCACGATCCCTCCGAGCGCTACGGGCTCGACGAGGTCGTGTACACGGCGCGCGACGGCGGGCTGCTCCAGGTCGTCCACGACATGGGCGAGCTGCGCAAGACCTCGGGCGACGGCTGGAAGCGGCTCTTCGAAGAGCGCGCGCACAAGAACGAGTGGCCGTACGGCTCGGGCGTGTGGGGCAAGAAGGAGTGGGTCTGCCCCGAGATCGACAACGAGAACGTCGTGTCGATGTACGAGGGGCACTCGAACCTGTTCTGGGCGGAGCGCTACGGCCGCGAGCTCGGGATCGAGGACCTCTGGATCAAGCAGTGCGGCAACTCCCACACCGGGTCCTTCAAGGACCTCGGCATGACGGTGCTCGTGTCGATGGTGAAGGAGATGATCGCGCGCGGGAAGCAGATCCCCGCGGTCGCCTGCGCCTCGACCGGCGACACCAGCGCGGCGCTCTCCGCGTACGCCGCGGCGGCCGGCATCCCCGCCATCGTGTTCCTGCCGCGCGGCAAGATCTCGGTGGCGCAGCTGATCCAGCCGGTCGCCAACGGCGCGATGGTGTTCGCGCTCGACACCGACTTCGACGGCTGCATGGAGATCGTGAAACAGGTCGCCGAGAAAGACGGCATCTATCTCGCCAACTCGATGAACAGCCTGCGCATCGAGGGCCAGAAGACGGTCGGCATCGAGATCATCCAGCAGTTCGACTGGGAGGTGCCCGACTGGTTCGTGATCCCGGGCGGCAACCTGGGCAACGTCTCGGCGCTCGCCAAGGGCATCGACCTCTTGCTCGAGCTGGGCATGATCAGCCGCAAGCCGCGCATCGTGTGCGCGCAGGCCGAGGCCGCGAACCCGCTCTACCTCTCGTACCAGCGCGACTTCCGCGTCTTCGAGCCGATCGCCGCGCGGCCGACGCTCGCGTCGGCGATCCAGATCGGCAATCCGGTGTCGTACGAGAAGGCGGTCGAGGCGCTGCGCCGCTACGACGGCATCGTGGAGCAGGCGACCGAGGCCGAGCTGGCGGAGGCGTGCGCCCACGCCGACCGGACGGGACTGTTCAACTGCCCGCACACGGGCGTCGCGCTGGCCGCGACCAAGAAGCTCGCCGAGCGCGGCACGATCCGGAAGGGCGACCGCGTGGTGGTGATCTCGACTGCGCACGGGCTCAAGTTCGTGGACTTCAAGGTCCGCTATCACTCGATGACGCTCGACGACATCGCGCCCGAGCTGCCGAACCCGCCGATCGAGCTCGAGGCGCGCTACCAGACGGTGCGCGACGAGATGTGGCGGCAGATCGAGCGCCGCTTCCCGAACGGCCGCGCGCGGTGAACGCGGCGCGCGCGACCGCGTAGCCCGCGTGTTCACCGGCATCGTCGAGACGGTCGGCCGCGTCGCCGCGATCGAGCCGCAGGGCGAAAAGGCGCGCCTCGTGCTCGAGGCGCCCGCGATCACCGGCGCGCTGCCGATCGGCGCGAGCGTGGCCGTCAACGGCGCGTGTCTCACCGTCGTCGCGGTGGACGGCGGGCGCGTCGCGTTCGAGGCGGTGCGCGAGACGCTGGGCCGCACGTCGCTCGGCGACCTGCGCACCGGATCGCGCGTCAACCTCGAGCGCGCGATGCGCGCCGACGGCCGCCTCGACGGCCACATCGTGCAGGGCCACGTCGACGCGACCGGCCGCCTGCGCGCGCTCGAGCGCCGCGGCGACGACGTGCGCCTGTTCGTCGACTGCGACGCGGCGTTCGCCGAGCTGCTCGTGCCGAAGGGCTCGATCGCGGTGGACGGCGTGTCGCTCACGCTGGTGGGCGTCGAGCGCGCCGGCTTCGACGTCGCGCTGATCCCGCACACGCTGGCGGCGACCAACCTCGCCGAGCGCCGGCCGGGCGATCGCGTGAACCTCGAGGCGGACGTCCTCGGCAAGTACGTGCGGCGCTATCTCGAGCGGATCGGCGCGGTCGGCGCCGTGGAGGGTGCGGGATGATGCGGGGAGCCTGCCTGGCGCTGGTGGCCGCGGCCGTGCTCGGCTGCGGCGTGCCGGTCGCCGTCGAGCGCGATCCCGGCGCGCGCTACGGCGCCTGGAAGAGCTGGTCGTGGCTGCCGCGCTCCCCGGTCGCGCGCGGCGACACGGCCTGGACGCTGATCGACGAGCGCGTGCGCAGCTCGTTCGAGCGCGAGATGAAGGCGCGCGGGCTGCGCAAGGTCGAGCGCGAGCGCCCCGATTTTCTGGTGACGTACTACGCCGCGCTCGACGCGCCGATCGACGCCAAGGCGATCGCGTACGCGGCGGGCGGGCCGCTCGGCGCGCGCTCGGCCGCCAACGCGATGGGGCAGTACGAGCAGGGCTCGCTGCTGCTCGACGTGCTCGACGCGAAGTCCGGCAAGCTGGTGTGGCGCGGCGCCGGCCGGCGCGTGATCGAGCCCGAGCAGACGCCCGCCGAGCGGCGCGAGCGCATCGACGCGGCGGTCGTGTCGATGGTCGACGAATTCACGGCGCGCTGACCGCCGAAGAGGCTACGCGCGGGAGGACGCGATGAACCGGACCCTCGATCTCGCGACGTCGTTCGCCGCGACCGTCGCCCGCCTCGGCGGCGGCCTGCGCGTCGAGCGGCTCGGTCCGCGCCCCGCGCTGCCGCTCGAGCTCTACGAGTTCGAGGGCTGTCCCTACTGCCGCAAGGTGCGCGAGGCGCTCACCGTCCTCGACCTCGAGGCGCTGATCCATCCGTGTCCGAAGGGCGGCTCGCGCTTCCGCACGCTCGTGCGCGAGCGCGGCGGCAAGGAGCAGTTCCCGTATCTCGTCGATCCCAACACCGGCAAGGCGATGTACGAGTCGAGCGAGATCGTCCGCTATCTGTTCGCGGAGTACGGCGCCGGCAGCGTGCCGTTCCTGTACGGCTTCGCGCCGCTCGTCGACGTGACGGCGGGGCTCGCGAGCGCATGGCGGCTCGGTGCGGGCGTGTGGGCGGAGCCCTCGAAGGCGCCCGAGCAGCCGCTCGAGCTGTGGAGCTTCGAGGCGTCGCCGTTCTGCCGGCTGGTGCGCGAGGTGCTGTGCACGCTCGAGCTGCCGTACCGGCTGCACAACGTCGGCAAGGGCAGCCCGAGCCGCGAGGCGTTCGTCGAGCGCGCCGGCAAGATGCAGGTGCCGTATCTCGCGGACCCCAACACGCAGATCGAGATGTTCGAGTCGGAGAGCTCCGGGCGTCGCGGCGCGACGCCAACAAGGCGCGCGACCGAGCCGTAGCGGGAGCTACGGCGCAAGGAGCGCAACGCAGTTGGCGGCGATGCCGCGGCGGCCGGGCGACCCGATTCGTCTTGGGTCAGCCTCCTAGAGGCGATCCATCAGGAGCGTCGCGATCCCGAGGAACGCGAAGAAGCCGCAGCAGTCGGTGAAGGTCGTCACGATCACGCCGGAGCCGAGCGCGGGGTCCTGACCCAGCGCCTTCAGCACCAACGGCACGGCCGCCCCGACGAGTCCGGCGATCGCGAGATTCGCGACCATCGCGAGCAGCAGCACGATTCCCATCCAGGGCGTGCCCTGCCAGATCCACGCGACGCCGGCGGCGGCGAGGCCGGTGAGCAGGCCGATCGCGACGCCGACGCCGACCTCGCGCGCGACCGCGCGCAGCCCGCTCGAGAACTCGATCTCGCCGAGCGCGATGCCGCGCGTGATGACGGTGAGCGTCTGCGTCGCGCCGTTGCCGCCCATGCCCGCGACGATCGGCAGGAACACGGCGAGCGCGACGATCTCCTCGATCGTGCGCTCGAAGAGCCCGACGACCCACGACGCGAGGAACGCGGTCACGAGGTTCACCATCATCCACGGCAGCCGCTTGCGGATCGAACGCCGCGCGGGACTCGTGACGCGGTCGTCCTCCGAGAGGCCGGCGAGGTGGTAGATGTCCTCGGTCGCCTCCTCGTGGATCACGTCGATGACGTCGTCCACGGTGATGACGCCCGCCATCTTGCCCGCGTCGTCCACGACCGGCACCGCCAGCAGGTTGTACTTGGCGACCAGGCGCGCGACCTCTTCCTGGTCGGTGTCCACCGCCACGCGGATCGGGTTGCGGATCATCAGCTCGGCGCAGCGGCGATCGGGCGGCGACGTCACCAGGCGGCGGATCGGGACGACGCCGAGCAGGCGCGCGTCGTCGTCGATCACGTAGAGGTAGAGGATGGCGTCGGTCTCGCCGCCGCCGCCGCCGCGCTGGCGAACGTGGTCGATCGCTTCCTGCGCGGTCATCTTCGCGTCGAGCGCCACGAAGTCCGTGGTCATCACGCGGCCGGCGCTGCTCTCGGCGTACAGCTCGGCCTGGCGCAGATCGCCGCGGCGCTCTTCGGGCAGCAGCGCCACGACCTCGCTCCGCCGCTCCTCGGGCAGCTCGCCGACGAGGTGCACGGCGTCGTCGACCTCGAGCCGCGACAGCACCTCCGCGAGCCGCTCGTCGCTGACCGCGTCCACGACCTGGCGGAAGATGTCGGGCGGCAGCTCGGAGAGCGTCTCCGCCGCGCGGCGCTGCTGGAAGAGCAGGTCCACCACCGTGCGGATCTCCTCGGGCTCGAGGCTCGCGAGCAGCGGGCCGACGTCCGCCGCGCGCACGCGCGCGAGCAGCCGCTCGGCGCGCGTCGTCAGACCGCTCGCGAGCAGGCGGCGCAGGATGCGGCTGGTGAGATCGGGGGTGGGCATCGTGGAAGCTCCGGGTCCGCCGGGCTCCCACGCGGGATCAGGCGGACCGGTGGACCGATCCTCGTCGCATTGGCGGCGCGAGACGCGTCCGCGCAGGTCGGCCGGATTGGTCCGGCTCGCTCGGCGCGGGCTGCTCGCTCTGCTCGATCGTCGCGATCGCGTTCGTCATGGACCCCGCGCAGGGTAGCCGCGCGACGTGCTCGCGCTATCCGCGCTGCACGCTCCGTCGTAGACTTCGCCCATGTCGCACGCCCCGCTCCGCCTCGTCGTCGTTCCGCACACCCACTGGGACCGCGAGTGGTACCGGACGCACGAGCAATTCCGGTTCCGCCTGGTGTCGCTCGTCGACGAGCTGCTCGATCTGCTGGAACGGAATCCGGACTTCCGTCACTTCATGCTCGACGGCCAGACGATCGTGCTCGACGACTACCTCGCCGTCCGGCCCGGCGCGCGCGACCGCATCGAGCGGCTCGTGCGCGCGGGACGGCTCGCGGTCGGCCCGTGGCACGTCCTGCCCGACGAATGGCTCGTGTCGGGAGAGGCGCTGATCCGGAACCTGCGGATGGGCCTCGCGCGCGCGGCCGCGTTCGGCGGCGGCATGCGCGTCGGCTACGTCCCCGACCAGTTCGGCCACGTCGGGCAGCTGCCGCAGATTCTCGCGGGCTTCGGCTTCCCGGCCGCCGTGCTCTGGCGCGGCGTCGGCGCCGACGTCGACCGCACGCTCTTCGCGTGGGAGGCGCCCGACGGCACGCGACTCCTCACGGTGTATCTGATGCACGGCTACGGCAACGCGGTGAACCTGCCGACCGAGCCGCGCGCGCTGCGCGCACGCCTCGACGCGGAGTCGGCCTCGCTCGCGAAGCGCTCCGACGTGCCGACGCTGCTCTTGATGAACGGCAGCGACCACGAGCGCCCGCAGCCCGAGCTGCCGCACGCGCTGCGCGCCGCGCGCGCGCTCGGTGCAGAGCGCGATCCCGACTGGGCGGCCGAGCTCGGCTCGCTCGCGGAGTTCGTGGCGATGGCCCGCGCCGACGCGCCCGCCAGCCTCCCCGTGCACCGCGGCGAGCTGCGCTCCGGCCTGCGTTCGCCGCTGCTGCCCGGCTGCGCGTCGGCGCGCGCGCCGCAGAAGCTGCGCGAGTTCGCCAACGACCGGCTGCTGACGCGCCACCTCGAGCCGCTCGCGGCCTGGCTGGGCGCGCTCGGCGGAGCGTCCGATCCGGAGCGGCTCGCGTTCGCGTGGAGCGTGGCGCTCGAGAACCACCCGCACGACTCGGTGTGCGGCTGCTCGATCGACGCCGTGCACGCGCAGATGGAGACGCGCTTCGACCGCGTGGCCGAGATCGCGGGCGCGCATCTCGACGCCGTGTCGGCGGCGCTCGTCCGCCACGTGGAGATCCCGGCAGAAGGCTTCGGGCGCGGCGCGGGCGCCGGGCTCGTCGTGTGGAACCCCAACGCGGCTGGACGCCTGCAAGTGGAGGCGCTCGTGGAGGTCGAGGTGCCCGTCGGCGCGAACGGCGCGCCGCGCCCGTTCCATCTGCGGCGCGGCGACGGCCGCCGCATCGCCGTCGCCGCGGAAGTCGTGCGACCCGCGGGCGCGCAACACTCGGGCGTGTTCGCGCGGCGCGGGGTGCTCGCGCTGCTCCCCGGACTGCGTCGCGAGTTCGAGAGCCTCTACGCCAACGGCATCGACGTCGCGCGCAGCGGCGAGCGGCTGCACGCGCGCATCCGCCTGGGCGACACGCCGGACGCCAGCTTCGATCTCGATGCAGCGCGGCGCGACTTGATCGAGACCCTCGGCGACGAGTCGATCCGCGACGTCGCGGTCGAGACCTGGCTACCGCCGCGCGTGCGCCTGCGCTTCGTGGACGAGCTGCCCGGTCACGGGCTGCGCGTCTATCGCATCGCGCCGGGCGCGGCGCCCGCGCCGCCCGAGCTGCGCGCCGAGCGACTCGCGAGCGGCGGCGCGGCGATCGAGAACGCGGCTTGGCGGGTCGAGGCCGACGCGGCGGGTCGGGTCGCGCTCGTGCACCGCGCGAGCGGCCGGCGGGTCGAGGACGCGTTGCGCCTCGTGTCGGAAGGCGACCGCGGCGACGAGTACAACTTCGACCCGGTCCCGGGCGGCGCCGTGGTGGATCGTCCGACACGCGCGCGAGTCACCGCGCTGCGGCGCGGAGCCGAGGTGTCGCTGCGGATCGACGCGACCTACCGGGTTCCGCTCGCGCTCAGCGCTGCGCGCGACGCGCGCGCGCAGCGCAGCGTGGCGCTGCCGGCGTCGATCGAGCTGCGTCTCGCGCCGGGACTCGACCGCCTCGACGTGGCGCTGCGCGTCCAGAACGGCGCCCGCGACCACCGCCTGCGACTGCACTGCCGCGCGCCGTTCGCCGCGTCGCGCTTCGAGGTCGAGTCCGCCTTCGAGGTGGTCGAGCGGCCGATCGCGCCCGCACCGGACTCGTTCGGCGCACCGCGTCCCGCCGAGTTCCCGATCGGTGCGGTGCCGCAGCGCAGCTTCGCGACGCTCGCCGGGCCGGATGGCCTCGCGCTGACGGTCGCGAACCGCGGCATCGCGGAGGTCGAGGCTCTCGTCGAGTCCGACGGCGCGGGCGCGCTGGCGATCACCGTGCTGCGCGCCGTCGGATGGCTGTCGCGGCCCGATCTCGCGCTGCGGCCCGGTCCCGCCGGGCCCGCGCTGGAGACGCCGGGCGCGCAGGTTCCAGGCCCGCACGCGGTCGAGCTGTCGCTGCGCCTGCATCGCGACGGCGACGTGCGTCGGATCGCAGAGGCACACGGCTTCGCGTTTCCGCCGCTGGCGATCGCGGCCGGTGACGGAGGCGGCGGGCCGCTTCGCGACGGCTCGCGCATCGTCGAGGTGGAAGATCCCGAGGTGGTGGTCAGCGCGCTCGACCCGCACGACGCAGGCTTCGACGTACGGCTCGTGAACGCGAGCGGCGCGCAGCGCGATGTCGCCGTGCGCACCGCGGTCGCGGGTGCGGCGATCGAGCAGGTCGATCTCGCGGGGCGGCCGGCCGCCAACGCGACGTGGCGGGCCGAGTCGCCGGGCGAGGGACGACTCGCACTGCGCCCGTGGGAGATCGCGACACTGCGCGTTGGGAGAACTACCCAGCGGCCCGCGTGACCGCTCGGTCACTTGCAGAAAGCCGCTTCATCTTCCATCCGCGCGACGTTTCTTTCGCCACGGCGGTGGCGCTTGTGGTGGTACTATGAGGCCACCCAGGGGCCCGGGGGGAGAGAGGTGAGACGCGGCGCACGAGTTCCGCGCGCCAACGCCTCGCTGACGCGGAAAGCGGATCTGATTTCCCCGAGCGATGGGGAGGGCAGTTGTGAAGCAGCTCATCACGGCGATCGTGCAAGCGCTCGTGGACAAGCCGGAGCAAGTCCAGATCAAGGAAGTGATCGGTGAGCACGCGCACGTGCTCGAACTGTCCGTTGCGAAGGAAGATCTCGGGAAGGTGATCGGGAAGGGCGGCGCGCACGCGTCCGCGATCCGCACGATCATGGCGGCCGCCAGCGGCAAAGAGAAGAAGCGCTACATCCTCGAGATCATCGAGCACTGAGCGCGCAGCAGCCTCGCGCGCCGACGAGGGCTGCGCGCCGGCACGTCGCCGAGCGGCGCCGGGCGCTGTGATAGGATGCGGTCCCCCTGGTTGGAGGGACCGCTCCGTGGCCGCTGCGACTCCGAAGCCCCAGATCGACGCTCCGCCCGCGATCGGCGCCCAGATCGAGGCGCGTGCGCGACACAGCGACGTTGCGGAGCGCGTCTTTCTCGTCCAGCACGAGCGGCAGTGGACCTATCGGCAGTACCGGGACGAGTGCGTGCGCTTCGCGCACTTCCTGCTCGGCCGACTCGGCCCGCACCGCCCCGATGGCCCGGGCCACGTCGCGATGCTGCTCGAGAACCATCTCGAGCTGCTCGCACTCTACGGCGGGTGCGCCTACGCGGGCTTCTCGCTCTTCGGCGTCAACACGGGCCTGCGCGGAGACACCCTCGCGGGCGTCGTGAACCAGGCGCAGGCGCGCATGCTGATCGTCGACGAACGCCTGCTGGGCGAGGCGGAGCGCATCTTCGAGCGGCTGGAGCACGTCGCCCCCGAGAACGTGCTCGTGCTGCCCACGGCGCGCGAGCGCGACCTCGGCCCGCGCGATCTGCTGGCGGCCCTGGAGCGCGAGGTGGCTCCGGCCGGGAAGTCGCTCGACGCGCCCTCCGTCGAGGTCGATCCGAGCCGCAACCTGATGACGATCTACACCTCGGGAACGACCGGGCTTCCCAAGGGCATCCTCAACAACCATCTCAAGTTCTTCCTGGTCGGGAAGGCGGTGTCGGGCAACCTCGGGCTCGGGCCGGACGATCGCGGCTACGCGTGCATGCCGCTCTTCCACTCGAACGCGATGTTCCTCGGCTTCCATCCAGCGTTCGAGGCGTGCGGGAGCATGGCGCTGCGCGAGCGCTTCAGCGCGAGCAGCTTCCTGCCCGACGTGTTGGCGCACGGCGTCACGTTCTGGAACTACGTCGGCGAGCCCGTGCACTACGTGCTCGGCGCGATCGAGAAGCAGTACGGCGGCGACGAGGCGCGCATCCTCGCGGAAGTGGCCGGCGACCCGCGCAACCGGCTACGCCATGCGGTCGGCAACGGCGCCGCGCCGCCGGACATCGACCGCTTCATCCGCTGGCTCGGCCTCGAGGACATGTTCGAGCTGTACGGCTCGACGGAGGCCGCGATCAGCACGTTCCGCAAGAAGACCGATCCGCGCGGCAGCGTCGGCGAGGTCACGGATCCGAACGTGAAGATCCTCGATTCGAGCGGGCGCGAGTGCCCGCCGGCGGAGCTCGGCGCGGACGGGAAGATCCGAAACTACGAAGAAGCGGTCGGCGAGATCTGCCGCGTCGCCGCCGACACCGGCCTGTTCCAGGGTTACTACGGAAACCCCGACGCGAACGCCTCGAAGTATCGCGACGGCGTGTACCACTCGGGCGATCTGGGTCACATCGTCTTGCGCGACGGTCGGCGCTTCCTGTTCTTCGACGGCCGTACGGACGACTGGATCCGCAAGGACGGCGAGAACTTCTCGGCCGCTCAGGTGGCGAGGATCCTCCAGGAGGCGCCCGGCGTGTCGCTCGCGGCGGCCTACGGCGTCCCGTGCGTCGTCTCGGACGAGCTCGTCATGGCGGCCGTGAAGACGCGACCCGGCGCGCGCTTCGATCCGCAGGCGTTCTTCGACTACTGCGAGAACCAGGTGACGCACGGCGGGATGGATCGGAAGTGGTTCCCGGACTTCGTGCGCGTGGTGGACGACTTCGAATTCACCCAGACGCAGAAGATCCTGGTGCGACACCTCAAGGCCGCGCACTACGACCGCCGCCGTCAGCCGGACGCGGAGCTGTACTGGCGCGAGCGCGGAGACGCCTCGTTCAAGCCGTTCACGCTGCGCGACTACGAGACGCTCCGCGAGCGCTTCGAAGCCGCCGAGCGCCTCCACATCCTCGAGCCTTCGTAGCGCCTCGGCGGTTACGGATCCGTCGCTCGCGCGTTCGGATTCGTCACTCCGAGGGCTGCGCGACGCGCGCCCGTCGGCGCGCGGAAGGACGGCGGCTCAGGGTTTGCGCGGCGTGGTTGCACGCTCGCGTGCGCGGGCATGCGCATTGCTCTCTTCGGTCCGGCCGGCGCTCGTCGCCGAACCCGACGGAGGAGCAGATGAGCGGCATCCTGGGTCCGACACTCTCGCTGCGGCGCGGTCAAGAGCTCCTTCGAGCCGGGCTCGAGATGGCAGCGCTCGAGCATTTCGCGCAGGCGCATCGCGACAACCCGCTGGACGCCAGGATCCGCTCGTACTACGGCTGGGCCGTCGCGACGGTGGAGCATCGCCTCGAGCGCGGACTCGGGTTGTGCCGCGAGGCCCTGCGCGCCGACGGAAGCTGCGCGGAGATCTATCTCAACCTCGCGCGCGTCTTGATGAGCCACGGCCGGAAGGCCGAGGGCATCCGCTATCTGAAGCGCGGTCTCATGGTGGACCCGCGCGACGCCGGGCTGATCCAGGAATGGCGGCGCCTCGGCGTGCGCCGCCCGCCCGTGTTGCGCTTCCTGCCGCGGCGACACCTCGTGAACCGCTGCCTCGGGAAAGTGCGCGGCCGCCTGGTCCGCGACTCCGTCGGACGTCGCGAACTGGCACTCGACGTCGGCTACGGCGCCGGCGCTGGTTGACGCACGCGCGATGAACCGGTACCCGTCCTGCCCGTTTCGACCGGGAGGTTTCCGTGGGAAGCGTCGTCAAGTGGCGCCGAAAGAAGATGCGCAAGCACAAGAAGCGCAAGCTTCTGAAGCGCGAGCGCCACAAGCGCAAGTAGATTTCGCACGCGCGGCGCGGAACGAGTTCCGCGCCACATTCGATTCGACGCCGCCCTGCGTTCAAGCGCAGGGCGGCGTCGTCGTTTTCGCTTCCCGCGCGCGGATCTCGACGTCGGTTGCTGCAACGCTTTCGAGGCGTCGGTTCGCAGGCGAAAGCGCACCGATCGGCCGCAGATACACTTCTCATCGACTTGATTTTTTTGCCGTTTGACTTGACTCGTCCTGGCGGACGGTGTAAGTCCTGACCCGCAAGAGTGGCTCTACAGCCGCGGATTGTGGCCACAACGGAGGCGAGACTCAAACGATTTGCCTTCAAGTCGCAGCTTTCGGAACCCGATAGGGCCGCACAAGGTCCCTGCGGGAGACCGAGAGGGCGACGCGGGCACACGCGAGTCGCAGAGCTGCGATCTCGCGCACGCGATCCCGAGGACGAAGCGAACGCATCGTCGGAAGGATCGCGGGACCGCGGCGCAGAACCATGAACCAGGGGGGTGACCCAAGCATGGCAGCTAAGAGGAAGAAGGCTTCGTCGAAGAAGGCTGGTGGCAAGAAGGCCGGTCGCAAGAAGGCGGCCCGCAAGAAGGCCAGCCGCCGGCGCTCGGCCTAGCCGAAGCACCGGACTCCGAGGCCTTTCTTCAAGGAAGGTCCTGGGACCCCGGCCGGCTCCGCCGGCCGGGGTTTCCTCGTTCTGGGCTCCGCACGCGGCCGGTGAGTGTTCGCCTTGCCGTCGCGTTCCACGGCGCGTTCCATTAGATTGGCGCGCCCGCCAACGCCCGCGTCGCGAGGAGCACAGAGCCCACATGGCACGCATCACCGTCGAAGATTGCATCCAGCGGGTGCCGAACCGTTTCCACCTGGTCCAGATGGCGGCGATCCGCGCCAAGCAGATCAAGCGCGGGTCGAACCCGTTGATCCCGCCGGGCGAGAACAAGGAAGTGGTGACCGCGCTGCGCGAGATCGCGGCGGGTTACATCCAGCCGGACTACCCGGAAGAAGAGGGCGTTTAGCGTTCCGGCCCGCCGGGCTCAGCCGAGCGGCTGCACCGGCACGCGGAAGGTGAACGAGCTTCCGACGCCCACCTCGCTCGACACGGCGATCGAGCCGTTCAGCAGCTTCAGCAGGTCCCGCACGAGCGCGAGTCCGAGGCCCGAGCCGCGGTACTTCGTCGACGCCAGCTCGTCGACCTGGAAGAACTCGTCGAAGATGAACTGCTGGTCGTCCGGGCAGATCCCGATGCCGGTGTCGGCGACCTCGCAGACCAGCTCGCCGCCCGCGACGCGCGCCGCGATCGTGATGCGGCCCTCGCGCGTGAACTTCGCCGCGTTGTCCAGCAGCAGGAACAGCACCTGATTCACCTTCGCGAGGTCCGCGCGGATCTTCGGCAGCGGCTCCTCGAACTGCTTCTCGATCACGACCGGGCTGTTCCCGATCGTGTCCTGCACGCTGAAGATCGCTTCTTCCACGACCTCGCGGAAGTTCACGTCCTGCACCTCGACGGGCATCTCGCCCTGCTTGATGCGCCAGAGGTCGAGGATGTTCTGGAGGGTGCGCAGGAAGGCGGTGCCGTCGTCCAGTGCGCGCCGCAGACAGCCCTGGGCGGTCTCGGACAACACGTCGTTCTCGCCGGCCAGCACCGCGATGATCGACTCGATGATGCTGTTGAGCGGCGTGCGTAGCTCGCGCGACATCTTCTCGATGAAGTCGTTCTTGAGCTTTTCGATCTGCCCCAGCCGCTCGTTGTTGCGGAGCAGCTCGATGTCCTGGGCGAACAGCGCCTCCGAAAGCTTGAGCACCTCGTCGTTCTTCTCTTCCGCGAGGCGGTCGATCGCGTCGAGCCGATTGCGCAGCCCCTCGGCCTCGAAGGCGCGTTCCGCGCCATCGACGCGCGCTGCGATCGCCTCCGCAGCAAGCTCCGCCGCGTGCAGCGCGAGGGCGGAGAGGGGAGGCGCCACGCCGAACGCCAGCGCGCCGTGGATCCGGGTTTCGCCCGCGATCGGAAGCAGCACGACGTCGCCTGCGCCGCGCGGTCCGAGCGCCACGACGCCGGCCACGCGCTGTGGCTGGCCGGTCGCCATCAGCTCGGCCAGCGGCGCGACGAGCGCGGACGCTGCGCTGCGCGCCGCCTCCGGCGACGCGACGCCCGCGGCGGTGCGAAGCCGCAGCGGGCCGGCGTCGCCGTCGCGGGCGAACGCCAGGACCGCGGCGTCGGTGGCGCCCGCCAGGCGCGCGGCCGCGCTCCGCAGCAGCGCGGCGAGATCGAAGGTCACCGGAATCGCGAGCACCTCGGGAGCCATGCTTGCAGTCTCCCTAGAAGCGCTCGTCGGTCTCGATCTCGAGACGTCCGATCGACGGTTCTTCCATCGGGCTGCCGCCGACGTCGACGGCACCCTCGAGCGAGAGGCGGGTCTGGAAGTCGGTGGGGTTCGAGGCGGCCGCGACGGCGGTCTCCACCGAGATCTTGTTGGCGCGCACCAGGTCGAACAGGTGCTGGTCGAAGGTCTGCATCTTCTCGCTGCGGCCGCGGCCCATGAACTCGACGAGCTCGCCGGTGCGCGCGGGATCCTTGATGCACTCCTGGATCGTGCGCGTCGTGCGCATCACCTCGACGGCGGGCACGCGCGCATTCTCCTTCTTGTTGACCAGCAGGCGCAGCGAGACGACGGCCTTCAGATTCTCCGCGAGTCGCGTGCGCACCTGCAGCTGCTCCTCGGTCGGGAAGAACGACACCAGCCGGCTGATGGTGGACACCACGTCGTTGGTGTGGATCGTCGAGAACACGAGATGGCCGGTCTCCGCGGCCTTGAGGGAAGTGTCGACGGTTTCGAGGTCGCGCATCTCGCCGACCATGATGACGTCCGGATCCTGTCGCATGGCCGCGCGCAGCGCCTCGGGGAAGGACTTGGTGTCCGTGCCGACTTCCCGCTGCGTGATGATGCTCTTGTCGTGGGTGAAGACGAACTCGATCGGGTCCTCGACCGTGACGATCTTGGCCTTCCGCGTGCGGTTCACCTCTTGGATCATCGTGGCGAGCGTCGTCGACTTGCCCTGGCCGGTCGCGCCGGTGACGAGGACGTAGCCGCGCGTGAGCTGCGCAATGTCGCGCAGCACGCCCGGCAGGTTCAGCTCCTCGAAGGTGCGGATCTGCGGCGGGATGACCCGCAGCACGATGTTGTAGAAGCGCCGCTGTCGGGAGATGTTGACGCGGAAGCGGCCCTCGCCGGGCAGCTCGTAGGCGAGGTCGACCTCGTTCCACTCGAGCGCGCCCTGGCGCGGATCCGTATCGAGGAGCATGCGCGCCACGGCTTCGGTGTCGCTCGGCGCGAGCACCTTGTAGCGGAGCTCGACGAGATCGCCGTTGAAGCGGTACAGCGGCAGGTAGCCGACCTGGAAGTGGATGTCGGACGCGCCCTTCTCGAGCCCGAGCCGGAGCAGGCGGTGGAGCTTCTCGCGATCCATGGGTGAGCGTCCTCCCGGAACCCCGATGGGGGGCGTCCCGGTCCGGCTTTGCCTATCGGCGATCCGCCCGGTCCCTTGACCGACTTCGCGGCGTTCCACGGCGCGCGCTCCGCTATGTTGCTCGCTCCTCCACGCCGAGCGAGGTGCTCTGCTTGCGATCCGTTCGCCGTCTCGCGCTCGCTGCGATCCTGCTCTCGCCCATGGGGGCGGCGGGTCAGGGGCCGGACCTCGATCGGCTGCTGAAGCTGCCCGATTCCGTCGAGTACACGGCCGAGAAGAAGGCGGGCGCGACGCGCAGCGAGTGGCGACAGCGCTTCTCGGAGGCGCGCAAGGCCGTCGACGACGCGAAGTCCGCACTGGAGACGGCGCAGGCGGAGCTGGCGCGGGTCGCGGGCTCGAAGAGCGAGTGGCAGATGGCGCCGCCGGGGCTGCCGGCGCAGCCCTCCGAGGACAGCTCCTCGAGCTTCCAGCTCCGACAGACCGTGAAGCGACAGCGCTCCGAACTCGATCGCGCCCGCGCGCGGCTGCGCGAGCTCGAGGTCGAGGCCAATCTCGCCGGCGTACCCGACGACTGGCGGCAGCCGAGCACGGACACGCGCTCCAGTCACCGGCCGGGTGACGATTCCGCAACCGCGCCTGCTGCGACGCGCTGAACGCCGCGCCGTCGCGAACGCGCGCGATCTCTCGCACCGGTTTCGCACATGCCCCGTGTAGCTGCTTGCGGCGTGCGCACGCCTCGGCGGCTGGCACTGCCCTTGCTCTGTCTCGCGTCGACGGACGAGCGAGGGGACGGAACGCGCGCATCGAGAGCCGGGTCGCCGCGAGGGGTGACGGCGAGCCGGGCCCGGGCAGAACGACCGCGAAGACGCCCGGTGGACGCGAGGCCGAGGGGAAATGCGCGCTCGACCGGCTCGCCCGGACACCGCTTCGACGGGGGGAGCGGGGTCCGGGCGAGTCGATCTCGTCCGGCTCCATCGCGCTCGACGTCCGCTGGCGCCGCCGCTACCGTGCGCGCCGCCCAACGGACGGAGGGGTGACGATGGCCGATCGGCAGACGCAGTCGCCTGGCAAGACGGACCTGGTCTCGGTGCTCTACATCGCCGGCGGCATCCCCGGGATCGTGGGCTTCCTCGTGCTCCTGTTCGCGGTCGGCGTCCGCTACTGCGGGCTGCCCGCGTAGCGACCTCGCCGCTGCGCGCGCTCGACGCGCGCGCTGCCGCTTCGCGCACCGGCAATCGCCGCGGCTAGATTTGCGCGGGCGATCGGCTGCCGCCGAGCGCGCTCACTGCGCTCCGCTTTCCCGCTCAACACGCTGCTCGCGCGCGCCGATTCCGCTCTGCGATGGCGACTCCTCGCGATCGCGCAATGCGCAGCTTGTGCCTCGGCCTCGTCGCGCTGATGTTCGGCTGCGTCGTCGCACGGCCGCCGCGCGCCAGCCTGTCGTTCTTCGAACGCCCGTCGGCCGAGGATCCGTGGTCCCGCAAGATCGCGCGCTGGCAGGTACGAGAGCGCGCGCAAGGCGGCAGCGACGCGCGCACGCCGACCGCGTCGACGGTCGCGAGCGGGCCCGATGCGCCGGCGGCGCGCGCCGAGGACGACCTGCGCGCGCAATACCTCGCGTTTCGCATCGACCACAAGCGCTCGACCGCGCGCGCCATCGCGGAGTGGGTGCAGCAGCACGCCAAGCTGCACTACGTCCCCGACGGCCCGTACGACCACTGGGCCACGCTCGAGGAGACGCTCGCGCACAACGGCGACGACTGCGACGGGCTCGAGCTCCTGACCTACCACTTCTTGCGCGACGCCGGCTTCGGCGAGGACGAGGTGTTCCGTGCGATCGTGCTGCGGCCCTCGGACGGCCAACATCACATGGTGACGCTGTGGTTCGAGGATCGCGACGATCCCTGGGTGATCGACCCGACCGGCGCGATGATCACCGGCATGCCGCGCGTCTCGCAGGTGCCCGACTGGGTGCCGATCAAGCTGTTCTCCGAGACTGCGGAGTACACGGTGCGCGGCCCCGGGCTCGCGCGCGTCGCGGACGCCGCCGCGCGAGGTCTGACGCCGGCGCGCTGAGCGGCGCTCGAAGCGGGCCGGTCGTTTCCGATTCGTGTGCGCACTACTCTCGGACGCCGGAGGTGCGCCCGCATGAGCAGTCGGATCCGGCTCGAGCCGCGCGACGAGTACCTGCACGAGAACACCGGCGAGCCCAACTTCAACGAGTCGATGTACTTCAACTTCTTCGACGCGGGCCAGCGCCGCGGCGGCTTCGTGCGGATCGGCAACCGTCCCAACGAGCGCTACGCCGAGACCACGATCTGCCTCTACGAGCCGGACGGCAGCGTGCTCTTCAACTTCAAGCGGGCGGAGATCGCGGACAACGCGCGCTTCGAGGCGGGCGGCATGCGCTTCGAGACGGAGATCCCGTTCGAGAAGCTCCGCGCCTCGTACCGCGGCAAGGCGTGCCGGCTCGCCGAGCCGCGCGCGATGAACGAGCCCGGCCGCGCGTTCAAGGAGAATCCCTTCGTGCCGGTCTCCCTCGATCTCGCGATCGCGGGCGTCGGCCCGATGTTCGGGGGCGAGCCGACCGAGCACCGCGAGGGCGAAATGGAGTTCGCGCGCGGCCACTACGAGCAGCACCACCGCGCGACCGGAACGCTGGAGATCGACGAACGGCGCTTCGCGCTCGACGGCTTCGGGCTGCGCGATCACTCCTGGGGCCCGCGCTCGTGGCAGGCGCCGGCCTACTACCGCTGGCTCACCGCCAACTTCGGCCCCGACTTCGGCTTCATGGGCAGCCTCGTCGTGCGCCCCGACGGCGGCGAGACGCGCGGCGGCTTCGTGCACCGCGGTCGCGAGCTGGTGCTCGTGCGCGGCATCGAGATCGACACCGAATGGAGCGGGCCCGAACGCTTCCACGATCGCATCCGGGCGACGCTGCGCTGCGCGGACGGCAAGGACCTGCTCGTCGAGGGCCGCGTGCTCTCGCTGATCCCGCTGCGCAACCGTCGCGACGGGCGCACGACGCGCATCACCGAAGGCATGACGGAGTGGCGCTGCGAGGGCCGCGTCGGCTACGGGCTCTCGGAGTATCTCGACCAGGTCGCTTGAGCAGCGCGCTCCACGGAGCCGATCAGGGCGCGGGCTGCGCGGCTTCCTTCTGCCGCTCGACCTCGAGCTCGAGGTCCTTGCGCTGTCGCGCCGCGCGTTCGGCCGCGGCGGCGCGCTCCTCCTCGATCTCCACGCGCAGCTCCTTCCTGGCCTCTTCGGCCTGCTGCACTTCGATGTCGAGCCGCTTGCGCTTGATCTGCGCGAGGCGCAGCTCGAGCAGCCGGTTGCGGCTCGCGATCAAGTCCGGCGGCACGGACGGCGACTTCGCGCCGGGCGCGTACTGGATCGTCACGCTGTCGGTGGCGGTGCGGCCGTCGGTCGTCTTCGCGACGACCTCGATCACGTTCTTGCCCGGCTCGAGCGGCACCATCGCGCCGAAGCTGCCGTCGGCGCCGATCTCGAGCACGTCCGCCGGCTCTCCCGCCGTGACGTTGCGCACCGTGAGCTCGGCGATGTCCGCGAAATCCACCTGCGCGATCAGCTCGGGCAGCCGCGACGCCTCGCGCACCGGCGTGAAGGTGCCGCCCGTCGCGTCGGCGAGCTGCGTGATCGCGAGCGGCCCGGCGAGCGCCTCCTCGCCGATGCCGAAGGTGTAGAAGCGGATCTTCGCCTTCGCTGCGCGCTGCGCCGCGCGCAGCACCGCGTCGACGGCGTCCGCGCGCGGCAGCACCGGCTGCCCGTCGGTCAGGAAGACGACGATCTTCTCGCTGCTCGGATCGGCGCGCGAGAAGGCGCCGCGCAGGCCGGCGAGCTCGATGGTCGCCTGGTCCACGCCGGCGGCCATGTGGGTGAGTCCATAGGGACCGCGCTGCAGCACGCGCGCGAGCGCCTTCTCGACGTCCGCGTAGCGATTCGTGAGACCCACTTCGGTGACGGCGGCGTTGGGCGCGATGCGCTCGAACGTGCCGTTGCCGAGGTCCTCGCCCGCGAACGTGACGAGCGCGACGCGCGTGCGGCGCGCGTCGAGACGGCCGAGGAACTGCCGCGCGGCCGCCACCTCGGCCGCGAGCACTGTGTCGCCCGGATCGGTCGAGCCGAGCCCGAGCAGGCCGCCGACGACCTTGCCGAGCTGCGCGGTGCCGACGGTGCCGTTGCCGTTCACGTCCATGCCGCTCGGTGCGGCGGTCGAGCCGGAGGTGTCGATCACGAACACGACGTCGAGCATCTGCACGTCGCCGAGCGGCGCCATCGCGCGGCCCGACAGGAACGCGCCCATCGGGTCGCCGAACACGGCGCCTTCGGTGGGCTGCTCGATCTCGACCGACGCCGGGCGCAGCTCGACGCCGCCGCGCTCGATCGGCTTCGGCGCGGCCGCGGGCCCGGCGGCCGCGACCGTCTTCGCGGCGGGCGGCTCGGCCGCGCGTTCGGCCTTCGCGCTCGGCTTCGAGCTCGGCTTCGCGTCCGCGGCGGCCGCCTGCGCGGGCGCGGGCGTCGCCGCGAGCGCGGCGAAGGCGCGCCCGCGGCCGCCCTCGAGCGGAGCGTCCAGCGCAGAAGTCACCGCCTCGATCGGCGACGCCGTGATGCGCAGCGTGCGGTCCTTCGGCGCGGCCGCCTGCACGACGCCGACGACGCGGCCGCCGTCCTTCGCGAGCACCGGCGCGCCGCCCCAGCCGCGCAGGTCGGCGAGCACGTCGAGCTCGAGGTCGATGCGGTCCGCATCCACGGCGCGCACGGTGCCGAAGACGTCGTCCTCGTCGTGCGGCAGCGAGGCGGGGATGCCGAGCAGGCGCACGCGGTCGCCGACGCGCGCCGGGCCGCCCGCCTCGAGCACGCGCACCTCGCTCGGCGGCGCGTCGAGCGCGAACACCACGAGGTCGGTGCGCAGCGAGCCGCCGGGCGCGGAGAACGCGAGCCCCGGCTCGACCAGCACGCGCGCCGCGCCGGCCGCGCGTTTGCGCGAGCGACCGAGCTCGAACACCACCTCGGGCACGGCGGCGAGCTTCGCGCGATCGAAGTTGTGCGACGCGCCGACGGCGACGGGTCCGCTCGGCGTCTTCAGGAAGAAGACGGTGCCGCTCGCCGCGCCGCTCGTGATCGCGTCGCGTCCGGCGTAGCGCGCGCGGGCCACGGCCGGCGCTTCGGCGCGCGCGGGCGCCGCGGCGCCGAGCAGCGCGACGGCGACCGCGACGCTGCGTGCGATCGCGAGCGCCGAGGGGAGGTGGCGTCGGACGCGCATGGACGAAGAGACCGTACGCAACCGCCGTTGGACTGTCATGCGGCGTCGCCGCTTCGCTTGACCGCGCGACGCAGTCTCGTAGGATCCGCCCGCCCCCCCTCGGCTGCGCTTCTCCTCTGCCGAGGTCCCGTGTCCAACGCGCTCGCTCCGCCGCTGCGCCGCGTGCTCGATCGGCTCGACGCCGCGGGCGCGCAGCTCTCCGTCGTGGAGCTGGCGCAACGCCTGCTCGCGATCACTTCGCCGGTCGGCGACGAGCTCGCGTGCAAGCTGGTCGCGTCGGCGCTCGGCTGCCGCGCCGACCGCCTGCCCGACCCGCTCGCGGTGCGCGAGCTGCCGCGCATCGTCGAGGGTCCGACGGCCGCGACGCCGCTCGCGTCGGCGGTGTTCGTCGTCGTCGATCTCGAGACGACGGGCCTCTCGTGCGAGCGCGCCGAGATCCTCGAGATCGGCGCGGTGCGCATCCGCGGCCTGCGCGCGGAGGACTCGTTCCAGACGCTGGTGGATCCCGGGCACGCGATTCCCGCGTCGATCACGGCGCTGACCGGCATCGACCGCAGCATGATCGACGGCGCGCCGCCGCTGGCGCGCGCCATCCGCAGCTTCGCCGAGTGGGTCGGCGCGGCGCCCGGCACGGCGTTCGTCGCGCACAACGCGTCCTTCGACAGCCGCTTCGTCGCGCGCGCCTACGAGCGGCACGGACTCGGGCCCTGGCCCGGCCCGGTGTTGTGCACGCGGCGCCTGGCGCGCCGGATCCTGCCGGACCTCGGTCGCTACGACCTCGACACGTTGTCGGCGCGCTTCGGCATCGCGAACCGCTGGCGCCATCGCGCGCTCGGCGACGCCGAGGCGACGGCCCGCGCGCTGCTCGAGATGCTCGAGCTCGCAACGGGCGCGCACGCGCTCGTCGACCTCGGCGATCTGCTGCGGCTGCAGACGCTGCGGCGCGCGCGGCGCTCGCGCGCGCGGGCAGCGAGGCTTGCGGCCGTTCGGTAGGTTGCGCGCCGGGGGCGCTCTCGACTTGCACGCAGCCGCGACCGCATCCGCTCGATCGCCGTACGCGCTGCGCAGCGCGCTCGGCGCGCTGTCGATCGCGTGCCTGCTCGCGGCGTCCGCGGCCCGCGCCAACGGCACGTCGGAGCCCGAGCGCTTCGACGTCGTGGTGCTCGACGCCGGCCACGGCGGCGACGACCACGGCGCCGAGGGCGCCGGCGGCCTGCGCGAGAAGGACCTGGTCCTCGACGTCGCGCGCCGGCTCGCGGGCCGGCTCGAGCGGCGCGGGCTGCGCGTCGTCCACACGCGCGACGCCGACGCCTACGTCCCGCTCGGCGAGCGCACCGCGATCGCGAACCGCGCCGCCGCGGACCTGTTCCTCTCGATCCACGCCAACGCCGCGTCCGCGCGCCAGGCGCGCGGCGTCGAGACCTACTTCGTCGCGCTCGAAGCCAGCGACGAGGCCGCGCGCCTGCTCGCCGAACGCGAGAACGCGGCCTTCCGCGAGGAGCACACCGCGGCGCCCGACGACCCGCTCGCGTCGATCCTCGGCGACCTCGCCGCCGCCGACGCGATGCGCGAGTCCGACGAGTTCGCGCGTTTCGCGCACAAGGAGCTGTCGGCGCTCGACCGCTCGGTGCCGTCGCGCGGCGTGAAGCAGGCGCCCTTCGTCGTGCTGATGGGCGTGCAGATGCCCGCGGCGCTGGTCGAGATCGGCTTCATCACGAACCCCGCGGAGGAGCGCGAGATGGCCTCCGACGCCCGCCGCGACCGCGTGGCCGACGCGCTGGCGCGCGCCGTGCTCGGCTTCGCCGAGCGCTACGACGCGCGCCGCGGCGTGCGGCGTCCCGCGCGCGAGTCCGGAAACAACGCCGAAGGAGGAGGCTGATGCGCTCGGATGGCCGCGCACTCGACGAGCTGCGTCCGCTCTCGTTCGACGTGGACTTCACCGACAACCCGCTGGCGTCGGTGGTCTGCTCGATGGGCCGCACCAAGGTGCTGTGCACCGTGACGGAGGAGCTGAGCGTTCCGCGCTGGATGCACGGCAGCGGGCGCGGCTGGGTGACGGCGGAGTACTCGCTGCTGCCCGGCTCGACCGACCGGCGCACCGAGCGCGAGGCCGCGCGCGGCAAGCAGAGCGGCCGCACGCTCGAGATCCAGCGCCTGATCGGGCGCAGCCTGCGCGCGATCGTCGAGCTCGACCGCGTCGGCGAGCGCACGCTGTGGGTGGACTGCGACGTCCTCCAGGCCGACGGCGGCACGCGCACGGCGTCGATCACGGGGGCGTACACGGCGCTCGCGATCGCGGTCGCGCGGCTGCGCGCGCGCGGCGCGCTCGCGAACGACCCGCTCGCGGACTCGGTCGCGGCCGTGTCGGTCGGGATCGTCGACGGGCGCGTCGTGCTCGACCTGCCGTACGAGGAGGACGCGCGCGCGGACGTCGACATGAACGTCGTCGCCACCGGGCGCGGCCGCTTCGTCGAGGTGCAGGGCACGGCGGAGCACGGGACCTTCGCGCCCGACGAGCTCGCGCAGATGACCGGGCTCGCGCAGCGCGCGATCGCCGAGATCACCAAGGCGCAGCACGAAGCGGTCGCGCGCGCGCGCCGCGATGCCTGAGCCGCGCACGCGCGTCGTGCTGGCGACGCGCAACGCCGGCAAGCTGCGCGAGATCGCGGCGCTGCTGTGCGGGCTCCCGATCGAGCTGGTGCCGCTGCCGGAGAGCGTCGCGCTGCCCGAGGAAGGCGACGCCTACGAGGCCAACGCGCTCGCCAAGGCGGAGGCCGCGGCGCACGCCACCGGCCATCCGGCGCTCGGCGACGACTCGGGCCTCGAGGTGGACGCGCTCGGCGGCGCGCCCGGCCCGCAGTCGGCGCGCTGGGGCGGGCCCGGACTCGACGACGCCGGGCGCAACGCGCTCCTGCTCGCGAAACTGGATGGTGTCGACGACGCGCAGCGCGGCGCGCGCTTCGTGTGCGTGGCCGCGTGCGCGACGCCCGACGGGCGCCGCGCGACCGCGCGCGGCGTCTGCGAGGGCCGCATCGCGCGCGCGCCGCGCGGCGGCGCGGGCTTCGGCTACGACCCGGTGTTCGAAGTCGGCGCGCGGACGTTCGCCGAGCTGGCCGCGCCGGAGAAGGACGCCGCGTCGCACCGCGGTCGCGCGTTCCGCGCGCTCGCGCCGTCGCTGCGCGCGCTGCTCGCGGCCGGCGGCTGAACGACTCGGACGCGCCTGGCTCCGCTGCGCATCGCTTGCGCATGTCACCAGCGCGCGCCCGCGGTTACTCTTCCTGCGATGGATCTCCTCGATCTCGCGGCGCTGTCCATGCGACCCTTCAAGCGCGTCTGCCGGATCCCGCGCGATCTCGATGCGGTGACGTCGCGCGCCGAGGAGGTGCCGGCGCGCGAGGTGCACCTCACGCGCGCCAACGTGGAGGCGATCTGGCGGAGCGCGCAGGCGCTCTACCGGACCGGGCTGTATCCGGCGCTCCAGCTCTGCGTGCGCCACCGCGGCGCGATCGTGCTCGACCGCACGATCGGGCACGCCGCGGGCAACGCCCCGCTCGACCCGCCGGACACGCCGAAGCGGCTGGCCACGCCCGACACGCCGTTCCGGATCTACTCGGCGTCGAAGGCGGTGACGGCGATGGTCGTGCACCTGCTCGACGAACGCGGCGCGCTGCACATCGACGATCCCGTTTGCGAGTACCTGCCCGAGTTCGGCGTCGGGTCGAAGCGGCACATCACGATCGCGCACGTGCTGTGCCATCGCGCCGGCATCCCGAACCTGCCCGAGGGCGCGATGGACCTCGACCTGCTCGAGACGCCGGAGCAGATCGTGCGCATGCTCGCGGCGATGCCGCTGGTGTCGCGGCCGGGGCGCGAGCTCGCCTACCACGCCGTGAGCGGCGGCTTCGTGCTCGGCGAGGTCGTGCGCCGCGCGACCGGCACCGACATCCGCAGCGTGCTCGACAAGGAGGTGCGCGCCAAGCTCGGCCTGCGCTGGCTCTCGTACGGCGTGGAGCCCGCGGACGTCCACGCGGTCGCGAAGGACGCGATCACCGGCCTCGCGCCGATCCCGCCGTTCTCGACGGTGCTGGCGCGCGCGCTCGGCGCGCCGGTCGAGCGCGTGCTCGAGATCGCGCACGATCCGCGCTTCCTCGCCGGCATCCTGCCGGCGGCCAACGTCGTCGCGAACGCGCGCGACCTGTGCACCTTCTTCGAGTGCCTGCGCACCGACGGCGCGCTGGACGGCGCCCGCGTGTTCGAGCCGCGCACGGTGCGGCGCGCGCGCACCGAGCAGAGCCTCTGGGAGCTCGACTTCACGCTCGGCCTGCCGCTCCGCTACGGGCTCGGCTTCATGCTCGGCGCCGACTGGCTCTCGCTGTTCGGCCCGGGTACGCGGCACGCCTTCGGACACCTCGGCTTCACCAACGTCGTCGCGTGGGCGGATCCGGATCGCGAGCTGTCGGCGGCGCTGTGCACGAGCGGCAAGCCGTTCCTCAACGTCGAGCTGCTGCGGCTGCTCCAGTGCCTGATCGCGATCGGGCGCGAGGTTCCGCGGACGCGCCCGAAGCGCGAAGCGAAGGCCGACCCCGGCGGGCGTCCCGCTGCGCGGACCGGGAGATAGCGGGCGCGTGAGCGCGGTCTGGCTGATCCGGCACGCGGAGAGCGAGTGGAACGCGCTCGGCCGCTGGCAGGGACAGGCGGATCCCGCGCTCTCGCTGCGCGGCCGCGAGCAGGCGCGCGCGCTGGCGGACGCGCTCGCGAAGGAAGACTTCGAGACGCTCGTCGCGAGCGACCTGCGCCGCGCGCGCGAGACCGCCGAGGCGATCGCGCGCGCCGCGGGGCTCGCGCTGCGCTGCGACGCGCGGCT
>QEVM01000067.1 GCA_003576805.1 Pseudomonadota bacterium | reverse complement strand
GTCGCCGCGGTGGACCGCGACGGCGCGGGCGCCGAGCGCGTTGCGCGCGAGATCGCGGCGGCGGGCGGCGCCGCGCACGGCTTCGCCTGCGACGTCGCGTCGAGCGAAGCCGTCACGGCGCTCGCGCGCGACGTCGAGCGCGCGCTCGGCCCGCTCGACGTGCTCGCCAACGTCGCGGGCATCGGCGATCCGGGCGGGCTCCCGCTCGAGCGCCTCGACGACGCGCTCTGGCAGAGCGTGCTCGCCGTGAACCTCGCGGGCCCCTTCTTCCTGTGCCGCGCGATCGTGCCCGGCATGGCCGAGCGCGGGCGCGGCGCCGTGGTGAACGTCTCGTCGCTCGCGGGCCGCACCAAGAGCGCGCTCGGCGGGCTCGCCTACACCGCGAGCAAGGCGGGACTGCTCGGGCTCACGCGCCACCTCGCCTTCGACTTCGGCCCGCGCGGCGTGCGCGTCAACGCGATCTGCCCGGGCGCCGTCGACACGCCGATGATCCGCAGCGCGGCCGCGGCGGGCGCCGCGCAGGGCGAGGCGGTCGCGAAGAAGCGCGCCGCGCACTCCGCGGCGCTCCAGGCGCTGATGCCGATTCCGCGCCTCTCCACGCCCGACGAGCAGGCCGCGGCGATTGCGTTCCTCGCCTCCGACGACGCGTCCTACGTGAACGGCGTCGCGCTCGACGTCAACGGCGGCCTGTTCATGGCGTAGCGCGCGGAGCGCGCAGGAGGTTGCGATGCGAGCAGTGGTGATCACGCGGCACGGCGGGCCGGAGGTGCTGCGGGTCGAGCAGCGCGCGGAGCCGCAGCCGGGGCCGGGCGAGGTGCAGGTCGCGGTGCGCGCCGCCGGCGTCAACTTCGCCGACGTGATGGCGCGCATGGGCCTCTACCAGGCGGCGCCGAAGCCCCCGTGCGTGGTGGGCTACGAGGTCGCGGGCACGGTGTCGGCGCTCGGCGCCGGCGTGACCGAGTTCCGTGTCGGCGATCGCGTGATGGCGGGCACGCGCTTCGGCGGCTACGCGGAGCGCGTCGTCGCGCGGGCGGGCGACGCGGCGCGCATCCCCGACGACATGACGTTCGAGGAGGCCGCCGCGGTGCCGGTGAACTACGCGACCGCGTGGGCCGCGCTGCGCCGCTACGGCAACGTGCAGCCCGGCGAGCGCGTGCTGATCCACGCCGCGGCCGGCGGCGTCGGCATCGCGGCGACGCAGATCGCGAAGGCGAGCGGCTGCGAGGTGTGGGGCACCGCGTCGCCGGCGAAACACGACGCGATCGTGCGTCAGGGCGTCGACCACGCGCTCGACTACACGAAGCCGGGCTGGGAGGAGGAGGTCCCGAAGCTCGACCTCGTGATGGACGCGATCGGCGGGCGCAGCTTCCGCGCCAGCTACGAGCTGCTGCGCGCGGGCGGGCGGCTCGTCTGCTTCGGCGCCTCGTCGATCGTGACGGGCGAGCGGCGCAGCCTCGTCGCCGCGCTGCGCGGCCTGCTCGCGATGCCGCGCTTCGGCCTCGTCGGGCAGATGCAGGCCTCGAAGACGGTGATCGGCCTCAACGCGCTCGCGCTCTGGGACGAGTTCGGCGACTTCGCCGACTGGCTCGTGCCGGCGCTCGAGCTGGTGTGGAAGCGCGGCGCGCGGCCGGTCGTGGCGGCGGCGCTGCCCTTCGAGCGCGCCGGCGAGGCCCACGGCCTGCTCACGGCGCGCAAGAACGTCGGGAAGGTCGTGTTGATCGCGTGACTCCACCGCCGCGCGCCGCCGACGCGGTGTGCGGCGCGCCGCTGGCATTCGTGCCAAGCTGAACGCCGTGCGAGGGTCCCCGACGTTGCGCGCCCATTCCGCCGAGACCGCCGTCCGCTCGCGAGTCGTGGGGCTCGCCCGCGCGTGGGCGCACGTGCTGATCGCCGCGCTCGCGCTCGCGGCGGCGGGCCCGGCCGCGCTCGCGTCGGACCCTGCCGACGCCGACGACGCGTCGCTCGCAGCGGCTTCGGCGCTCGCGCCGTCCTCGGATGCCGAGCGCGGCGACGACGACGCCTCGCAGCCCGCCTTCGACGACGCGCCGATCCAGCCCGAAGCCATCGTCCTTCCCAAGCGCGCGGCCGACGCGCCCCCGCCGCGCAGCGGGTCGCGGCTCGTCCTGCCGCTGCGCAGCGTGCGCACCGCGCCGCCGCAGCGCGCGGCCGCCCCGCCGCGCTGCACCGACGGCGTCGACGTTCCGCCGTGTCGCCCCGTGCAGCGCTGGTGCCTCGCGCACGCGACCTCCACGTCCGACGTCTAGCCGCGCTCTCCCATCTCCGTTCGGAGTCTGGCGCCGCGCCGCTGCGCGACCGGGAGGTGCCCGGCCGTGCGCGCGCGCGCCGTCTCGCCTCGTGGGCGCGCCGCGCACGCGCGCGGCGCGCGGGAGAATCCGCGTGAACTTCAACGTCAACGTGTTCCTGCTCGGCATCTTCGCGGCGGTGTTCGTCGCGATCGGCTTCCAGGGGACGCCGTGGCAATGGGGCGCTCCGGCGATCGTGATGCTCGTCACGATCGTCGCCGCGATCCTCAAGCCGATGAAGCCGCCGAAGAAGAAGAGCAAGCCCGAGACGGGCTCTCGGACCGCGTCGTGAGGAACGCGCCCGAGCCGGGCGGTGCTCGGCTCGGGCGCGTCGTCGCGTGGCAAGCGTTCCAGGACGACTTTGGTACATCCCGTGAAGGGGAGGGCTGAGTCAGGCAACGCGGATCGCAGGTACGGTTCCAATCCGCATCTTCTGCACTGCGTGAGGTCCGATGAGTCCTGGAGCCAACGAGCGAAGCATGCCGGACGGCACCGGCGATCCGGCCATCCGGCGATTCCTCTCGGAAGACCTGCTGGACGCAGTCATCCGCATCGCGCTCGTCGCGTTTCTCGTGTTCGCCTGCCTTCGGATCTTCGCGCCCTTCGTGAACCTGGTGCTCTGGGGTCTGATCCTCGCGGTGGCCATGTATCCGTTGCATCGCCGGCTCTCGACGCGACTCGGCGGCCGCGAAGGCCTCGCCGCGACGGGGATCGTCCTCGCCTCGCTCCTGCTGCTCGGCCTGCCGACGCTCGCGCTCAGCAGTCTGTTCGCAGGCCAGATGCACGCCGCGTACACGGCGTTCGCGGCCGCTGCGGTGACGATCACGCCGCCCGATCCCTCGGTCGCCGCGTGGCCGCTCATCGGCGACCGCTTGTTCGCCGCGTGGAGCGCGGCGGCGACGGATCTGCGGGCGTTTCTCGAGAGCCTGAAGCCACAGCTCGGCGACGTCGTGCGACGCGTGCTCTCCACCGCGGCGGGAACGATGGCGGACGTCGCCCTGTTCCTCGCGTCGCTCGTCGTTGCCGGGGTCATGATGGCGTACGGCGAACCGGGCGGACGAGCGGCCGGGCGCGTCCTCGATCGTCTCGCGGGCCGCGTCAGCGGACCTCGCGTCTACAGGCTGATCACCGCGACGATCCGATCCGTCGCGGTCGGCGTGATCGGCGTCGCCTTCGTGCAGGCGCTGCTGCTCGGTGTCGGCTTTGCGTTGGCCGGGATCCCCGCCGCGGGCCTGCTCGCGCTCGTCGCGATGCTGCTCGGCATCGCGCAGGTACCGGCTCTCGTGGTCTCGCTACCGGCCGTCGCGCATCTGTGGTGGACGGGAGACGCGGCGATTGCGAGCAACGTCGCCTGGACGATCTATCTCCTGGTCGCGGGGATGTCCGACAACGCCCTGAAGCCGCTGCTGCTCGGTCGGGGCGTCGATTCGCCGATGCCCGTCATCCTGATCGGCGTGATCGGCGGCATGATCGCCGCGGGGATGGTGGGCCTGTTCCTGGGCCCCGTGCTGCTGGCCGTCGGGTACCAACTCTTCATGAGCTGGATCGGCCGCGAGGAGATCGAGCCCGCAGGCGAGGCGGCGGCGACGGCCGAGTCGTGAGGAACCGCGGAAGGCTCGCGAAGCGAGAGTTGGCGGAGAGGGAGGGATTCGAACCCCCGGTACCCTTACGGGTACACCTGATTTCGAGTCAGGCCCGTTCAACCAGGCTCCGGCACCTCTCCGCGCGCGAGGCGAACCTGGAAGGGGCGCGAATCTATCACGGGGGACCTGGAAATCGAGGGCTCGAAGCCGCGTCATCCGGGTCGACGTCGCGCCCAGACGCGGCGCGCGCCGCAGCGAGTTCGGTGGTCGCGAGTCACGGTGGTGCAGTCGACGCGCGCGTTCGCGCGATCCGCATCGAGCGCAGCATCGCGGTCGCTGCGCGCGCGCCGCTGCCAGTGTCCCGCTCAAGTGCTAAACCCCTCGCGTTCCGAGGAGGCGAGCGCCCGCACGTGGCACGCGACGACTTGATCCAGGCGACCGGCACCGTCGAGAAGATTCTCGGCGGCGGCCGCTATCAGGTGGGGCTCGACTCGGGTCAGACCGTGACCGCCCAGCTCTCGGGCCGCATGCGCCGCTTCCGCATCCGCGTGATCCCCGGCGATCGCGTGCAGGTCGGGCTCTCTCCGTACGACCCCACGCACGGGTTCATCACCTTCCGCCTGCGCGAAGGACAGATGGGGCCCGGCCCGGATCCCGGCCCGAGCTGAGGCGCGCGCGCTGCCGCGTCGCCGCGACGTCTGGCTGCTGCGCGCGATCCAGGCCTGGGACCGCCGCCGCCTCGCGCGTCTCGCGTCGCTGCATCCCGGCTTCCAGCTCCATCCCACCGCGAGCACCAACTTCGCGGCGGCGCACGTGCGCATGGGGCCGGGCGCGGTGCTGCGGATCGGCGCGCACGTCGCCACCGAGCGCACCGCCGGCGCGCTGACGTTCCTGCTCGGGCCCGGCGCGCACGTCGAGATCGGCGACCGCACCTGGCTGCGCACGGAGCTCGAGCCGATCCACATCTCGGTGTTCGCCGGCGCGCGGCTCGTGCTCGGCGAGGACTCCTGGCTGAACGGCTGCCATCTGTCGGCGAAGCACGCGATCGTCGGCGGCCGCCGCACCTGGATCGGGCCCGGCTGCCGCGTGATCGACTCCGACCAGCACGCCCTCGACGCCGAGCACGCGGAGCGCGGCGCGCCGATCACGCTCGGCGATCACGTGTGGATCACCTCCGACGTGACCGTGATCCGCGGCGTGCGGATCGGCTCGCACGTCGTCGTCGGCGCGCGCTCGCTGGTGAATCGCGACGTGCCCGATCACACGCTCGTGCACGGGATTCCGGCGCGGCCGCGCGGTACCGTCGGCGACCGCTCCAAGGCGCCCTGAGACGCGCCGCGCCACTCCCGAGGTTCCATGCCCCGCCGCATCGCGCTCTTCGGACAGGCCGCCTTCGCGAAGGACGTGCTCGTGCGCCTCGCCGACGCGGGCCACGAGATCGTCGCCGTGTACGCGCCGCCGTCGACGGGACGCCCGGACCCGCTCGCCGAGGAGGCCGAGAAGCGCGGTCTTCGCAGCTTCCGCTACAAGGCGTTCCGCCGGCAGGGCCAGGCGATGCCCGAGCGCGTGGCCGAGTACGCGACGCTCGGCGCCGAGCTGAACGTGATGCCGTACACGACGGCCATCTTGCCGCCCGAGATCGTGAACGCGCCGCCGCTCGGCTCGCTCTGCTTCCATCCCTCGCTGCTGCCCGCGTATCGCGGCGGCGCGGCGATCCCGTGGCAGATCATCCTCGGCGCCGAGCAGACCGGCGTCACCGTGTTCGTGCCCGACGCCGGCGTCGACACCGGCCCGATCGTCGTGCAGAAGGGCGGCGTCGCGATCGCGCCGACCGACAACGCCGCGAGCCTCTACTTCGACAAGCTCTATCCGCTCGGCGTCGAGGCCGTGATCGAGGCGGTCGACGCGGTGGACCGCGGCGTCGCGCGGCCGCGCGCGCAGGGCGAGGCAGGGGCGAGCTTCCAGGGACTCGTGACGGACGAGGTCGCGCGCATCGACTGGAGCCGTTCGGCGCTGGAGCTCGATCGCCTCGTGCGCGGCTGCGATCCGCAGCCGGGCGCCCACGCGCAGCGCGCAGACGGCGCGGTGGTGCGCCTGTTCGACGCCCGGCTCGCGCAGCGCGATCCCGGCGCGGAGCCCGGCACGGTGCTCGGCCCCGACGGCGGCCGGCTGGCCATTGCGGCGCGCGGAGGCGTGCTCATGATTGGCAAGCTCCGCGTCGCGGACGGCGCGAAGGTGCCCGCGGCCCAGGCCGCCGACGCGGGGGTCGAAGCGGGCGCACGACTCCGCTAGCTTCCGCGCCCCAATCAGACCCCCGTTTTTTCGGAAGCACGCCAGCCGGCCAGAGCCGTCCTCCGAGGCTGTGGGCCGAGATCGACCACCAACTCCGCAAGCCCGCTCGGGTAGGCCCCTCCGGGGTCTGCCGGCCCGAGCCCCAGAGCCGCCGCCATGACCACAGATCTCTCTCGCATCCGCAACATCGGCATCAGCGCCCACATCGACTCGGGCAAGACGACGCTGTCCGAGCGCATCCTCTTCTACACCAAGCGGATCCACAAGATCAGCGAGGTGAAGGGCAAGGACGGCGCGGGCGCGACGATGGATTTCATGGAGCTCGAGAAGGAGCGCGGCATCACGATCCAGTCCGCCGCGACCTACACGAGCTGGGACGACCACCACATCAACCTGATCGACACGCCGGGCCACGTCGACTTCACGATCGAGGTGGAGCGGTCGCTGCGCGTGCTCGACGGCGCGATCCTGGTGCTGTGCGGCGTGGCGGGCGTGCAGTCGCAATCGCTGACCGTGGACCGCCAGATGCGGCGCTACAAGGTCCCGCGGCTCGCCTTCATCAACAAGCTCGACCGCTCCGGCGCGAACCCCTTCCGCGTGACCGAGCAGCTGCGCGACAAGCTCGCGCACAACGCGGTCATGATGCAGATCCCGATCGGCGTCGAGGCCAAGCACGACGGCGTGATCGACCTCGTCACGATGGAGGCCGTGAACTTCCACGGCGACCAGGGCGAGCAGGTCGTGCGCGGCCCCATCCCGGCCGAGCTGCAGGACGAGGCGAACGCGGCGCGCGAGAAGATGCTCGACGCGGTGTCGATGTTCTCGGACGAGCTGACCGAGGCGATCCTCGAGGACGCCGTCACGCCCGAGCTGATCCACGCGGCGGTGCGGCGCGGCACGCTGACGCGCGAGCTGACGCCGGTCTTCATGGGCTCGGCCTACAAGAACAAGGGCGTGCAGCTCTTGCTCGACGCCGTCGTCCGCTACCTGCCGAGCCCGACCGAGGTCGAGAACACGGCGGTGGACCTCTCGGCGGACGAGGCGCCGATCGTGCTGCCGTCGGACCCGAACAAGCCGCTCGTCGCGCTCGCCTTCAAGCTCGAAGAGGGCCGCTACGGGCAGCTCACCTACACGCGCGTCTACCAGGGCACGCTCGCCAAGGGCGGCAACATCGAGAACATGCGCAGCGGCCGGCGCCACAAGGTCGGCCGCCTGGTGCGCATGCACGCCGACTCGATGGAGGACATCGACTCGGCGGGCGCGGGCGACATCGTCGCGCTGTTCGGCATCGAGTGCGCCTCGGGCGACACCTTCACCGACGGCTCGATCTCGGTGGCGATGTCGTCGATGCACGTGCCGGCGCCGGTGGTGTCGGTCGCGATCAAGCCGAAGGACAACAAGGCGCAGGACAACCTCGCGAAGGCGCTCGGCCGCTTCGTGCGCGAGGACCCGACCTTCCGCACGCACGTCGATCCCGAGAGCAACGAGACCGTGATCTCGGGCATGGGCGAGCTGCACCTCGACGTCTACATCGAGCGCATGAAGCGCGAGTACAAGGTCGAGGTGCAGACGGGCGCTCCGCAGGTCGCCTACCGCGAGACCATCTCGCAGCGCGCCGAGTTCTCGTACACGCACAAGAAGCAGACCGGCGGCTCGGGCCAGTACGGCAAGGTGGCGGGCTACATCGAGCCGCTGCCCGAGGGCGACGACCGCGTCTGGGAGTTCGCCAACGAGGTGCGCGGCGGCGCGATCCCGACCGAGTACATGCCGGCGGTCGAGAAGGGCTTCGCCTCGGCGCTCGAGAAGGGCCGCCTGATCGGCTTCCCGACGATCGGCGTGCGCGTCGTCGTCAACGACGGCCAGTCGCACGCGGTCGACTCGTCGGAGATGGCGTTCATCTCGGCGGCGCGCGGCGCGTTCCGCTCGTGCTACGGCGCGGCCAAGCCCATCATCCTCGAGCCGGTGATGAAGCTCGCCGTCGAAGGCCCGGCCGAGTTCCAGGGCGCGGTGCTGAAGACCGTGATGCAGCGCCGCGGCACCGTGATCGGGACGACCGAGGAGGCCGGCTTCTGCCGCGTCGAGGCGGAGGTGCCGCTCGCCGAGATGTTCGGCTACGCGACCGACCTGCGTTCGCAGACGCAGGGCAAGGCCGAGTTCTCGATGGAGTTCGCGCGCTATCTGCCGTGCCCGAACGAGGTCACCAAGGAGCTGCTCGAGAAGTACGCGGACCGCCGCAAGATCGAGGACGAGTAGAGCCGTCCGATCGCGCCTCGCGACCCCGCCGCCCTACGGAGAAGACCGATGTACCGCCGCTACCTCAACGCCCGATCGCCGCTCCGCCTGCTCGAGAAAGGTCTCCACGGAGGCCTCGGCTGCGGCAACCTCGGGCTGGTCCTCGCCGGGCCGGGCGTGGGCAAGACGTCGTTCCTGGTCGGCGTGGCGCTCGACGAGCTGCTGCACGGCAAGCCGGTCCTGCACGTCGCGCTCGGACAGAACGTCCAGCACGTGCGCGACTACTACGACACCGTCTTCGAAGATCTCGCGACGACGACCCACCTGGACGAGAATCACGTCGCGGTGCGCGCCGAGCTCGACAAGCTGCGCCGCATCCGCGTCTACGCCGAGGGCGCCTTCGACGCCAAGCGCCTGCGCGAGGCGATCGCGCTCGAGGCCGAGGTCGGCCCGCGCCCCGAGCTCGTGGTCGTCGACGGCCTGGGCGTCGCGCAGCGTTCGGCGCAGGAGATGGCCGACTGGGCCGCCGCCGCGAAGGACGTGCAGGCCGAGGTCTGGCTCGGCGAAACCGTCCCGAGCGAGCGCATCGCGAGCCTGCCGGCCGCGCTGCGCCCGCTCGAGCGTTCCTTCAGCGTGATCCTCGCGCTCGAGCCGGGCCGCGATTCGGTCGCGCTGCGCGCGCTGAAGGACCACGACAATCCCGACGTCGCGGCCCTGCACGTCGCGCTCGACCCGAAGACGCTGCTGCTCGTCCGCTCCTAGGGCGCGTCAGCCGAGCAGCCTTCCGAGCAGCCGCGACGACAGCGTCCGGCGCACGTCCGAGTAGACGACGTCCGCGCCCGCCGCCGCCGGCTTCGCCTTCTTCGCCGAGCTCTTCGCCGCCTTCGCCGCCGCGGGCTTGGCGGCGCGCGGCTTCGCGGCGCGCGCCTTCGGCGACGACTTCTTCGCGGGCGACTTCTTCTTCGTGGCCATGATTCCTCCTGGGCCCGGCAATGTAGTGGCAGCCGCGTGCGCCGCTAGCTGCTGCGCGACGCGTTCGCGCGTCCGCGCGCGACTGCGCGCTACGAACGCCCGGGCAGGTTGCGCAGCGCCGAGAGCTTGTCGCGCCACGCCGCGCGCAGCGCGATCGCTTCCTCGCGCAGGAAGCCGAGCTCCTCGGCGATCTTGTGGATCTCGGTGCTCTCGCCGCTCTCGATCGAGCCGTCGGCGGCCGCCACCGCGTACAGGCACTCGAGCAGCCGCACGCGCTCCTCGCGCGTCGAGACGTCGCGGAATTCGCGCGTCACCACGTAGTTCTCGGTGCCGCCGAGCAGGCGCGCCTGCGACTTGGCGATCTCGACGACGAGCGCCGCCTCTTCCGCGGAGAGGCCGGCGTGCCGCTGCACGAGCTCCTGCATCGCGTCCGTCTCGGACTCGGTGATGCGGAGGTCCGCGTTCGCCACGCGCGCCAGCACGTAGGCGAACGCCGCGAGATGGCGCGCGCGTTCCTGCGGCAGACGCTCGAGGCGCGCCGCGATGCGCCGCACGGATTCGGTCTCGCCCGCGCCCGCCGAGCGGCCGGCCTTGCCCAGGAGTCGCGTCAGGAAGCTCACGACCGCGCAGCATCGCGCAGCCGTGCGGCGACGACCACCGCGGCTAGAGTCGCGCGCGGAGGTCCGCATGGCGCCGCTCACCGCCGCTCCTGACGAGCTCGTGCTGCTCCACAACCCGCGCTGCTCGAAGTCGCGCGCCGCGCGCGCGCTGCTCGAAGAGCGCGGCGTCGCGTTCCGCGAGCGCCGCTATCTCGAGGACCCGCTCTCGGAGGACGAGCTGCGCGAGCTCGCCGCGCGTCTCGGCGCGCCGCCCGCGCAGTGGGTGCGGCGGAGCGAGACTGCGTACGCGCAGGCGGGCCTCGGCGACGGCGCCTCGGACGCCGCGATCCTGCGCGCGATGGCGGCGCACCCGATCCTGATCGAGCGCCCGATCGCTGTGCGCGGCGCGCGCGCCGTCGTGGGCCGTCCGCCCGAGCGCGTGCTCGCGCTGGTCGGCGACGCTCGCGACTGAGGCGGAGCGCCGCGCCGCGCGCGCTTGCCCGGCCGCGGCGCGCAGCGCACCATGCCCGGATCCCGTCACGGAGCACCGCACCGCATGAGCCAAGCGCCGTCCACTCCTGATTCGCGCGAGGCGTCGCCGGGCGGCCCGCACCGGCTGGCGCTCGTGACGGGCGCGTCGGCGGGGATCGGCGCGGCGTTCGCGGAGCGGCTCGCGCGCGACGCCTACGACCTCGTCCTGGTCGCGCGCCGGCGCGAGCGGCTCGACGAGCTGGCGGAGCGGCTCGCGCGCACCCACGGGCGGCGCGTCGACGTGCTCGTCGCGGACCTCACGACCAGCGAGGGCGTGCGCGCGGTCGAGGCGCGCATCGCGGCGGAGCCGACGCTCGAGCTGCTCGTCAACAACGCGGGCTTCGGCACGAGCGGCGCGTTCGCGGACCTCGACTGCGACGGCGAGGAGGAGGAGGTGCGGCTCAACGTGCTCGCGCTGCTGCGCCTCACGCACGCCGCGCTCGCCGCGATGAAGGCGCGCGGACACGGCAGCGTGATCAACGTGTCGTCGCTCGCGGGCTTCCAGCCGGGGCCGTACAACGCGACCTACTCCGCGACCAAGGCCTTCGTCAACGCGTTCACGCAGGCCGTCAGCGAGGAGCTGCGCGGCACGGGCGTGCGCCTGCAGCTGCTGTGTCCCGGCTTCACGCGCACCGAGTTCCAGGACGTCGCGGGCGTGCGCACCGAAGGCATCCCGGACTTCGCCTGGATGTCGGCCGAGGCGGTCGTGGAGGCGTCGCTCGCGGGCCTGCGCAGCGGCGACCTGCTGGTCATCCCGGGCGGCGGCAACAAGGTGCTGGGCGCGCTGCTGCGCTCGGTGCCGAGCGCGGTCGCGCGCCGCGTCGGCGGCGTCGTGCTGCGCCGCACGCTCGGGAAGTAGCCGCTCGCGCGTTGACCCGCGCCCGATCCCGTCTACGCTGCGCTCATCGACTGAAGTGGAGTTCACCCCCTGAAATGAGCTTCAGCTCCCATGCAGCCGCGACCGGAGCGAGCGAGCCGGTCGGCGCTGCCGCCCGCAGCCGCGCCGAGACGCGCCGCCGGCTCGTCGAGGCGGGCACGCTGCTCTTCGCGCGCGACGGCCTGCACCGCACCACCACCACGCAGATCGCCCACGCGGCGGGCGTCGCGGCGGGCACCTTCTACCTCCACTTCCCGGACAAGCACGCGCTCTTCCGCGAGATCGCGTTCGCGACGCTGGCCGACCTGCGCGCGCGGCTCGACGCGATCGGTCCGCTCGTCGGCCCCGAGCGGCTCGCGATCCTGCGCAGCCGCATGGAGGCGCTCGTCGCGTTCGCCGCCGACCAGCGCGATTTGGTGCGCATCGTGTTCGGCCGCGGTCCCGAGGCCGGCGCGATCGGCGACGAGATCGCCGACGCGCTCTTCCCCGGCGTCGAGGCGCGCCTGCGCGAGCGCATCGCGGAGGGCGCCGCGGATCCGGGCCTGCACGCCGGCGTGGCGGCGCAGTCGCTGATCGCCTCGTGGATCCGCGTCGTCGCCTGGTGGGGCGAGGATCCGTCGCGCGCGCCGCGCGAGGCGGTCGTCGAGACCCTCGTCCGCCTGCACCCGGTCTACACGCACCTGCACGTTTCCGAAGCGCGCGCCCGCTGAACCCATACCCACGACGGAGACCGACTTGGCCGACCACATCACGCACGACGCGATCTACGACACCGTCGACCGCGACGACTTCGACTCGATGATCGAGGTGGATCGCTACGCGCGGCGCACCGGCGCCTTCGACGAGATCATCTCGGCCACCGAGGACCACTTCTGGGATCCGCTCGACCCGGCGTACGTCGACTTCGCGCAGCCGTTCGACACGAAGAACGAGACGATCATGCCGCGCGACTTCACGATCGAGCTCAACTGCGCGGTCGCGGACCGGCTCGACGAGGGCCAGCAGATCCGGCTCGCGAACCAGGTGACGCGCTTCTCGCTCTCGCAGATCCTGCACGGCGAGCAGGGCGCGCTCTCGCTCTCCGCGAGCCTGTGTCACGTGCTGTGGGATCCCGGCGCGCAGGAGTACGCGGCCAACCAGGCGCGCGAGGAGGCGCGCCACGTGACGGCCTTCTCGCGCTACGTGGCCGCGCGCTGGGGCACGCCGCTGCCGGTCGGCAAGACGCTCGGCGACCTGATGAACGAGCTCGTGCTCGCGCCGGAGGTCTACAAGAAGCTGGTCGGCATGCAGATGCTGATCGAGGGCCTCGCGATGGGCGCGTTCGCGACGCTGCACAGCAAGACCCACGACCCGCTGCTGCGCCGCACCGTGCAGCTCGTGATGACGGACGAGGCCTTCCACCACCGCTTCGGCCGCATCTGGGCCAAGCGCACCGTGCCCAAGCTCACCGAGGAAGAGCACGTCAAGGTCGAGGACTGGGCGGCGGCGTGCTTCCACAAGATCTTCATGAACCTCGTGAACGCCGAGCAGAAGCAGGCGATCTACCCCGAGTTCGGGCTCGACTGGCAGTGGGTGCGCAGCGCCGTGATGGAGGCCTTCACCGACACCGACCGGCGTCGGATGATGAAGGAGAACACCAACATCTTCCGCGTGCTGATCAAGACGCTGCTGCACGGCGGCATCATCACCGAGCGCACCCGCCACCTGTACGAGGCGTGGGTCGACCTCGGCGAGCTCGGGCGCGAGCCCGAAGGCGTCGTCGGCGATCCGATCGCCGAGGCGGCGATGGACGAGCTGCGCGAGATCAACCGCAACAAGCGCAAGAAGATCGGCCGCGCGATGAAGGAGATCGCGCAGGCGAGCTGACGGCGGCGCGCCGCGCGCGGCGCTGCAGCGCCCCGAGCGCGAGCAGCGCCGCCGCGCCGAGCGCCGCGCCCGCCGGCTCGGGAGTCGGGATCTCGACCAGCGACGTCTCCTCGCAGCCGTCGGCCGTGCAGCGAAGCGCGCAGACCCGCGCATCGAGCACGGTGATCTGGCCGTCGGCGTCGGCGTCGCGCACGTCGACCGGCGTCGCGAGCGGCGCGTCGAGGGACGCGAACACCGCGCCGACGTCGCGGAGATCGACGGCGCCGTTGCCGTCCGCGTCGCACGCCTGGTGACAGGCGTCGCCGAGACCGTCCGCGTCGGCGTCGGCCTGCGTGGGGTCGGGCGCGTCGGGACACGCGTCCGCCGCGTCGAGGACGCCGTCGCCGTCGCGATCGCCCGCCGCCGCGTAGAAGGACGAGCCGTAGCGGACGGAGCCGCGCAGCGCGGGGGCGGCGCCCTCGCAGTGCTGCTCGAAGTCCGCCGCGAAACGGCGGAGCCGGCCGCGCGCGTCGACCTCGTGCTCGAGCACCTCGAACCACCCCGTGAGCGTGTTGCAGCCGCGCCCGCTGCCGAACACGCTGAGACCCGGCGCGTCGCCTTCCTGGAACGGGGATCGCATCGCGCCCGAATACGTTCCGACCTTCAGCCGCTCCCCGAACGGCGGATCGAAGAAGAAGGACAACGAATCGAGGAACGGCTCCGACACGTGGACCTCGATCCAAACGCCGAGGCCGGCCGTCGCCGTGATCGTCGCGTCGGCCGCCGAGAACAGCTGCCGCTGCCCCTGACCGATGAAGTCGCCCGGCTCCGAGTCGAGCAGCACGAACGCGGCCTGCGCGGCCGGCTCGCACGCGTCGCCGATCCCGTCCCAGTCGCGATCGGCCTGCGCCGGGTCCGCATCCGTGGGACACACGTCGTCGACGTCGGGCACCCCGTCGCCGTCCGCGTCCGGAAGGTCGCCGAACGCGAGCGACGCGTTCCAGCGCACCGAGCCGACGACCGCGGGGCCCGTCGCGCCGCAGCGCTGCAGGAAGTCCACCGCCAGTCGCTCGACCTCGCCGGTGGCGGCGGTCGCGATCTCGAGGACCTCGAAGCGTCCCGAGGGCTCCGCGCAACCGCGCCCGTCGCCCGAGAACTCGAGCCCCGCGTGCGTCGCGCTCGGGAAGCGGGACGCGCCCTCGTACACGCCCGGCACCAACGCCTGGCCCTGCGGTGGCTGGACGACGATCGACCAGAAGTCCGAGCCGCCGTCGAAGTAGGCGCGCACGCCGCCGCCGTACGGCATCGCGTGGAACCCGCCGTCGGTGCGCGTGTACGTCCGCCGCAAGCCCTGGCCCACCCAGTCGCCGGGTGTGCTGTCGAAGAGGAGGTACGTGACGTCGTACGACGGATCGCACGCGTCGCCGACGCGGTCGAAATCCGCGTCGGCCTGATCGGGATCCGGGACGTCGACGCACAGATCCTGCGAGTCGAACACGCCGTCGCCGTCGCTGTCGGCAGGCGGGGGAAAGGGGGGACCCGACGCGTCGAAGTACAACGTCCCGCGCAGGATCGGCCGCCCCGGGCATGCCAGCGCGAAGTGCGCGGCGAAGCGGCGCAGCGAGCCGTCGGGCGCGCGCTCGGCCTCGAGGACGTCGAAGCGCCCGGACCCGTCGTAGCAGCCGCCTTCGTCGCCGACGACCCAGAGACCATGTCCGGCGGGCGAATCCGTCTCCGATCCGCGGGCGTCGTCGTACGGACCGGGGATCAACGCGTCGGAGAGCGTCGCGAAGCGGAAGTCCCACCAGTGGCTCCCGCTCGGGTGCGGGCTCACGAAGTGGACGAGCGCGACGGCGGGGCTCGGGTCGATTCCGTCTGCGTGGAAGGTGCCGTCCGCGTCCGTGAACTCCCGGTGCAGCGTTCCGCCGTCCTCCTCGACGAGGAGCCAGAAGCCGGCCTGCGCGGGAAGCGCCGTGACCAGCCCGAGCAACGTCACCACGAGGCGCTTCATCGGCGCGGCTGCCGGGCGAGCGCGGCCGCCGCGAGGCCCACGCCGAGGAGCGCCAGTGACCCCGGCTCGGGCACGACGCGCAAGACCGCGCCTTCGAAGTGATCGACGGCGAGATACGCGCCGAGCGCATCGCCGACGCGGAACAGCGTCGGCCCGAGCGTCGTGCGGCCCGGCGCGACCGCGCGGAAGACGACCGAGGCGATGGCGATCTCGTCGCCTTGCAGCGCGGCGAGCGCGTCGGGCGCGAGCAGCGACACGGCGGTGAGTCGCGCGTGGCTCGCGCCGTTCGCCGTCGCCGCCAGCACGTCGGTCGTGTCGCCGAGCGCGGAAAGCAGGGCGACCGACTCGACGGCGAAGACGCCTGCGCTCCAGTCGAGGCGGATGTCGAATGCGCCCACCCCACCGGTCGGCGCGGACTCGACGCCGATCAACCGGACGGTCGCGGTGATCGCCTCACCGGGCAGCGCGGCGTCCGCGCTCGCGTCGATGCGCAGTCCGAGCGCGCCGGCGGGCGTCGCCGCCGCGAGCACCATGCCGAGCGCCGCTGCCGGCGCGCAGATCGCGCGCAAGCCACGCGGCGGCCCGCGGCGAGCCCGTCGCGCACACCTCGTCCGCTGCATCCGTCCCCTTTGTTGGACGAGGTGGGCGGCAGCGTCGGATGCGTGGCACGGAGATGCGTCGGGCCGATCGCCGGGGCGCCGGCGCGCGCGTCTCGCCGCTCAGCGCTGAGTTGGGGGAGGCGCGGTGGCGGCCTCCTCGCGCGCGAGCCGCTCGCGCGCCATGCGCCGCAGCGCCCGGTCCTCGACGACGCGCCGCTCCGCGGGCTCGAGCGAGGCGACCCGCCGCAGCAGCGCGAGCGCTTCGCCGCGTCGCTCCGACACGTCGTCGAGCAGCACCAGCGAGAGACAGAGCTGGTTGCTCGGGTGCTCGGGCGCGATCTCGTACGCGCGCTCCGCCTCTTCGAGCGCGCGCTTGCCGTCGACCCACGGCGTCAGCAGCGGGATGCGCGGCAGCTCGCCGTGGAGCGCGGCCAGCAAGCGGTGCGCGCCGCCCGCCTCGAAGCCGGGCTCGAGCGCGGCGGTCACCGTCGCGGAATCGCGCACCCGCGTCGCGGCCCCGGTGCGGACGGCGTCGAGCACGCCGTGCGCGCGCGCCCAGCTCGCGACGACGACCGCGGACCAGAAGTGCGCGCGCGCCGCCGCGACCTGGTCGTGCGGCGGCAGCACGCGGCGCAGCCGCCGCGGATCGTAGACGGCGGCCGGCTGCGCGCCGTCGAGCCGCGCGGCGATCGCAGCCAGCGCGCGCTCCGACGCGCGCACGCCGGCGTCGAGCCGCGCGCGCCGCTGTTCGTCGTCGCGGGCGGCGTGGTCGGCCGCGAAGTACCAGGCGTGCAGCAGCTTGCCGTGCGCCTCGAGACACTCGGGCGCCTCCGCGACCGCGCGCTCGTAGGCGTCGACGGCGCGCAGCACGTGCGCGTCGGCGGCGCGGCCGTCGTCGTTCGCGCCCACCGCGCGCTGCGACCACGCGGCATCGCCCGCCCGCAGCGGCTCGATCGGACACGCGTCGGCTGCGACCGCGCAGAGCGCCGCGGCGGCGAGCGCAGCCGCGCCGGCGCGGCGAACACCGCGGCGCACGCATCGCGTCGCCCAGGGGACAGCTGCCGCCACGACCGCTTCCACGGTCCCGGTGTAGCTCGCGCCGCGTCGCGTTTCGACAAGCGCGGCGCGCACCTGCGCCGTCGCGACGGCCGGGGCAGCGCGCCTGGGATTCGCCTAGACTGCGCGCCGCCCTTCGCATCGCCGCGGCCGCGCGAGGCGCGCAACCCCCCGGCGTGCATCCCCAGCAGACGACGAAGGAAGAGAGGGAGACATGAGCGACATCCGATTCGACGGCAAGGTGGCCTTGATCACGGGCGCCGGCGGCGGCCTCGGCAAGACCTATGCGCTGCAGCTCGCGTCGCGCGGCGCGAAGGTGGTCGTCAACGACCTCGGCGGCAAGGCGGACGGCACGGGCGGCGGCTCCAGCATGGCCGACCAGACCGTCAAGGAGATCAACGAGGCGGGCGGTCAGGCCGTCGCCAACTACGACTCGGTCGCGACGCCCGCCGGCGGCAAGGCGATGGTGCAGACCGCGATCGACCACTTCGGCCGCATCGACATCGTCATCAACAACGCCGGCATCCTGCGCGACAAGACCTTCATCAAGCTCGAGCCGCAGGACCTCGAGGCCGTCGTCGACGTGCACCTGAAGGGCGCGTTCTTCGTGACGCAGCCCGCCTTCGCGCACATGAAGGAGCAGGGCTACGGGCGCATCGTGTTCACCGCGTCCAACGCCGGCATCCTCGGCAACTTCGGCCAGACCAACTACGGCGCGGCGAAGATGGGCCTGGTCGGCCTCTCGAACGTGCTCTCGCTCGAGGGCGCCAAGTACAACATCAAGTGCAACGTGCTGGCGCCGGTCGCGCGCACGCGGCTCACCGAGCAGCTGCTCGGCCCGCTCGCCGACACGCTCGACCCCGAGTGCGTGACGCCGCTCGTGACGTACCTCGTGTCGGAGCAGTGCCAGGAGACGCACTCGATCTGGTCGGTCGGCGGCGGCCGCTACGCGCGCATGTTCGTGGGCCTGACGCCCGGCTGGTTCGCGGGCAAGGGCGCCAAGCCGACGCCCGAGCAGGTGCGCGACCACGTGTCGGAGATCCGCGACACGTCGAAGTACGTCATCCCGGACAGCATCGCCGACGAGATGAAGATGATGCTGGAGATGTTCAAGGGCTGAGCGCCCGGAGCGGCGGAGAGACCGAGCGCCCGCGGCCCGCGACGGCCGCGGGCGCGTTCGTTTGCGGGGCGCGTCAGCCGGCGAGCAGGCGGTCGAGCGCGGGCCAATCGATCGAAGTCTGCGCGGCGAAGGCGCGCAGCAGCAGCTCGCGATCGGAGCGGTCGTCGTCGCTGGCCTTGCCGCGGTAGGCGGCGAGCGCGCTCTCGAGCCGGGCGGCGTCGGGCTCGGCCGGCTGGTCGTCGCCCTTCAGCGTGCCCTTGTCGTGCTCGAGGCCGAGCGCGTCGAGCCACTCGACGAGCAGCTCGTTGCGGCACTCGAGGAAGTAGACCGCGAGCATCTCCTCGGCGATCGGGTCCGCGACGACGCGGCCGAGCGCCTTGCGCACCATCTCGGCGCGCCGCTCGGGCGGCTGGCGCTGCAGGAACACGGGCCGCGCCTTCAGCGCGCCCGCCGTCACGCCGAGCGCCTGCGCCCACGCGATCGGCGCCTTCTCCTTCAGCGCGTCGAGCAGCGTGCGCGCCTGCTCGGCCGGCATGCCCGCGAAGAGTTGGTGGGGACGCATCGCGCCGCTTTCTAGCAGACGCCCCGCGGCTATGCCGCGTCGGCGGGCCGCCGCGCGTTCTCGCCGTGCGCCTCGGCGGCGAGCGGCCGCGTGCGTCCGACGATCGAGCGCAGGCCGAGGTCGTAGGTGAAGTAGTTGTAGATCCAGTTCACGAACACGACCGCGCGATTGCGGAAGCCGGCGAGGAAGACGATGTGCGCGACGAGCCAGAGCAGCCAGGCGATGCGGCCGGCGAGCTTCACGCCGAACAGGTGCGCGACCGCGCGGTCGCGGCCGATCGTCGCCATGGTGCCGGGGTCGCGGTAGGAGAAGGGCAGCGGCGGCTCGCCGACGAGCGCGCGCTGCACGTTGCCGGCGACGCGCTTGCCCTGCTGCATCGCCGCCTGCGCGACCTGCGGCACCAGCTCGTGCTCGCGCACGCTCGCGAGATCGCCGATCACGAACACCTCGGGCCGCTCCGCGAGCGCGAGCGTCGGCTCCACCGGCACGCGCTTGCCGCGCGCGAGCGCCACGCCGAGCCGCTCGCCGAGCTTCGCGCCGCGGATGCCCGCCGCCCACACGACGGTGCGCGCGCGCAGCCGTTCGCCCGAAGAGAGGCGCACGCCGCCCTCGTCCACCTCGTCGACCATCGCCCCGAAGCGCACGTCGATGTCGAGCTCGCGCACCTGCTCGAGCGCGCGCCGCGTCAGCTTCTCCGGGAACGCCGCGAGCAGGCGGTCGCGGGCTTCGACGAGGATCACGCGCATCGACGCCTCGAGGCCGGGGAAGTCGCGCGGCACGACGTGCTTGCGCAGCTCGGCCAGCATTCCCGCCAGCTCGACGCCGGTCGGGCCGCCGCCGACCAGCACGAAGCCGAGCAGCGCCTCGCGCTCGTTCGCGTCGTCGGTCTGCGTCGCGCGCTCGAGGCACTGCAGCACGTGATTGCGCAGCGCGAGCGCGTCGTCGACGTGGTGCAGGCCGAACGCGAGCCGCTCGACGCTGGCGTTGCCGTAGTACTCGGTGTCGCTGCCGGCCGCGAGGACCAGGAAGTCGTACGGGACGCGCGCGCCGTCGGCGAGCTGGATCGCGCGCTCCGCGAGGTCGACGTCGACGACCTCGCCCATGCGGAAGCCCGCGTTCGGCAGGCGCCGCAGGATCGAGCGGACCGGATGCGTCACGTCCTGCGCCGAGAGCCCCGACGTCGCGACCTGGTAGAGCAGCGGCAGGAACGCGTGGTAGTTCTCGCGGTCGACGATCAGCACGTCGACGGCGGTGTCGCAGAGCGCCTGCGCGGTCGCGACGCCGCCGAAGCCCGCGCCGACGATCACCACGCAGCGGCGCGGCCCGTCGGTCCCGACCGGCCTCAGCCAGGTCTCGCGCAGCGCCGCCGCCATCGCGAGCGCGATCGCGGCTGCGACCAGCGTGTGCAGGCCCGTGATCTCGACGCGCAGGCCGAGCTCGACGTTCGCGACGCCGAGCCCGATCTGCGCGAGCACGAGCCAGACGGCCCAGCGCAGCGGCCGCGCGACGCCCGCGTGGCGGCGGCTCCAGAACCACGCGCCGCAGATCGCGAGCGCGACGAGATAGGCGTTGGTGCGGTGCAGCAGGTGGAGCCCCGTGCCGCCCTGCCACGTCGGGAACCACACGCCGTCGCGGCACGTCGGCCACTCGTTGCAGTCGAGGCCCGCGTAGTGCGACGAGACCAGCCCGCCGAGCGCGAGCTGGAGCACGACCAGCGCGCTCGCGAGCCACACCGCGCGGCGGCAGCCGGTCGGCAGCGTCGGGCGCGGCCGCGGCGCGGCGCGGTCGCGCAGCGAGCACGCGATCCACAGCAGCGACGCCGCGAACGTGGTGCCGGTCAGCAGGTGCGCCGTGACGGTCCACGGGGCGAGCCCGAGCAGCACCGTGAGGCCGCCGAGCACGATCTGCACCGCGAGCACGACCGCCGCGATGGCGATCGGCAGGCGCACCGCCGGGCGCAGCTCGGCGTCGCGCAGCGCCAGCGCCGAGAGCGCGAGGAAGAGCAGCGAGATTCCGCCCGCGACCAGCCGGTGGCTCCACTCGAAGCCGACTCGCAGATTCATCTCGGGCAGCCAGACGCCGAAGCAGCGCGGCCAGTCGGGGCAGGCGAGTCCTGCGCCGTGCGCCCGCACCAGCGCGCCGAGCGTGATCAGGCCGAGCGTCAGCGCGACGAGCGCCCCGAACGCGCGTGCGAGCTGCGTGGCCCGGCGCGCGCGTCGCAGCGCCGGGTCGATCGCGGAGGCGGGCTCGCCGTCGCCCGGCGGTGCGTCCTGGGAGGGCTCGCGCAACGAAACGCTCCGAAAGTGCGACGGTAAACCATGGGCGCTGCGCTGCAACGCGGTCCCGCTGCGCGCTCGCGATCCCGTACTCTTCAGGGCGCGCGGGGTGCGGTCGATAGGGGGCGCGTGACCATCAGCATGTCTCACTCAGGCGCCGACGACCCCCGCAAGCTGCGCGACGTGCTCGCGCGCACCCAGACGCTCGCCGCGCAGCACGACGTGGCGTCCGTGGTCGTCGGCTTCGGCGCCCGCGAGGGCGATCTGCTGTTCCCGGACTTCGTGTCCTTCCTCGAGAGCGAGCTGCGCGTCGAGGACCAGATCTTCCGGCTGACGCGCGAGCGCGCGCTGCTGTTCCTGCGCGACGTCGACGAGGCGCAGGCGCGCTCGGTCGTGGAGCGCCTGCGCGCGGCGTTCGAGCGCGAGTTCCCCGGTCGCGCCGGCTTCGTGGTCGACATCCGCTACTTCGCGATCGCGCCCGGCAGCGCGTCGATCAGCGTGAAGCAGGTGCTGCCCGCGGTTTTCGCCGGCGAGGACGACGAGACCGACTAGGGAACCTCTGAACAACCGGCATCGCAGCGGCCGGAGGCAGAGGGATTGAGCGGTTGACGGAGCGGTGCTTCGCCCATTCGGGGCGTTTTCGGTC